>DASXOA010000123.1:0-24892 GCA_036494675.1 Rugosimonospora sp.
GGGTGGTCGGCTTCCTGGGTACCGTCAGCGGCAGCAACCCGGCGCCCCCGGTCACCTGCACCGGCCACTGACACCCGCCAGCCCGGCCGGCCAGCGAAACTGGGCCGGCCGGGCTGGCGGGCCAGGGGAGATGGGCCGGCCGGGGGAGCGTCTCAGGCCGCGGCGGCGGGCGGGAGGTGGCCGTCGCGTGACAGGGTCGGCACGTCGACCGGGACCGTCTGCGGGTACTTGAGCCCCGCTCCGGTGTTGAGCACCAGCACCCGGTCGCGCTCGGCGAGCCAGCCGGAATCCCGCAACTGCCGCACCGCGGCCAGGCAGGCGGCACCCTCCGGGCAGATGAACGTGCCCTCCTGGGCCGCCAGGATGTGCTGCTCGGCCAGCAGGGCCGGGTCGCTGACCGCGACCGCCGTGCCGCCGGTGGACCGGACCGCGTCGAGAACCAGGAAGTCGCCCAGGGCCTTGGGTACCGTGATGCCGAACGCGACCGTGCTCGCGTTCGCGACCGGCTCGCTGGTCTTCGCCCCGGACTTGAAGGCCCGCACGATCGGGTCGCAGCCCTCGGCCTGCACCGCGACGAGCCGGGGCAACTGGTCCGGGATCCAACCGAGGGCGCGCATCTCCAGCAGCGCCTTGTAGATGCCGATCAGGCCGACACCGCCGCCGGCCGGGTAGCAGATGACATCGGGTACCCGCCAGCCGAGCTGCTCGGCGATCTCGTACCCCATGGTCTTCTTGCCCTCCAGCCGGTACGGCTCCTTGAGGGTGGACACCTCCTGGTAGCCGCCCCGCGCCGCGACCGCCTCGGCGATCAGCCGCCCGGCGTCGCCGATCAGGCCGTCGACCAGATACAGCTCCGCACCGGCCACCACGCACTCCACCCGGGTGATCTGCGGGGCGTCCAGCGGCATGGCGATCAGGCTGGCCAGCCCGGCCCGGGCGGCGTACGCGGCCCAGGCTGAACCGGCGTTGCCGTTGGTGGGCATGGCGACGCCGCGTACCCCCAGCTCGGCGGCGCGGGACACGCCCACGGCCGCGCCCCGGGCCTTGAACGTGCCGGTGGGGATGACGCCCTCGTCCTTCATCAGCAGACTGGGCACCCCGATCTTCGCGCCGTACGTGGACAGGGGGATCAGCGGCGTCATCCCCTCGCCCATGGTGATCACGTTCGCCTCGTCGCGTACCGGCAGCACCTCGTGGTAGCGCCACAGCGTCGGCGGCCGGGAGGCGATCTCGGCCGGGCTGACCGCGGCGGCCACCCCGTCCAGGTCGTACCGGGCCAGCAGGGGAGCGCCGTCGGCGCTGAGCCCCTGCACGGTGTCGGCGTCATAGGTCGTACCAGTGCGCGAACACTCCAGGTGACTCAGGAACGAGTAGCTCACGTGCCCTCCCAGAACCGGATTCTCACGGTGACGGCACGGTGATCGCATGGCGGCGACCCCGAGCCGTCAGGTGAAGTCTGCCTCGCGGCCGGATCAGCCCGGCACGCGGCCCTCACCGGGGAGGCGCCTGTGGTGATCGTCACGACGGCTGTCCCTCGCCGCGGCCCGCTTCCCGCGGACCGCGACGCGATCAGCGGTACTCGGCGAGCCTGGGACGCACCCCGAGCAACACCAGGAGCATGACCGATCCCATCAGTACCGCGGGGATCACGGTCCAGCCGGACAGTTCGCCGCGAGCGCCGGCGACGGCGTGGTCGAAGCTGGCCTTGCGGCTGGCCGTGATCTGGCTGACCGCGCTGTCGTAGTAGAAGAAGTCGAACGTGGCGTCTCCCCGGGCGATGCCGGTGAGCCGGTCCACCGCGGAGCTGAGCCGGCCGGCGCCGGCCAGCGCCACGATCTGGTCGTGGTCGCGCTGGTAGGCCTTCCAGCGGTCCAGGACGTCGGGCCCGGTGCCGCCCGGTATCGCGGCGACGTCGCCCAGCCCGGCGGCGAGGTCGTCACCGGTGCCGCACCCGCCGCCGTCGACGAGGCACCGCGACTTCGTGGTCAGGTCGCGCTGGACGTCGGCGGGGTCGGCGGAGATGAGGTACCGGCTGGTGTCCCCGGCCGCGTCGTAGCTGACCGCCTGCGCCGCCGTGAGCGACAGGAACGGGCCGAAGCTTGTGCGCTGCGCGGTGTCCAGCCGATCGGTCACGCTCACGAACACCACGCCGGCCGCGACGACCAGCCCGGCGGTGGCCAGCGTCGCCAGCAGCAGCGCCGGGTTGACCAGCCGGCGGAAGCGCCGGGCCAGCCGCCACTGCATCGTCACGAGCAGAATCAGGCCGGCCGCGCCGAACAGCAGCGTGAGCCCGGCGCCCCACCACATGGTGGTGCGCTGCTCCGCATAGCTGCGGTCGAGCGTGGCCTGGCTCGCCGCGCGCAGCGCCTTGGCCGTGGGCAGCAGATCGGCGTGCAGCAGCGTGGTGGCCCGGGAGTAGTACCCGAGGGTGTCGGCGGGTGGCCGGCCCGGTAGCTGGTCGGTCGCCTGGTCCTGGACGGCGAGCGCCTGCCAGGCCAGCTGCCGGTACAGGGCCAGCTGGGTGGCGAGCGTGCCGAGACGGGAGCGGGTGGCCGGGGTGGTGGCGGCGTTCAGCGCCCGCGAGAGGTCCGCGTCCACCTCGGCGCTGCGCTGCTGGTACGTGAGCAGGGCGTCGAGCCGGTCGTCGGACAGCTCGTCCGAGTCGCCGACCATGATGAGGCGGGCCACCTGGGCGTCGAGGTCGCTGAGTGCGAGGTACAGGTCGGAGGCGGTGGCCGCCTGCGGAGCCGCCTGTTCACCGATGACCGTGACCTGATGGCGCATCCGGACCATGCCGGCGGTGGTCACCGTGAGCAGCGCCGCCGCGAGGAGCACGACCGACAGGGCGGTGAGTCGCAGCCGTGCGGGGGTCGCCAGTCGTTTGCCTCCGCGGCCGTCACCGGTCGCGGATCGTGTGGTCGTCGCGATCACGAGCAACACCTTAGGCAGTCGGGTCAACCCGTCCTGCGTCGCGGTGCGCTGCGTCGCGATGCTATGTCGCCGTGTTTCCGCGGCCCGCGTGCCGGCCGTCGCCCAACGCGGTCACGAGATCCTCCCGCGCCCGGGCGACGCGGGACCGGATGGTGCCGATCGGGCAGCCGCACACCTCGGCCGCGTCGGCGTAGCTCAAGCCCAGCACCTGCGTCGCGACGAACGCCTCGCGCCGATCCCGGTCGAGGTCGGCCAGCAGGTGCTGGAGCAGCACGGCGTCCTCGAAAGCGCCGGTGATCCGCACGGCCACGGCCTCGGCGTCGACCTCCCGGCCCTCCAGTGGGCTGGTCCGGGGGCTGCGCGACGCGGTCCGGACGTGGTCGGCCGCGACCCGGCGGGCGATGGACAGCAACCAGGTGCGCGCCGAGGACCGGGCGGCGAAGCCGCGCAGCCCGGACATCGCCCGCAGGTAGGTCTCCTGGGCCAGATCCTCGACGTCGCGAGCGTCCGCGAGGTGCCCCAGAAACCGGTGCACGTGCCGCTGGGTCAGCTCGACGAAGGCCGTGGCGGCCGCGCGATCGCCGTCCCGGGCGGCCAGGGCGGCATTCGTGATCGTTTCGTCGTCGTACCCGGACCCGACCATGCCGCAACCGTAGCCTGCCTACCTAGCCCGATTTTCCGGGGGCGGCCCGGGAACCAGCAGGCCCCGCCCGGCGACCTGTCCAATATGGGATGCGGTCAGTGGCGGGAGGCGCTGTCGGCGCGGCTGGACGGTGAGGAAGACCCCGACCAGGCTCCGCTGGTGGACGCCCACCTCGGCGGTTGCGCCGAGTGCCGGCAGTGGTACGAGGATGCGGCGGCGGTCACCCGGTTGGCCCGGGTGGGGCCGGTGGCCTCCGTGCCCGGGGTGCCGGACAGTGTGCTCGACGCGGCCCCCACGCGCCGCCGGACCAGGTGGGCCCCCGTGCTGCGGGTGCTGCTCGGCGCGGTCGGCGCCGGGCAGGTGCTGCTCGGCGTGGCGCAGATGGCCGGGCCCGCGATGAGCGGTGCGATGGCCGGGTACGGCGACGGCCGGATGGAGGGTGCGAGCGTCGACCATCTGGTGCACGAGTCCGCGGCGTGGAACCTCGCGGTGGGCGCCGGGTTCCTGTTCATCGCGTGGCGGCGCAGCCGTCCGGCCGGTGTCGTGCCGACCCTGACCGCGTTCGTCGGGGTCCTCACCCTGATGAGCCTCGGTGACCTGGTCGACGGCACGGTGGCGCCGAGCCGGCTGGCCAGCCACGCGCTGCTCCTGATCGGGTACGGCATCGTCGTGGCGCTGTGCCGTCCCTCGCTGAACCAGGACCCTCCGGTGGGTACCGGCTGGCGGCGGGGTGCCCCACGCTGGAGGCTGGACCCGTCCGGGGAGAACGTCGTGCACCTGCGCCGGGCTGTGGCGCCGGATGCCCGGGGGGCACGGGCGCGCGACCGCGGCGTGGCCTGACCCGCAACCCGATCGATGGCCTGACCCGCCGCCGGCGCGCCGCTCCCGTCAGGGCGCTCCGCCGCGACGGGCGTCGGCCTGCGCGGCCCGTTGCAGGAACGCGTTGTACCGCGCCAGCTCGTCCTCTTCGCCGGCGGCCTGCGCGCGGTCGGCCGCCCGGTCGAGCCGGACCTGTTCCCGTTCGTCGGAACGGATCCAGCGCATCACCAGGATGCCGAACACGATCGCGGCCGGGATCTCGCCGAACGCCCACGCGATGCCGGCGCCCAGGTGCTGATCGGCGATCAGGCTCGGCGCCCAACTCGGATGGACCGACGAGTACCAGTCGGGCGCGATGACCGTGTTCGACTGGAGCAGGATCACGCCGAAGAAGGCATGGAAGATCATGGCGGCAAAGTGGATCAGGACCAGCACCGGCTGCGGGAGCGGGCGCCGGCCGGGGTCGATGCCGATGAGCGCCCAGAACAGCAGGTACCCGGAGAGCACGAAGTGCGTGAGCATCGCCAGGTGCCCGAGGTGGTAGCGCATCAGCGTGCCGAGCAGGCCGCTGAGGTACAGCCCGTACAGGCTGGCGATGTAGATGGCCAGAGCGACCAGCGGCTGCGTGAGCACCTTCATCACCCGGCTGTGCAGGATGATCAGTAGCCAGTCACGGGCGCCCCGCACATCGGGGTCGGTCGGCCGGCGCATGGCACGCAGCGCCAGGGTGATCGGGGCGCCACCGACGAGCAGGATCGGTACCGGCATCGACAGCACCATGTGCTGAGCCATGTGGACGCTGAACAGCACGTACGCGTACCGGGCCACGCCGAGGTTGGTCACCGCGGCCAGCAGCAGCATGCCGGCCAGCCAGCTGATCGTGCGAGCCCAGGGCCAGTGGTGCCCGGCCCGGCGCAGCCGCCATACGCCGACCAGGTAGGCCAGGATGCCGCTGATGGTGACGGTCAGGAAGAACATGTCGGGCAGCACATGGGTGACCATGGTGGTCAGGCTCGGCGCCGGCGGCATGGCGAAGCCGAGGATGTCCACCACGGGGTCGGAGTCGACCGGGTTGGTCGCCACCGGGGTCGGGCTGCGGGACAGCGCCACCGCCAGGCCGAACGTCGCCCCGAAGACGACCATCTCCCCGCCGGCGAGGCGCCAGAACGCCCGGCGTCCTCCGGCGCGCAGGGCGGGCAGCGTACGGGTGCGGTGTGCCGCCCCGATCCCGCCGAGCAGGACCAGGGCGGCCAGCTTGCCGAGCACCAGTACCCCGTAACTGGAGCGCCACAACTGGTCGAACGCGCCCAGCCGGACCCACGCGTTGGCCACCCCGCTGACCGCCACCGCCACCCAGCAGAACAGGGCGAGCCGGCTGTACCGGGCGGCCGCGCCGGCCAGCAGCCTGCTGCGGCGCAGCAGGAGCAGCGCGGCGAGCCCGCCCACCCACAGCGCGGCGGAGCCGACGTGCAGGGCGAGGCTGGTCACCGCGATCTGGTGGTTACCGGCGCCGGCGGCGTGGCCGGTGAAGGCGGGCGGCAACACGGCGACCACCGCGAGCACCGCGCAGCAGGCCGCATTGGTCCGGGACAGCCCGACCCGGGTCAGGATCGCCAGTACCAGCGCCATGCCGGCCTGTACCAGCAGGGCCTGTCCCTGGGACACGGACAGAGCGAAGCTGTACACGCTCTCCGGGCCGAGCCGGGACAGCGGCTGGCCGAGCAGGTCGGAGACGCTGAGAACGAGCAGCGCCAGGCTGGCGACCGTCCAGACCAGCGCGGACCCGGTGGCCAGGCGCAGCAGCCGGTAGCCCTGCGGGCCGACGGTCCGCTCCTTGCCCGGCAGCAGGAACGCGGCGGTGACGCACAGGCCGACGGTCAGCGTCCCGAGCGCCTCGATGACGACGGTGACCACCGGGAGCGCCCAGTCGACGAAGAGTCCGGGGTCGGGCAGCCCGGTGATGGTCGTGGCGTTGAGCCCGTGGCCGCCCTCCAGCGCCAGCACCAGGACGGCGAGGGCCGCGATGCCGACCGCCACCGGCAGCCACCAGCGCGGGCCGGCGCTCGTTGGGCTGGCGCCGGCCGGGCCGGCGGTGGTTGGGCCGGCGGTCGTCGGGCCGGCGGTTGCCAGGGCGGCGGCACCGTTCGGGGCGGCGCCGTCGGGAGTGACCGCGTCCGGGGTGGCTTGGTCGGGATCCATGCTCACCGTCCGCTCACCGTCCGCCGGCGGGTCAGCGCCACCGCGAGCACCGCGACGACGATGACCACCACCGCCGCGCCGCCCCACAGCCAGAGCCGGTGGGACTCGCCGGTTCCCGGCGACGCGGCCACCGGGCTGGCGGGCGGGTCGGCGGTCGGCTCCTGGCCGGGCGGCAGCGCGACGGTGAAGTGGAACTGACCCTCCACCGGGTGGCCGTCCGCGGAGATCGCCCGCCAGGCCACCGTGTAACCCCCCGAGTGCAGTGCGTACACCTTCTGGTGCACGTCGTTGTCGATCACCTGCACATGACCCTCGCTGTAGGAGACCTTGCCGGGGCCGGTGACCACCACGGTCGTGAACTGCCCCCGGACCATCTCGTTGAACGTCAGGGTAACCGTCGACATCTGAGCCGTGACCGTGGATCCGTCCGCCGGGTCGGTGTGTTCCAGGCGGGAGTGCGCCCAGGCGGGGGAGGCCGCCGCGAGTACCACCACGATGATCATGGTGGCGGATGCGGTGAGCCGGGCCGGCCATGGGCCGCGCCGGCCCGGACGTACCGGCGGTTCGGGCTTGATCGTCACGTCTGGTTAGTCGCCGCCGCACCCCGGGAAGTTCCCCGCGACACCCCGGCTCGGGCACCGATGCCGGTCAGTCACCGGTCGTCACGGTCGCCGTCCCCATCGCGACGACGGCGAACAGCAGCACGGTGATCACGTGGACCGCCGTGCACCAGAGGCAGATCGCGTCCAGGGTGAACAGCTCGGTGTACACCAGGTAGATCACGAACCCGACGCCGACCAGCGCGAACGCCAGCCGCCCCCAGCGCACCTCCGGCCGCGCTGAGCGCCACGCGGCCGGCAGGCACAGGGGGAGCATGACGACGAAGAAGATCAGGCCGAGCAGCGCCACCGGGATGCCGAACACGCTGGACTCGGCGCTGGTGGTGACCTTCTGGCAGTTGATCACGCCGGTCTCGGGGCAGGCCAGCGTGGTCGAGGACGTGTAGTGCTCAAGAGTCAGGTAGATCGCTACCGCCAGGCCGAGCACGCCGAGCACCAGGGTGGTGACGGCCGGCCAGCGCGGCGGAGCGGCCGGCGCGGGTACCGCCGACCGCCCGGTGCGCTCAGTTGTTGACATGGAGCTTGCTCTGGTACGTGGTCGCCGCGGAACTGGTGCAGACGTTGCCCGGTTGCCCGTTCGTCAGCTGGCACAGCATGGCGGTGAACGCGTTCGCGGTGCCGTCGACCGCCTGCGCGATCGGGTCGGACGGGTTGGACAGGGCCGCCGCGATCTGGGCGGGCGTCTTGCCGGCCAGCAGCTGCGGGCTGTACGAGGCGCCGGAGACCACCGCCTTGTTGGCGAAGTCGATGAACGGGATCGACCCGGCCGCGTCGGACGGCACGTACGGCGCCGCGTCGTACTTGTTCAGCAGGGACTGCTGCTGGGAGGTCGGCTTGTCCAGCGGCGCGTACCCGTTGCCCTGCTGCTGGTTGGTCTCCGTCTCGACGCCCTGGAACACGATGTACTGGCTGGTGTAGCTGGAACCGTGGAACGACAGCGTGGCCGTGTTCGGGAACACGTCGGTCGAGGAGGAGTGGGTCTGGCCCAGGTTGGTGAACGTGCCGAAGCGGCTGAGCGCCTGGACCATGGCCCAGCGCTCGGCGGCGCAGTACGGGCAGTACTCCGCGCCGACGTACACGATCAACGGCTTGCCGCCGTCGCTCAGCAGCGGCTGGCCGGTCGTCATGCTCGGCAGGGTGGTGACCTTGCCCATGCCGACCTGCTCCAGGGCACTCGCCGGAACCGTGGTCAGCGGGCCCACCACGTCGGAGGCCGCCAGCGCGGAGGCCGCCGAGGGAGCCTGGGTCTTTCCGCCCGTGAGCTTGACGCCGATGAGGATCCCCAGCACCACGACGACCACCAGCACCGCGGAGCCGGCGATCGTGAACCGCTGCCGGCGTGCACGCTCCGCCTTGCGCTGGGCCTCCAGCGCCTCCCGTGCCCGTTGCTGAGCCTGCCGGCTACTCTTCGACACCCGATCCGCCCTCCTTGACCATGCACCGACACGCTGTTCGCTGACCCGGTTCCGGGGTCGGGTGCCACTTCCAGCTCCCGACCACGGTAGCTCTCACCCGGCTCTACGAGTCTTCACGTACGCCAGCCCGCCGAGGATCAAGCCGGCGAGTCCGAGTACCGCGCCGATGATGCCAGTTGTGAGCGCCGCCGTGCCCGATGAGGTACCACTGGCCGAATTGGCCTGCGGCGCGCCGGGCGCCTGCGAGGTCACCCCGGCGTCGGAGTCGGCGGAGGCCGGGGTCAGGGTCAGGACGGGCGCGGGGTTCTCGGGCTCCGCCTGGCCGGGCTGGGTCAGGTCGATCCACCGGACAATGGTGCCGTCCGAGTACGTCTGGAGCGCCTTGAACGTGATCGAACCGGTCTTCGGCAGCGGGCCGAGCGACACCGGGAACTCCTGGAACTGGCCGGGCTTGATCGCGGTGTCGGCCGAGTTCGCGGTCCAGGTGATCTCGGTCACCGCCTCGGTGACCTCGCCGTCGTCGCTGGTGATCGGCTTGGGCAGCTTGGTCTTGATCATAGTGCCCGTCCAGCCGGGTACCGGCGCGATCGACACCGAGGCGATCGGCTGGTCGGTGGGCAGGTTGACCTGGAGCTTCGTGGTCGACGCGGTGTCGCTCTCGGTGGGTACCCGGAAGGCGATCCTGGTGTAGCCACCCTGGCTGGCCTGGTTCGGATTGACGGTCACGTGGGCCTGGGCGACTCCGGCGGTGGCGAGTACGCCGATCAGCGACGCGGCGCCGATCGTCAGCCCGCCGCGCAGTGTCCGGTTCATTGTTGTCCTTTCGTGATCTTCCGGTGGTCCGGCAGCGGATGGAAACCGCGGGCCGGTGGGCCGGGCGTGCGGCGGCGCCCGTCCACGCGCCAGCTACGTGGGCTTCGCCGGTGCCGCACATCCCGACAGAGATGGTCGGCTCGGCCGCCAGAAAAGTTCCCGGCGGTCGTCAATGCGGGGAATCGACCGGCTTGGACGGGACGGCCGGTGGTGTGGCGCCGGGCGGCGAGCGGCCGTGCCCGCGATGGCCCGGCCGCGGCCCGGGCCAGAATGGGGCCGTGGCGCGGGGCAGGGTGGCGAAGAACCGGGCGGCGAAGGACCTGGCGGCCGAGCATGGGGCAGCGGCGGACCGGGTGGCGGCGGACCGAGTGGCGGCGGACCGGGTGGCGGCGGACCGGGTGGCGGCGGACCGAGTGGCGAGCGGCCGGGTGGCGAGCGGCCGGGCGGCGAGCGGTCGGGCGGCAGCCCCGAAGGGCGGCGCGGCGGCTTCCCAGGGTGGCACGGTGAGTCCGGGGCCGGCCGCGGGTGGCGTGTTGGTGGTTCCGGTACGGGTTCGGCCGGGCGCCGTGAACACCCGGGTGGGCGGCGGTTATCAGGGTCGCTATGGCCCGGCCGTGGTGGTCGCGGTCAACGCGCCGGCCGTGGATGGCCGGGCCACCGAGATGGCGCTGCGCGCGGTGGCGGCGGCCCTGGGGCTCAGGGCGGCCGACGTGACGCTCCGGGCCGGCAGGACCAGCCGGGACAAGCTGTTCGAGGTCGCCGATCCGCCCGCCGATCTGGCCGCCCGGATCCGCGCGCTGCTGGACTCGTGAGGGGCCGGGGGCTCGTCAGCGCGGCACGAGGCGGACGACCGCGACCCCGCGGGCCAGCGCCTGGCGCAGGTCGGCGCGGTTCGGTCCGCCGTCCGGCTCGATGCCGATGCCGGCGAACCGGCCGTGCACCGGGTTGCCGCGCAGGATCGGCCGGTACAGGTCGGCGGCCCGCTCCTCGTTCGTGATCACCTCGGCGTCGGCCAGGCGGTCGCGCCCGCGCAGCCGTACGGACACCGGTTCGCCCGGGCGCAGGTTGCGCCGCCACGCGCCACCGGCCCCGATGAGCAGCGCCCCGTCGTGCTCCACGTAGCCCACCGGAACCCGGTAGGTCCTGCCGGTCCGGCGCCCGGTCACGGTGACGACGAGGAGGCGCCGGCTCAACACGCCGTGCAGCGGCGAGCGGAGCAGGAAGCGGACGACGCCGTTGCCGATCCGTTGGACGCGGGACTCGCGGGTCGGGCGTGGTGCCGGGGGCGCGCTGCGGGCGGAGTCGGCAGTCATGGGAGGGGCCTCCATGTCGTGGGCGGGCGTGTCGTGGGCGGGCGTGTCGTGGGCGGGCATGTCGTGAGCGGCATGTCGTGAGCGGTGGGCTACTGGTGCGGTGGTTAGTGAGTACTCACCAACCAGTGTGGCGACGCCCCTCGCGCCTGTCAACGCGTGGCGGCTGCGCGGTCTTCGGCGTTCACTCTCCAGGTTGACCCCGGATCGGACGGACCACGGCCGGCCGCCGCGCACCCCAGGCTGAAGGCGGAGCGCCGGGGAGTTGATCAATGCCTAGTGTCAGGGCACTGCTGCACGGCGGCCCGCTCGACGGCCGCACTGTCTCGATCGATGTCGAGGATCCGCAGGACCCACCGGTCCTCTACGAACTCGGCTACACGGCGGAGAGCCTGCGTGCGCAGGTGGAGTTCCGGGTGTACCGCCGGGCGGCACGCAACCCGTACGCCGGGCGGCTGTGGGACTACGAGGCGACGGGGGAGGTCAGGCTGGTACGCCCGCCGGCGCCGGCGAAGCGCGCCGCACGCCCCGCTCCCTGACGGCCGGGCTCCGCTCTGTGATGCCGGGCCCGGCTGCCGCGGTCGGCCCCGCCGGGGGCCGACCGACCCGTCAGGCGGGTCCGACCCGGGGTCGGACCGGTGTGGCCGCCGGCTCCCCGGCGGCGGGCAGGCTGTCCATGAACGAGCTCACCGAGAACACCGCGTTGCCGGCGCCGGGCGGACCGTACCCGGGCGGGCTGGACAGGCCGTGGGCGTCCATCGTCGCCCGGTACGCCTCCAGCAACCGGATGTGGTACTCCAGCGGCGCACCGTGCGGATTGGTACGCCCCAACGGCGTGGTCGGCTCCGGGCACCAGGTGGTGAACCGGGGAGTGATGCCCCGGGACATGAAGTACTCCAGGCCCTCGGTCGTGGAGGCGATGGCCTCGTCCACCGTGGTGAACCCGAACGGCTTGGCCATCTCGACGCCCGCGACGAAGTTCGGGATCACGTTCCTCGGGCCGAAGACCTCGGCGGAGTCCAGGATGCGCCGGTGCCACTCGGCGCGGCCCACGTACCGCTCCTTGCCGGGACAGAACAACTCGAACAGCCGCTTGTCCCAGACCTCGAAGTTCGGGTGGTAGATCTGGATCCCGTAGTCGTGGAACCGCTGCACGTCGGCCCTGGGTAGCGCCTGCGCGACGACCTTGCCGATCCACCGGCCCGGGAAGCGCTGCTCGATCGCCTCCGCGTACCTGCCGTAGAAGTCCGCCTCGGCCAGCCCGTCCACCTTCGAGGTGACGCTGCCGCCGGTGAGCGTGTACGCCTTCGAGATCCCGGAGGTGTCGTACCGGTCGATGATCTCCATCGCCTCGAGCACCTCGTCGACCGGCTTGACCCCGGTGTACGGCCGGCCGGCGGCCTTGTGCTGGCGCCAGTTGTGGTTGATGTCGCAGTACTGGCACTCCTCCTTGGCGCCGAAGTACTGGCAGACCCGGAAGACCGTCAGGTAGATCAGGTAGCCCCACTGGATCGTCGGCGCGATCTCCATCACCGACTTGCCGCCGGAGAGGCGGTGCCGGTAGTACTCCGGCATCGGCGGCAGGCCGACGTCGGCGATCGGTCGGCCGTCCAGGAACAGCCGCAGCGCCCCGTCGTCGTCCGCCTTCACCTGGTAGGGCGACTCCGGATTGACGCGCACCGAGACCACGGTGCGGCGCAGATCGTACGGGCCGCCGGTCAGCACGATCTCTTCGGGCGGCCGGCGCAGGGCGGCGGTACCCAACTCGGGGAGGGTCCGGTGGTCGAACGAGAAGATGAAGTACGACTTGGGCTTGACCTCGCCGTCCTCGTTGTCCGAGAGGGCCGAGTCGTCGAACGCCAGCCCGCCGCGCAGCAGGTCTTCCTTGATGACGGCCTCTCGCGGCACGTGCGGGAACCGCTGCATGAGGTCCTCGACGAGGGTGGTGCGATTCTCCATGCCTGAATCCTCAATCCCGAACTGGCCGGACGACAAGCGTGCGCCATATCGCCCAGCGTGCACCCGGCGGGGTACCCGCACAGCGGTCTGCGTCACTCCGGGTCCTGGCCGATCGGTCCGGACGCGGCGCGGGCCGGCCGACGATCGGCAGGTCACGGCCCATCCAGGTCACTGTCGGGGTGCGCGGCCGGGTCGGGACGGATGAATGGCCGGGTCGGGGTGCTCGGCCGGGTCCGGGTGCTCGGCCGTCGGGGCGGCGGGTCGCCGGTAGCGGCGCGGGTTGATGCCGTCGATCCGCGGCGACGGCGAGCGTACCGGAAAGACATGTTTACCCGATGGATCCTACCGGCTTAGTATGCGTTCCAAGCAACGTACCGGCTGGAGGAGGGCCACGCATGACACTGGAAGCGACCGCGCCCGTCGCATGTGGACGGCGCAGCGCCCACGTCGTCGCCGACGACACCGAGGCACTGGCGCTCGCCGCCGCGCTGGCGGAGGAGTTCGCCGTGGAGGCCGGTGCGCGCGATGCCGAGCGACGGCTGCCCGGCCGGGAACTGGACAGGCTGTCCGACAGCGGCCTGCTGGGCATCACGGTGCCCCGCGCCTTCGGTGGCGCCGACGTCAGCGCCCGTACCCTCGCCGAGGTGTTCCGGCGCCTCGCCTCCGCCGATCCGAACCTGGCCCAGATCCCGCAGGACCACATCGTCGACGTGGACGTGCTGCGGCAGCAGGGCAGCCCGGCGCAGCAGGAGTTCTTCTTCGGCGAGGTGCTGGCCGGCAAGCGGTTCGGCAGCGCGCAGTCGGAGGCGGGCGCGACACACGCGCAGGACTACCGGACCCGGCTCCTGCCCGGCGTGTGCGGCGGCTTCCTGCTGCGCGGCGTCAAGCAGTACAGCACGGGTGCGCTGTTCGCCGACTGGATCCCGGTGCTGGCGAGGGGGGAGGACCGCAAGCTCTACGTGGCGTACGTGCCGTGGGGCACACCGGGGCTGGCGGTGATCGACGACTGGGCCGGGATGGGGCAGCGCACCACGGCGAGCGGCACGGTACGGCTGAACGACGTACCGGTGCCCGCCGGGCGGGTCGTGCCGTACCACCTGACATTCGAGGGCCCGCAGGTGCACGGCGCGACGGCTCAACTGCTGCACGCCGCGATCGACGTCGGCATCGCCGGCGGAGCGCTGAACGAGGCGGTCGAGTTCGTGCGCACCGAGGCGCGGCCGTGGGTCGAGAGCGGCGTCGGGTCCGGCGTCGAGTCCGCCGCCGAGGACCCGTTGGTGATCCAGCGGGTCGGCGAACTGGCGGTCCGGGTACGGGCGGCCGAGGCGCTGCTGGACGCGGCCGGCCGGGCGGTGGACGAGGCCCGGGCCGGGCTCACCGACGCGTCGGCCGGCGCGGCGTCGATCGCGGTGGCCACCGCGAAGGCGTTCGCGGACCCGGTCGCGGTCGAACTGGGCTCCGCCGTGTTCGAGCTGGGCGGCACCCGATCCAGCCTGGAACGGCTCAACCTGAACCGGCACTGGCGCAACGCGCGCACCCACACCGTGCACGACCCGGCGCGCTGGAAGATCCAGCACATCGGCCGGTACGTCCTGAGTGGACAGTTACCGCCCCGCAACGGCGTGCTCTAGATCAACGGCGTGCTCTAGATCAGGTACAGCGTGGGGGCGATCGGCGCGGGGTGGCCCGGCTGGGTTTGATCAAGGGCATCGTGGGCAGTTCGACCATTGTGTGCGTCGTCACTCCGCCAATCGTTGCTGGTCACCGACTTCCCGCTGGTACTGTACGAAACGGTTTCGTTTCGTATACCGGGGGTTGATGCCATGGAGGCGCCGAGCGCAGCGGGTGTCGCAACGGGCGCCGTTGCGGCCGCCGCCGTTCCCAAGCCCGCCACGGCGCCCGAGTCCGCCACGACGCCCGAGCCCGAGGCCGCTCCGGGTAACCGGCAGGCCCCGCCGCGCCGGCCGTCCCGGCTGGGTGGTGAGCGCGAGCAGGCCATCCTGCGGGCGACGTTCGACCTGCTCGCCGAGGTGGGCTACGAGGGCATCCGGATGGATGTCGTGGCCGCGAGAGCGCGGGCCAGCAAGGCCACGCTGTACCGGCACTGGACGGGCAAGGCCCAACTGGTCGTCGACGCCATCCGGCTGTGCAAGGGCAACGGCACGGCCGCCCCGGACACCGGCAGCCTTCGCGGCGACCTGGTCGCCTGGTTCTCCGAACTGGCCGACCTGGTCACCGGCGAGGAGGGGCCGCTGCTGGCCGGCCTGGTCATGGCGATGCGCACCGACCCGGAATTGGCGGCGGAGATGCGGGCGTTGCGTTCCCCGAAGAGTCCCATCGCCGAGGTCATCTGTGGCCGGGCGGAGGCGCGCGGCGAGTTGCGGCCCGGGTACAGCGTGGATCTCATCGACGAGATCGTCCCCGGCCAACTCTTCATGCACAGCTTCGCCCTCGGTGACCCGCTGGACGCCCAGTTCATCGGCCATCTGGTGGACGACATCATCCTGCCCCTGCTGACCTGTGAGTGTCACCGGCCCGCCTGACGAGATCCTTTGACCGACCGATCGAAACGACCGATTCCGATACCGGCACGACCGGACAGATAACGCGCACGACGCCCAATGGCACGGACGGGACCGTGAGGGGGACGGCCGTGCCTGGAGAGGAACAAACCATGTCAATGTCGACCCAAACGGTGGGGGCGCCCACCAGAGCGGCCGTACCCGATCCCGGGCGCTGGTTGGCGCTGGGCGTCATCGCGCTGGCCCAGTTGCTGATCGTGCTGGACGCCTCGATCGTCAACATCGCGCTGCCGACCGCACAGCATGACCTGCACATCACCGACGCCAACCGGCAGTGGGTGGTGACCGCGTACACCCTGGCGTTCGGCGGCCTGCTGCTGCTCGGCGGGCGGATCGCCGACTTCACCGGCCGCAAGCGGGCCTTCATCATCGGACTTCTCGGCTTCGCCGCCGCCTCCGCTGTCGGCGGTGGGGCGGTCAACGAGGGCATGCTGTTCGTCGCCCGTGGGGCGCAGGGCGCGTTCGCCGCGCTGATGGCGCCGGCCGCGCTGTCTCTGCTGACGGTCACGTTCACGGACGCGCGCGAGCGTGCCCGGGCGTTCGGCGTATACGGCGCGATCGCCGGTGGCGGTCTCGCGGTGGGCCTGCTGATGGGTGGGGTACTCACCGAGTACCTGTCATGGCGGTGGTGCCTGCTGGTGAGTGCGCCGGTCGCGATCGTGGCGGCGCTGTCGGCGCTGCGGTTCGTGAAGGAGAGCCGGGCGGAGGGCAACACCCGGTACGACATCCCGGGCGCGGTCACCTCGACGGTCGGCCTCGTCGCGCTGGTGTACGGCTTCACGAAGGCGTCCTCCGACGGTTGGACCTCGGCGACCACGCTCAGCCTCCTGATCGGTGCCGCCGCCCTGCTCGTCGCGTTCGTCGTGATCGAGCTGCGCTCCAAGCACCCGCTGCTGCCGATGCGGGTCATCCTGGACAGCAACCGGGGCGGCTCGTACCTCGCCGCGCTGCTGGTCGGCGTCGGCATGTTCGGGGTGTTCCTGTTCCTGACGTACTACATGCAGATCACCCTGGGGTACTCGGCGCTCATGACCGGTGTGGCGTTCCTGCCGTTCACCGTGGGCATCATCGTCGGCGCCGGGCTGTCCGCGCAGATACTGCCCAGGGTCGGCCCGCGGATCTCAATGGTGACCGGCCTGCTGCTGGCCGCCGTGGGCATGGCGCTGCTGACCCGCATCGGCGTGGACACCGGATACTGGTCGCACATCCTGCCGGCGATTCTCGTGATCAGCTTCGGCATGGGCATCACGTTCGGCCCGCTGTCGAACACCGCGCTGGTCGGCGTCGCCAACCACGACGCCGGGGTGGCCAGTGCGCTGGTCAACACCGCCCAGCAGATCGGTGGGTCGCTCGGCACGGCGCTGCTCAACACGATCGCCGCCTCGGCACTGACGTCGTACCTGGCCGCCCACGCGAAGGCCGGGCATCCGGCGGCACAGGTGCTGGCCGTCGGTACGGTGCACAGCTACACGGTCGCGTTCTGGGTCAGTGCGGGCCTGATCGGCCTGGCCACGCTCATCGCCGCGGTTCTCATCCGGGCACGCCGGGACCAGCTCTCGGCCGTCGAAGGGGTACCCGCCGGAATGTGATCAGCTCAGGTCGGGCGCGTCGAGAGCCGCGCCGACCACGGTGCGCACGTCACGCAGATGCTCACGCATAAGGCGGTGGGCGCGCACCGGTTTACCCGCGATGATCGCGGCCAGGATCGACTGATGCGTCTTCAGATCCTGGTCGCGATCGCCGTACAGCGCCAGGATGTACCGCTGCTCCTGGTCGTAGATGTCCAGCAGGGAGTCGAGCACCTGGGCCAGCGCTCGGTTGCCGCCCAGCCGGCCGATCTCGCGATGGAAGTCCATGTTCGCCGCGTGCAGTTCGGCGTCGTCGGCCGCGGGCGCACCGGCGTCGCCGCCGGCCGCGCGCCTCTTTCCGCCACGGCTCGCGCGCGGGCCGGCGTCGACCGCGGCCGCCGGTCCGGTGCCGTCGCCCAGGGCCTGTGCCGCCCGGTCCAGGCTCGTCGCGAGCCGGGCGAGCCGGGCATCGTCCCTGCCGGCGAGGTGGGCGGCGCCCTCGGCCAGGTGTGGCTCGATCAGCTCGCGCGCGGCGATCAGGTCGAGGATTGCCGAGCGGTCCAGACGTAGGCGGTTCGGGTTGGTGAAGATGAGCCGGCCCTGCTCGCCGCGTACGTAGACGCCGGAGCCGTGGCGCAATTCCAGCGCGCCGGTCGCCTCCAGCCGGCGCAGCGCCTCGCGCAGCGTCGGCGTGGCGACCGCGAATCGCTGGGCCAGAACCCGGGTGGCGGGCAGCCGGTCGCCGGGCCGCAGACCCTGGTCCCTGATGTGCTCCAGGATGCGCACGGTCAACTCGTCCGCGAGCCGACGGCGTTCGACCGGCTCGGACGGTGGACCGGAGACCTCAAAAGAAGGCACGGCAGCCCACCCTTCCGTGGCGGCGCCATCGACGACGCGTCATTGTCGCTCATTCTGCTCCGCCCGGCGACACCGCCCGACCACACCGGCCACCGCCATGCCGTCGAGCGGCTGACGGTCTTTCCGGCAGTCTCCCGGCATGATGGTCTAGACATCAAGTGAATAAGTCATCTAATCTCTTGCTCACTTGTTCATCAGTCTGAAACGAAGGGCGGGTCCGGGAGGTGGGTGACGATACGGATGTCGGGGACGCCGGTACCGAGGTTGCCCGGCTCAGCCTGTCCGATGCGTTGCAGGTCGGCGTCGTCGAGCTGATCCGGGGCGAGGGCCTCGGACCGGGCGACCGGTTGCCGGCGGCACGGGTACTGGCGCACCGGTTCGCGGTCGCCACGCCGACCATGCGCGAGGCGCTGCGTCGACTCCAGGCCACCGGGGCGATCGACATCCGTCACGGCTCGGGGATGTACGTCAACGCCGGGCTCGACCGGTTGGTGATGGCCAACCCCAATCCGCCCCGGCTGGGCGGCGAGCAGCTAGTCCAGCTGCTCGACGCGCGGCTGCTCATCGAGCCGCACCTGGCCGAGCTGGCCGCGGTGCGGCGAGGTGCGGCGGCGCGTGCCGAACTGCGCGAGGCGCTCGCCACGGCCGAGCGCTGCCTGGCAGGCAACGACCAGCGGCTGCACGAGGCCAACATGGCCTTCCATCGGGCCGTGGCCACGGCCAGTGGACACCGCATCCTGCGTGAGGTAATGGATTCGCTGCTGTCAGTGCACGCCGGCGAGCAGCGCGAGATCCTGCAACTCTTCGACGACCGGGCCCGCGATCACGTGGAGCACCGGGCCGTCCTCGCCGCCATCGAATCCGGTCACCGCGTGCGGGCCGGTCAGTTGATGCGGCGACACCTTGAGGACGTCGCGGCCGTGGTACGCGGCCGGCTGACGCCCTCGTGACCGTCCCTCGATGAGTGAAAGGTGACGTTTGTGCGGCGGACACGGATACTGGTGACCCTGGTCGCGACCGCGGCGCTGGCGCTGACCGCGTGCGGTGGCAACTCCGGCAGTTCCAAGAGCGAACTCAAGCTATACAACGACAAGGGCGCGTGGAGCCCGTACTTCCAGCAATTGGGCACCGTGTCCAAGAACCAGATCGGCCTGTCCCTCAAGCCGGTCGGGTACACCGACGAAGACACGTATCAGGCGTTCATCAAGGCGTCGCTGCGCACCAACAACAAGCCCGACCTGTTCACCTGGGCCACCGGCGGCCAGTTGCAGGACATCGTCAAGGCCGGGCAGGTCGCGGACACGTCGTCGATCTGGTCGGACGGGATCGACAAGGGCTACCTGCCCAAGGGCCTGGAGCCCTACTACACCTTCGAGGGCAAGCAGTACTGCGTGCCGCTGAACGTGGCGTACTGGGTGATGTTCTACAACAAGAAGGACTTCGCCGCCGCCGGCATCGCGCCGCCGACGGACTGGAACGGACTGCTGGCCGACGCGGCTGCGTTGAAGGCGAAGGGTTTCACGCCGTTCTACCAGACCTCGGTGCTGTTCAGCTTCGCCTGGTTCCAGCAGTTGCTCATCGGTACCGACCCGGACCTGTACAACCGGCTCGCCACCGGGAAGGCGAAGTACACCGACCCGGGCGTGGTCGCGGTGATGCAGCGCTGGAAGTCGATGATCGACGACGGTTACTTCGCCGATCCGGGCAGCAAGGAGCAGCCGGCCGACCAGATGAAGTCGGGCAAGACCGCGATGGCGCTGCTGGGCACCTGGTTCAACACGAGCCTCACACAGGCCGGCATGAAGAGTGGCAGCGACTACGGCATGTTCGTGGTGCCCAACGTGACCGCCGGCCAGCCGAAGACCACGGTGGCGTTCGAGAGCGGACCGCTGTGTTCGCTGACCAAGGCGCCGGATCCGGCCGCCAGTAGCAAGTTCCTGAACTGGTGGGTCCAGCCGGCGGCGCAGACGACGTGGGCCAACAGCCGTGACGACGTGTCGGCCAACCCGACGGTGACGATCGCCGACTCCGGGCTCAACACCATCGCGAAGACCGCGACCGGCGACCAGGCCGCGCTCGCGAACCGGTACTTCGACGCGACGCCGGCGCCGATCCTGACCGCCGCGCTGGACGCGTTCGGCGGTTTCCTCGCCGACCCGTCGAGCTACCAGAAGCAGTTGCAGACCATCCAGCAGGCGGCCGACGAGTACTGGAAGAGCAACTGATGTCCGCGCCCGTCGTACCGGCCGCGACGCGTCGGGTTCCGGGGGCGGCGACCGCCCCCGGGGCCCGGGCCGGCGGCACGCGCCGCAGGGGTACCTGGGGCGCGATCGGATTCCTGTCCCCGGCCGCCCTGGTCGTCGCGGCCCTGCTGTACGCGCCGTTCCTCTACACCGCCGCTCTCAGCTTCACCAAGTACGACGGGCTGAGCTCGCCGCGCTGGGTGGCGCTGGACAACTTCCGCCGGTTCGCCAGCGACCCGGCCCTGGTCAGTTCGGTGCGCAACACCCTGATGTGGGTGGTTGGCACGACCGTGCTGCCGGTCGGGCTGGGACTGCTGATCGCGCTGCTGTCCTTCGACATCCGGGGTGGCAGCCTGCTGCGGCTGCCGTTCATGCTGCCGTACGCGCTGTCCGGCGCCGGGCTCGGAGTCATATGGGGCTTCATCCTTCAGGACGGCGGGGCGGCCAACGACATCCTCGGCGCGCTGCACCTGCCCGGTGCGCACACCAGCTTCCTGCAGCACTGGCCGTACAACACGATTTCGATGATCATCGCGTGGACCTGGCAGCAGACCGGTGTCAACGCGCTGCTGTTCCTGGTCGGGTTGCAGTCGATCCCGAAGGAGCCGCTGGAGGCGGCACGGCTGGACGGCGCCGGGCGTTGGCGGCTGTTCCGGAACATCACCTGGCCGCTGCTGGCCCCGCTGACCACGGTCGTGGTCGGGCTCGCCCTGGTGGCCAGCCTCAAGACGTTCGACATCGTGTGGGTGACGACGCAGGGCGGTCCGGGCCGGTCCTCGGAGACCCTGGCGGTGACGATGTACCGGGACGCGTTCGTCAGCGGCGACTACGGGTACGGCTCGGCGGTGGCTCTGATGCTGACCCTGACCACGTCGGTGGTGACCCTGGTGTACCTGCGGCGGCAGGTCACGACGCGGGAGGGGTTGGCCTGATGCGCGAGCGGACCGCGGCCTGGTTCGGCCGCCGCACGGTACTGGTGGTGTTCGGCGCGCTCTGGCTGGTTCCGGTGTACCTGCTGCTGGTGAACGCGGCCCGGCCGAGCACGGCGTACGACGCGTCGAAGATCTGGGTACCCGACACCCACCTCGGCCTGTTCGACAACATCCGTCAGGGCTGGGACTCCGCGGGGCTCGGCCCGAGCCTGGGCTCCACGTTCCTCTACAGCGTGGCCTCGCCGGCGCTGGCGGTCATCCTCGGCGCGATGGCCGGATATGCGATCTCGGTGCTGCGCGTGCGCGCCGGCTTCTGGTGGTTCATGCTGCTGTTCGGCGGGACCGTGGTGCCGACCCAGATGCTGCTGATCCCGCTGTTCCTCGGCTACAGCTGGGCGGATCTGTACGACCGGCGGGCCGGCCTGATCCTGGTCTACACGGCGGTGAGCATCCCGCTGGCGGCGTTCGTGATGCGCAACTTCTTCACCGGCGTCGCCTACGCCATCTTCGAGGCGGCCCGGATGGACGGGGCGTCGATCTGGCGCATCTTCTGGCGGGTGTACCTGCCGCTGGCGCTCTCCGCGCTCTGGGCGGTGTTCATCCTGGAGTTCGCGTTCATCTGGAATGACCTGCTGTTCGGGCTCACCCTGTCGCAGACCGACACGGTACGGCCGGTGATGACCGCGCTGTCGTCCCTGTCCAGCGCGTACGGGGGCAGCACGGTACCGGTGGTGCTCGCCTCCGGCCTGGTCATGTCGCTGCCCACCGTGCTGCTGTTCCTCGGCACCCAGCGCCTGTTCGCGCGCGGACTCGCGCTCGGTCAGTTCTGAAGCGGACTCGCGCTGGGCCAGTACCCGAACCTGCCACCCCGAACCTGCCACCCCGAACCTGCCACCGCGAACCGACCCCGAACCTGCCACCCCGAACCGACCCCGAAAGGACCTGCATGACCAGCCGCCTGCTGCGGGCGAGTCTCGGCTCACCGGGCTACGACGACATGCGCGCCACGCTGCGCGCCGCCGGAGCCACGACCGTCGTCGACCGTCCCGACGTGACGGTGACCGCCGCCGCGTTGCCCCTCTTCCGCACCGGTCCAGACGGCCTGGAGCAGGCGGTACGCGTGGAGTCCGACGCACCGGTCACCGTCGCGCTGTGCATCGGCGACCGGACGGTGGACCAGGCGTCCCTGTCCGGCCCGGCGACCCCGGCGCCTTTCGCCGGCCGGGCCGACCTCTGGCTGCCCGAGGTGGACGCCCCACTCGACGTCACCGTCCGGGTGGACGGCCACGGGCAGGGCACGGTACGCGTCGCGCCGCAACGTAAGTGGACCGTGCACGTCGTGCACCACTCGCACCTCGACATCGGGTACACCGACCGGCAGGGTGTGGTGCTGCGCAACCATCTCGACTACCTCGACTCGGCGGTCGAACTGGCCGCCGCGACCGCCGACTGGCCGGACGACGCCAGGTTCCGGTGGACCGTGGAGTCCGCTCTGCCGGTGCGCCACTTCCTCGCCGCCCGCCCGCCGGAGGCTGTCGACGAGTTCGTCCGACTGGTCAAGGCGGGGCGCATCGAGGTGACCGCGATGCCCTTCCAGTTGCACACCGAGGCGTGTTCGGTCGACGAACTGCACCGGATGCTGCGGTTCACCGACGACCTGCGCGACCGGTACGGGATCCCGGTCACGTCGGCGATGCACACCGACGTGCCCGGCGCCGTGGTCGGCTTCGTCGACGCCCTGCACTCCAGCGGGGTGCGTTACCTGTCCGCCGCGCACAACTGGGCCGGGCGTTCGGTGCCGTTCCTGACCGGCGGACAGGAGCTGGGTCGGCCGTTCTGGTGGCGCTCACCGGCGGGGAACCGGCTGCTGGTCTGGTTCACCGACACGCCGCACGGGATGGCGTACATGGAGGGCAACGTGGTCGGGCTCGCGGAGAGCTTCGCCGCGGCGCAGGGGCTGCTGCCCGGGTACCTGCTCCGGGTGGCGGAGCGGGCGGTGCCCTACGGCCGCGAGGCGTTCGGCTGGTCCGGGCTGCCCGACGACCGGCTCACCAAGACGCCGTACCCGTGGGACGTGCTGCACCTGCGGGTACAGGGCGGCAACGCGGACAACGCCGGTCCCTCGCTCGTACCGCCGTCCGTGGTGCGCGCGTGGAACGAGCGGTACGCGTACCCGCGGCTGCGGATGTCCACCAACAGCGAGTTCTTCGTCGAGGCCGAGCGGCGCTTCGGCGACCGGCTGGCCGAGCACAGTGGCGACTGGACCGACTGGTGGGCCGACGGTCTCGGCTCCGGCGCCCGGCCACTGGGCTACGCCCGGCGTGCCCAGCACGCGCTGCGGCACGCGGAGACGCTGCACACCCTCGCCGGCGTACCGTCCACTGTGGACGACACGTACGACAAGCTGGGCCTGTTCGACGAGCACACCTGGGGGGCGGCCAACCCGTGGCACGACCACGAGGACGGCTTCGACTCCGGCGGGATGCAGTGGGCGCGCAAGTGCGAGCTCGCGTACTCGGCGGCGGACGAGGCCGAGGACCTGAGGCGGGCCGGGGCGCACCGGCTCGGCGCGGAACACGGCCGGCTCTCCGGAACCCTGGCCGCGTTCCTGGTCGCCAACCTCGGACCAGCCGACCGTACCGATGTCGTCGAGGCATTCCTGCCGGCGAGCACGGTACCCCTGGACGCCGAACTGTCCGTTGTGGACGCGCGATCGGGGCGGGCCGTGCCGCACCACGAACGCGTCGAGCGGCCCGAGGAGTGGCCCACCCGGCCGGCCGGGCGGCGGCTGTGGTTCATCGCCGACGACGTGCCGGCAGTGGGGCAGGCCCGGTTCGACATCGTCCCCGCCGATATCGCGGCCGCCGGCACCCCGCCGGGCGGGGAGCCCGTGTCGCGTGACGTGGTGGAGCTCGCGGGGTGGCAGATCGAGAACGAGTTCTACCGGGTCATCGTCGACCCGGACAACGGCGCCATCTCCTCGATCTATGACAAGCGCGCCGGGCGCGACCTGGTCAATGCCGGCGCCTACGCCGGGATGAACCAGTACGTGTACGAGCGGTACTCGACCGCGCCGCACATCAACCACCTCTCCGGGCACATCGCCGCCGGCACCGATCCGGAGCACGCCGACCTGTCGCTGCTCGCCTCGCGGTCCGTCGGGCGGAGACCCACGATCCTGCGCGCGGTGCGCACGCCGGTCGGCGAGACGCTGGATGTGGAGCTGTCCGGCGACGGGGTCGACTGGCTGCGCACAACCATCAGCCTGTACCGCGGGGTGCCCCGGGTGGACGTGACCAACCGGCTGTACAAGCAGGGCGCCCCGGCGAAGGAGAGCATCTTCTTCGCGTTCCCGTTCGCGGCGGGGGCACCGGTCGCCTGGGAGCTCACCGGCGGTGTGGGCGGGCCGGAGGCGGCCGCGGTCCCCGGCGCGGCCCGGCACCTGACGCCCGTGCGGCACTGGGCCGCCTTCGACGACGGTGAACTGGCGATCGCCTGGGCCACGCTGGAGGCGCCGCTGGTCATGTTCGGCGACCTGTACCTGCCGTACGCGCCGTTCCCACCGACGCTGCGGCCGCAGCCGGCCGAGCCGGGCACCGTGTACTCGTGGGCGATGAACAACATCTGGGACACCAACTTCCCGGCACAGCAGCAGGGTGAGACCACGTTCCGGTACGCCATCGCGTCGGCCGTGGGCGGCGACCCTTCGGTCCTCGGCCCGGCCACCGCGGCGGCCTTCACCGATCCGCTGCTGGCCGCCCCGGTTTCCGGGCAGGGCGACCCACCGGCGGCCACCGAGCGGTTCGCCACCGTGAACCACCCGCTGGTCCGGATCGTCGCGATCGGTGCGTCCCGGCGCGGCCACGACCTGGTCGTGTACCTCGCGTCGGTGGCCGGGTCGACGGTCGACACCCGGTTGGCGGTTCCCGGCATGCGGGCTGCCCGCGCCGGTACCAGCCTGGAGCGCGACCAGCGGCCGCTGGAGGTGCTTGACGGCGCC
>DASXOA010000124.1:0-2077 GCA_036494675.1 Rugosimonospora sp.
AACTGCGCGTCCAGGCTGCCCGGCGACCGGCCGAGCGGTCCGGACGTGACCTGCGTCGAGACCGCCCCGCCGTCGCCGACTCACCCGCCTTCGCCGACCCTCACGGCTGTGCGGCGCCGTCGCGCGCTCCGGCGCCCGCCAGCAGATCGAGGAGCCGCCGGGTCCTGCCGGCGACGAGGTCTGGTTGTTCGGCCTGGATGAAGTGCGCCGAGTCGACCTCCTCGTAGCGCCCGTCGGGCAGGCTCTGGGCGTAGCGGCGTTGATGCTCGCGGCCTTCGGCCAGCCGCCGCCCCCGGCTGGTGGTCGCCGGCGGCCGGGTGGCGGCGAGCAGGATGGTCGGGCACTTCGGGAGGCTGGGCGGCTGGTCGCGGTACTGGCGGATGGCGGTGAGCACGGCCCTGTTCTCGTTGCGCATCTGCGCGATGCTGGCGGGGGTGAAGTCCTCGCGCAGCATGGTCCGGTAGGTGTCCTGGGGAACAGTCCCTGGATGTTGCGGCTGGCCAGCCGGGCCAGCGGGTGGACGTGGGTGAGCGCCTGCGCCACGGCCAGATTGTGGTCGATCTTCTTGGCGGTCTGATCCCAGGTGTCGTACATCGGGGCGGTCTCCGGTGTGGGGTCGACCAGCAGCAGTCCCCGGATCCGGTGCTCCAGGGCTTCGGCGGCGCGCCGCGCGATCAGGCCGCCCATGCTGTGCGCGACGAGCACGAACGTCCCCGGGACGACGGCCTCAACCAGGGCGACGAGGTCGGCGGCCATGTCGTCGACGCTCCGCTGCTCGGTGGCGCTGCCGGAGAGCGCGCGCCCGGCCCGGTCGTAGGCCACCAGGCGTGCCCGGCCGGCCAGCAGCGGCAGTACCGGATCCCAGCAGGTACGGCCGCAGCTCATGCCCGCCTCGAAGACCACCCAGTCCTGACCCGCGCCGGTCTCCTCGACATAGACGCTACGGCCGTTGACCGGCACCGTCCGTCCGGGGATGTCCCGCATGTCTCCTCCTCCGCTCAACGTTTTCATTCTGGATAATGGTATCGCATGTGAAATAGTAAGGGTATGGACACCGTCGACCTGCTCCTGCACCCGGTACGGCTGCGCATCGTGCACGCCCTGTCCGGCGGGCGGGCGCTGACCACCACGGAGTTGATCGCCCGCCTGCGCGACGTGTCGAAGGTGACCGTGTACCGGCAGGTGGCCCTACTGGCCGAGGGCGGGTTCCTTGAGGTGGCCGGTGAGCAGCGGGTGCGCGGCGCCGTGGAGCGCCGGTACCGGCTGCGCCCGGACCGGCCCGTGGCCGACGCCGACGCGGCCGCCGCGATGTCGCTGGAGGACCACCGCCGGGGGTTCGCCGCGGCCATGGCCGTCCTGATCGCCGAGTTCAACGCCTACCTCGACCGCGACGGGGCCGACCCGACGGCGGACTCGGTGTCCTACCGGCAGGGCACACTCTGGCTCAGCCCGGACGAACTCGCCGAGATGCTCGGCGAGATGGTCGGGGCGCTGCGGGATCGGGTTGCCAACCAGCCCGCTCCGGGCCGCACGCCGTACCTGCTCAGCGCGATCCTGTTCCCCACCGGGCAACCACACCCGTCCGAACCCGGGCAACAGGCCGAGTGATCAGCCCCGGTCAGGCGCCGACGTACGCCGCGAGGTGCTCGCCGGTCAGGGTGGAGCGGGCGGCGACGAGGTCGGCGGGTGTGCCCTCGAAGACGATCCGGCCGCCGTCGTGGCCGGCGCCGGGGCCGAGGTCGATGATCCAGTCGGCGTGCGCCATGACCGCCTGGTGGTGCTCGATGACGATGACCGACTTGCCGTCCTCGACGAGCCGGTCGAGCAGGCCGAGCAACTGTTCGACGTCGGCGAGGTGCAGGCCGGTGGTCGGCTCGTCGAGGACGTAGACGCCGGCCTTCTCGGCCATGTGGGTGGCCAGCTTGAGCCGCTGCCGCTCGCCGCCGGACAGCGTGGTGAGCGGCTGGCCGAGGCTGAGGTAGCCGAGCCCGACGTCGGCCAGCCGCCCCAGGACGGCGTGCGCCGCCGCGTTCCCCGCCTCGCCCGCGCCGAAGAACTCCCTGGCCTCGGTGACCGG
>DASXOA010000125.1:0-11274 GCA_036494675.1 Rugosimonospora sp.
CTAAATGCCACCGCTGTCTGTCCAACGTCCGGGGTCCGTTGGGCCGAGGTCGTGGTGGGATGCCTTGCGGACGGCTAGTCACCGAGTGGCAAAACTTGGCCGCGTATTTGCCGTGGACCGCCGCCAACGGCCGGATCTTGCCGTACCCAGCCGGACAAACGATCGAGCCCCCTGACCGCGTACCAACTGGTCAGAGGGCTCGTTTGTGCTGGTCATCCGGACTTTCCCGGTGGTGCCCCCGGTAGGATTCGAACCTACGCCCCCGCCTCCGGAGGGCGGTGCTCTATCCCCTGAGCTACGGGGGCTCAGTGACCACAGAACTGTAGCAGGCTTCCGGACCGTACCGCGGCAGGGCTCCACCCCCACCGCCGTACCCGTCCGCCTACTACGTCAATGGCTGTGCGCCGAACTGGGTGAGGAGGCTCTGGAACTGCACCACCTCGCCCTGCTGGTTGTTCTTCATCGTCTGAGCCAGGTCCCGGACGTCCTGGTTGTGGCTCAGCTTCAGCAGTTCGTCAATCATGTGGATGCCGCCCAGGTGGTGGCGCAGCATCAGTTGGCAGAACAGGATGTCCGCCTGCTTCCCCGTCGCCGAGTCCAACTGGGTGAGTTGCGCGTCCGTCGCCATGCCCGGCATGAGGCCGTCCGGCGTCAACTCCTGGGCGCCGCCCGGCATCCAGGCCATCTTCGGGCGGGTACCCGTCGGCTGCAGGTGCCAGTCCTTCAGCCAGGTCTGCATGACGCCGATCTGGCCCTGCTGCGTCAGGGCGATGTCGTACGCCAGTTGGCGCACCTCGGGATCGGTCACCTTCGGGTACGCCGTCATGGCCATGCTGACCGCCTGGGCGTGGTGCGTCGACATGTCCCGGGCGAATCCGGCCTCCGCCGAGTTGTCGCCGGGGGCGCGTAGCGACGGTGTCACCACGCCCGCCCCGAACCCGATGAGGAGCGCGAACACCGCGACGAGCGCGCCGATGGTCAGCGCGCGTCGCCGGGGTGTCGCGAAGAAACCGGAGAGCATCGACTCAGGTACCGGCGGGTGCCGGCGCGGCGCTCTGCCCGAGGTTCGCCGGGTCGGGACCGGTCTTGGTGACGTAGTTCTGCGACGAGGTTCCGCAGGTCGCCTGGGGCTCCATGGTGGCGTTCACGCGTAGGTCCTGGATGAACTGGTCGATGCGGGGGTCGCTCGCGTCGTCGAGCTTCAGCTGGAAGCCCCACGCCTGGAGGGAGATCGGCTTGTCCAGCCCCGGGTACGGGCTCATCAGCATGAAGTCGTTGCCCCGTACCTTGCTCGCCAGCTTGTCGACCTGGTCCTTCGGCAGGCTCGGGTTGTAGGTGACCCACACGGCGCCGTGTTCGAGTGCGTGGACCGCGTTCTCGTTCGGCACCTGGTCGGGGTAGACGTCGCCCTGGCAGCGTTCCCAGTTGAAGTTGTGCGTGCCGCCGACCGGTGGACTCTGCGGATAGTTGATCTTGCCGTACGCGTGCTGCGCGGCCTTCAGCTTGTCCGGCTCGATCTTGCGATAGTCGACGATCCCGTTGATCGAGTCCGCCTTGGCCTGCCAGCCCCGGCCGTTCTGCCGCACCTCGTACACCCCGAAGCCGACGATGCCCGCGGCCACGACGCCGACGATGGTGAACAGGATGATCGGTCCCCAGTGCCGGCCGCCGTCGACCTTTACCGGCACGACCGGCGGCCGGTTTCCACCGCCGGGCCGGCTGGCCCCACCGGGGCGGCCACCGCCGCCACCCGCGCGGGTGGTCCCGGCCGGCCTGCCACCGGATGCCGTGCGCGCCTTCGAACCGGCGCCGGCCGTGGTCGCGCCGGACTTGGCGCCGGTCGCGCTCGTGCCGGACTTGGCAGGGGTGGTGTCGGACTTGGTGGCGTCCGACTTCGCCGAGGCGTCGGCGGGCTTCCCGCCGGCCACGGCCTTGGAGGGCGGCCGGCGGTTGCCACCCGCCTGCGGAGTACTAATGCTCATCTAGGCCTCGTCGCGGTCGTAACGGGTCGGGGTGAGTGGTCCCAGTGGGTTGCGTCCCGCATTGTGACCTGTCAGTCGGGTCGCCGCCAAGTCCCGCAGTCTACCCCGGCTAGCATTGATCGGGTGACTCCCGAGCAGCTCTCCGAAGTCGTCATCGCCGCCGCCCGCGCGGCGTTGACCGACCGTGGCCTGGACCCGGCCGCCCTTCCCCCGACGGCCACCGTGGAGCGACCCCGCAACCCGGAGCACGGCGACTACGCGACCAACCTCGCCCTGCAGGCCGGCAAGAAGGTGGGCGTGCAGTCCCGCCAACTGGCCCAGGCCATCGCCGACCAATTGGTGCAAATCGCCGGGATCGCCGGCGCCGAGGTCGCCGGCCCGGGCTTCCTCAACATCCGGCTCGACCCGGCCGCGACCGGTCAGTTGGCCCGCACCGTGGTCGAGGCCGGCGGCGGGTACGGGCGCGGTCAGCTGCTGCGCGGGCAGAAGATCAACCTCGAGTTCGTCTCGGTCAACCCGACCGGCCCGATCCACATCGGCGGGGTGCGCTGGGCGGCCGTCGGCGACGCGCTGGCCCGGCTGCTGCGGGCCGAGGGCGCCGACGTCGGCACCGAGTACTACTTCAACGACGCCGGCTCACAGATCGACCGGTTCGCCCGGTCGCTGTACGCCACGGCCAGGAGCGAGCCGGTCCCGGAGGACGGGTACCACGGCGAGTACATCGGCGAGATCGCCCAGGCGGTGCTCCAGAAGCAGCCCGACGCCCTCCAGCAGCCCGAGGACCAGGCGGTGGAGATCTTCCGCGTCGAGGGCGTGGCGCTCATGTTCGCCGAGGTCAAGTCGAAGTTGACCGAGTTCGGGGTGCACTTCGACCGGTACTTCAACGAGAAGGAGCTTCACGACCGGGGCGAGCTGGCCTCGGCGCTGGAGCGGCTGCGCGAGCAGGGCCGGGTGTACGACCGCGACGGCGCCACCTGGATCCGCACCACGGACTTCGGCGACGACAAGGACCGGGTGTACGTGCGCAGCAATGGCGCGTACACCTACTACGCGGCGGACTGCGCCTATTACCTGGACAAGCGCCAGCGCGGCTTCGACAAGGTCGTGATCATGCTGGGTGCCGACCACCACGGGTACATCGGCCGGCTGCGTGCCATGTGCGCGTGCTTCGGCGACGACCCGGACCGGAACCTGGAGATCCTCATCGGCCAGCTGGTCAACCTGGTCAAGGACGGAGCGCCGGTACGGATGTCGAAGCGGGCCGGCACCGTCGTGTCCCTCGACGACATGGTGGACGCCATCGGCGTGGACGCGGCCCGGTACGCGCTGGCCCGGTACTCGGTGGATTCGCCCATCGATGTCGACCTGGACCTGTGGACCAGGCGCAGCAACGACAACCCGATCTACTACGTCCAGTACGTCGCGGCCCGTACGGCCGGGGTGTCCCGGATGGCGGCGGACATCGGGCTGGCCCGGGGCGATGACTTCGACCCAGCTCTGCTCTCCCACGAGAAGGAACTGGACCTGCTGAAGTCGCTGGGCGACTTCCCCGGCGCCGTGGCGACCGCCGCCGAGTTGCGCGAACCGCACCGGGTGGCCCGGTACCTGGAGGAGCTGTCCGGCGCCTACCACCGCTTCTACGACAACTGCCGCATCCTGCCGCGCGGCGACGAGCAGGTCACCGCGCAGATGCGCGCCCGGCTCTGGCTCAACGACGCCGCCCGTACCGTCATCGCCAACGGCCTCGGTCTGCTCGGCGTCTCGGCGCCGGAACGGATGTAACGGATGGACCGCAGGCGCGGAACCGGCGACGCGGCGAAGGCGCGCGAAACAAGAGCGAGGGTAGGCAATGCGAGCTCATGAGGCCGGGGCGTTACATGCCGAGGTCGGTCACCGGGGACCGGCGTGGCTGCGCAGCCCGGACGACGTCAACGTGCTGCTGCCGCAGTTGTGGCCGCGCACGGCGCGCCGGGACGCCGACGGGGTACTCACCGTCGGCGGGGTGCCGGTGACCGAGCTGGCGGCCAGCTTCGGAACGCCGGCGTACCTGTTCGACGAGGCCGATTTCCGGTCGCGTTGCCGGGATTTCCTGGAGAGTTTCGGCGACGCGGACGTCTACTACGCCGGCAAGGCGTTCCTGTGCAAGGCGGTCGTGCGCATCCTCGACGAGGAGGGCATGCGGCTGGACGTCTGTTCCGGCGGCGAGCTGGCCGTGGCGCTGGCCGGCGGCATGCCGGGGGAGCGGATCGCGCTGCACGGCAACAACAAGTCGACCGCGGAGCTGACCCGCGCGCTCGACGCGGGTGTCGGCCGGATCGTCCTCGACTCGTTCCAGGAGATCGACCGGTTGACCGCGCTCGCCCGCGAGCGTGGGGTGCGGCCGGGGGTCATGGTCCGGGTCACCGTGGGGGTCGAGGCGCACACCCACGAGTACATCTCGACGTCCCATGAGGACCAGAAGTTCGGGTTCTCGCTGGCCGGTGGGGCGGCCCGGGCGGCGGTCGACCGCATCCTCGCCGACGGCGTACTCGACCTGCGCGGGCTGCACTCGCACATCGGTTCGCAGATCTTCGAGACCGACGCGTTCGAGCTGGCCGCCCGCCGGGTGCTCGGGCTGCAGTCGGACATCCGGGACGGGCACGGCGTCCAACTGCCGGAGCTGGACCTCGGCGGCGGCTTCGGCATCGCGTACACGACCCAGGACGCGCCGCGCCAACCGGCCGAGCTGGCCGACGCGCTGCGCCGCATCGTCAAGGTGGACTGCGACGCGCTCGGCCTCGACGTGCCGCGGCTGTCCATCGAGCCGGGCCGCGCGATCGTCGGGCCGGCCATGTTCACGCTGTACCAGGTCGGAACCGTCAAGGACGTCGACGGGATCCGCACGTACGTCAGCGTCGACGGCGGCATGAGCGACAACATCCGTACCGCGCTCTACGACGCGTCGTACTCCGCCACGCTGGCCGGCCGGGTCAGCCCGGCCGCGCCAATCTTGGCCCGGGTGGTGGGAAAGCATTGCGAGTCGGGGGACATTCTCGTGAAGGATGAATTCCTGCCCGCCGACGTGCAGCCCGGAGATCTTCTCGCAGTGCCCGGTACCGGTGCCTACTGCCGCAGCATGGCCAGCAACTACAACCACATACCGCGGCCACCGGTGGTCGCGGTGTTCGACGGGGAAGCGCGGGTGATCGTCCGCCGGGAGACCGAGGACGACCTACTGGCATTGGACGTGGGGTAATGGTCAGCGACGCGAGGGTGGTCAGGGTCGCCCTGCTCGGCTGCGGCACGGTCGGCACCGAGGTGGTCCGCCTGCTGCATGAGCAGGCCGACGACCTGACCGCCAGGGTGGGCGCTCGGCTGGAACTGGTGGGCATCGCGGTACGGCGGCTGGCCCGCGACCGCGGTCCGCTGCCGGTACCGGCGCATCTGTTCACCACCGACGCGCTCGGGCTGATCAAGCGCGACGACGTCGACGTGGTGATCGAGGTGATCGGCGGTATCGAGCCGGTGCGCGGCTGGCTCGTCGAGGCGCTGCGCAGCGGCAAGAGTGTGGTGACCGCGAACAAGGCCCTGCTCGCCGAGGACGGCGGCACGCTGCACGACGCGGCCGCCGAGGGTGGAGCGGACCTCTACTTCGAGGCGGCGGTGGCCGGCGCGATCCCGTTGCTGCGTCCGCTGCGCGAGTCGTTGCACGGTGACCGGATCACCAGGGTGACCGGGATCGTCAACGGGACGACCAACTTCATCCTGTCCTCAATGGACTCTTCCGGTGCCGGCTTCGCCGAGGCGCTGGAGGAGGCGACCGCGCTCGGGTACGCGGAGGCCGACCCGACCGCCGACGTCGAGGGCTTCGACGCTGCGGCGAAGGCGGCGATCCTCGCATCGCTGGCGTTCCACACCCGGGTCCGGGCCGGGGACGTGTACCGCGAGGGGATCACCGAGGTGACCGCCGCGGACGTGGCCAGCGCCAAGGCGATGGGTGCCACCATCAAGCTGCTCTGCCTGGCCGAGCGCGACGGCGACGCGGTCAGTGTCCGGGTGCACCCGGCGATGATCCCGCGCAGCCACCCGCTGGCCGGGGTCGGCGACGCCTTCAACGCGGTCTTCGTCGAGGCGGACGCGGCCGGGCAGCTCATGTTCTACGGCCGGGGAGCGGGGGGTGCGCCGACCGCGAGCGCGGTCCTCGGCGACCTGGTCGCGGTGGCCCGCCACCGGCTGTCCGGGAGCCGCTCCGCGCCCGAATCGGTCTACGCCGACCTGCGCATCCGGTCGATGGGCGAGGCGCGGACCCGGTACCACGTCAGCCTCGACGTGGCCGACCGGGCCGGCGTGCTGTCGGCCGTCGCCGGCGTGTTCGCACGGCACGATGTGTCGATCGCCACGGTCCGCCAGTCCGGGCGCGGCGCCGGCGCGACGCTGGTGATCGTCACGCACGTGGCTCCCGACGCGGCTCTCGCGGCCACGGTCGAGGAACTGCACTCGCTGGACATCGTGCGTTCCATCGTCAGCGTGCTCCGGGTTGAGGGAGACTCCTGACGGCCCGATCGTCATTGGGAACCGTCATCGGCAACAAAGGGAGAGCGACCATGTGGCGTGGACTGATCGAGGCGTACCGGGAGCGGCTGCCGGTCACCGCCGCCACTCCTGTGATCACCCTGCACGAGGGCAACACCCCGCTGGTACCGGCGCCGGCGCTGTCCGCGCGGACCGGCTGTGACGTGTACCTGAAGGTCGAGGGCTCCAACCCGACCGGGTCGTTCAAGGACCGGGGCATGACCGTGGCGGTGTCCAGGGCGGTCGAGAGTGGCAGCAAGGCGATCATCTGCGCGTCCACCGGCAACACGTCGGCGTCGGCCGCCGCGTACGCCGCCCGTGCCGGGTTGACCTGTGCCGTGCTCGTACCGCAGGGCAAGATCGCACTGGGCAAACTGGCGCAGGCGCTCGTGCACGGCGCCCGGCTGCTCCAGGTCAGCGGCAACTTCGACGACTGCCTCAACCTCGCCTCGAAGCTGGCCCAGGACTACCCGGTGTCCCTGGTCAACTCGGTGAACCCGGACCGGTTGCACGGCCAGAAGACGGCCGCTTTCGAGATCGTCGAGGCCCTCGGCGACGCTCCGGACATCCACTGCCTGCCGGTCGGTAACGCCGGCAACATCTCCGCCTACTGGATGGGCTACCGGGAGGATCTCGCGGCCGGCAACGCGACCCGTACCCCGAAGATGTACGGCTTCCAGGCCAGCGGGGCGGCCCCGATCGTGACCGGCCAGGTGGTGGCGGAGCCCTCGACGATCGCCACCGCTATCCGGATCGGCAACCCGGCCTCCTGGACCAAGGCTCTCGATGCCCGGGACGCCTCCGGCGGCCTGATCGACGCGGTCACCGACCGGGCGATCCTGGCCGCGTACCGGCTGCTCGCCCGGCAGGTCGGCGTGTTCGTGGAGTTGGGCAGCGCGGCCAGTGTCGCCGGGTTGCTGCAGGCGGCCGAGGGCGGCCGGGTGCCGCCGGGCAGCACGGTGGTGTGCACGGTCACCGGGCACGGGCTCAAGGACCCGGAGTGGGCGATCTCCACCGCGCCGGCGCCGACCACGATCGGAGTCGACGCGTTGGCCGCGGCCCGCACCCTCGACCTGGCCTGACCGGCCGGAAAACCGCCGAGACCGCCCCTTGCCCGGGTCGGTCTTGCGGTGCGTTGCCCGTTGGGGCTAGCTTCGTGATATCACTCTGATATACGGAGGCGTCATGGAGCGGACTGCATTCCGGCTGCCGGGTTTCCCGATGCTGCTCGTGCTCATCGTGGAACTTGTCGCATTCATCCGGGTCGCCGGGTCGGTGACCGGCCAGGTACTGGGCGGCGTGATCACCGCGGGCATCGTGGTGTTTGTGTTGTTGGCCTCCGGATTCGTCGTGGTGGCACCCAACCGGGCGCGGGTGATCCTGTTCTTCGGCTGGTACGCCGGCTCGATCAGCCGGCCGGGTCTGCACTGGACCGTCCCGCTGACGACCAAGCGGCAGCTGTCGTTGCGGGTGCGCAACTTCGAGTCGGCCCGGCTCAAGGTGTCCGACGCGGACGGCAACCCGGTGGAGATCGCCGCCGTGGTGGTGTGGCGGGTGGTGGACCCGGCCAAGGCCTCGTTCTCGGTGGACGACCACGTCGCGTACGTCGCCGTCCAGAGCGAGACGGCGGTACGGCACCTTGCCACCTCGCACCCGTACGACTCGCACGAGGACGGGCGTACCAGCCTGCGCGACTCCGCCACGGTCAACGAGGGGCTGACCGCCGAACTGCGCGACCGGGTGGCGCTGGCCGGCGTCGAGGTCCTCGAATCGAGGATCACCCACCTCGCCTACGCTCCAGAGATCGCCCAGGCCATGCTGGCCCGGCAGCAGGCCAGCGCCATCGTCGCGGCGCGGTTCAAGATCGTGGAAGGGGCGGTCGGCATGGTGGAGAACGCGTTGGAGCGGCTACGCACCCAGGGCGTCGTCGAACTGGACGAGGAGCGCAAGGCGCAGATGATCGCCAACTTGATGGTGGTGCTCTGCGGAGACCGGGCGGTCCAGCCCATCGTCAACGTCGGAACCCTCTACGGCTGAGCGTCCATCGATGGCCGAGCGCAAGAAGCTGTTGCTACGCCTGGATCCTGCGGTGTACGACGCGGTCGCCAAATGGGCCGGCGACGACCTGCGCAGCGTCAACGCGCAGATCGAGTACGCGCTGCGGCTGGCGCTCAAGGGTGCCGGCCGCTCGCCCCGGGCCGGCCGGGCGCCGGAGCCGGACCAGTTCGGCGGGGCGCCGGAGCCGGATCGGATCGGCCGGGCTCCGCAGCCGGATCGGACCGGCGGGGATCCGGACTGAGCGCGGGCCGGCCAGTACCGCGGCCGGAAGGCCCCGGTAATCGGGATCTACGATGTGTCCATGGTGCGCTTCCTGACGGCGCCGGTCCGGGTACGGGTACCGGCGACCAGCGCCAACCTCGGCCCTGGCTTCGACGCCCTGGGGCTGGCCCTCGACCTCCACGACCGGGTGAGCGCCCGGGTCTCGGGCGTGGGTATCCGGGTCACCGTCGGCGGTGAGGGCGCCGGCGATCTTCCGACCGATCATGACCACCTGGTTGTGCGGTCCATGCTCGCTACCTTCGACCGGCTCGGCGGCCGGCCCGAGGGGCTGGAGTTGGCCTGCCACAACGACATCCCGCAGGCGCGGGGGCTGGGTTCGTCGTCGGCCGCCATCGTGGCCGGCATCCTGGCCGCCCGGGCACTGGTCGAGGACGGCGAGGCGCGGCTGCCCGCCGCGCGGGTGCTGGAGCTCGCCGGGGAGATCGAGGGGCACCCCGACAATGTGGCGCCGTGCCTGCTCGGTGGCCTGACCATCGCCTGGCTCGAGGACGGGCTGGCCCGGGCCGCGCACCTGGACCCGGCGCCCGGGGTGCACCCGATCGTCGTCATTCCGACGGATCGGGGCCTCACGGCGCATGCCCGGGCGGCGCTGCCGGCCCGGGTGCCGCACCGGGACGCCGCTGCGAACGCGGGGCGTTCCGCCCTTCTCGTACATGCCCTGACCAGCGCACCTGAGCTGCTCCTGCCGGCCACCGAGGACCGGCTGCACCAGGACTACCGGGCGGCCGGCATGCCGGAGACCGCCGAGCTGGTACGGCGGTTCCGCCAGGCGGGAATACCCGCGGTGGTTTCCGGCGCTGGACCGTCTGTGCTGGTCTTCGGTACCGCGGACGAGATCACCAAGAGTGAGACCCCGATCACATCTGGCTGGCGGGTGTTGCCGCTGGACGTGGATGCGCGGGGGGCCGTGGTAGAGGTAGACTTACAACACGCCGAGCGGGATCCTGTTGCCGCAGGTCGGGCGAGTTGATTAGGCTTTAGACTTACAACAGCCGCGAGGCGCGCGATCAGTGCGGGGCGGCGCACCCCCGAAACTTCCGTGGCACATCTGGCCGTGACGGCTCGTCGTACCGCTCCAGCGGATCGACGCAGGCGACTGGGGCTTGACCCACAGATATCGGGTGCACCGGTCTTCCGTCGTGGCGCTGTTGACAGATCATCCCCGCGCCGCCTGCGGCGAGGTGGGTGTAACCGAGGCTTGCCCGGCCACCATCGACAATCCGGGTGGCTTCGGCCCATCGAAGGAAGGAATCCATTGAGCGACACCACCGACGTGACGTCGGATGTCTCCAGCGTCCAGGCGCCGGAGGAGGCGACGGGCCCCGCCCGGCGTCGGCGTCCTGGCAGCGGCCTCGCGGCGATGCTGCTCCCTGAGCTGCAGAGCATGGCCTCGTCGCTCGGAATCTCCGGTACGGCCCGCATGCGTAAGGGCGAGCTGATCGCGGTGATCCAGGAGCGTCAGGCCGGCGACAACCGGGTACCGGGTCCGCGTGGCAACGACGCCCCGCGTGAGGTGCCGGCCCGCGTGGAGACACCGCGCAGCGAGGTACGTGCTGAGGTCCGCGACAGTGACCGCCGCGAGGAGACCGCGGCCGCGACCACCCGCTCCTCCCGGCGTGCCAGCCGGGCTGGCGGACCGCCGGAGCCGCGTGTCGAGGACCGCGCCGAGGCTGGCCAGGTGAGCGTGGCCGAGCGACCGGTCCGGGGCGACAGCGACAACGCGCGTGTGGATGGCGGCCGCTCCGACGGCGGTGGCGAGCGCGGCGAGCGCGACAACCGCCGGGACAACCGGGCGGAACGGACCGACCGCGGCGACCGCAACGACCGCGGTGACCGTAACGACCGCACCGACCGCACCGACCGCGTCGAGCGGGCGGATCGCGGCGACCGCAACGAGCGGGCCGACAGCGACGATGACGGCGATGGCGGCGGCCGGCGCGGCCGGCGCAGCCGGTTCCGGGACCGTCGGCGGGGCCGTGGCGAAGGCGGCGAGCGCCCCGAGCGGGGCGGCGGTGAGCCGCAGGTGACCGAGGACGACGTCCTCGTGCCGGTCGCCGGAATCGTTGACGTGCTGGACAACTACGCGTTCGTGCGGACCTCCGGCTACCTGGCCGGCCCCAACGACGTGTACGTGTCGATGGCGCAGATCAAGCGCTACGGGCTGCGCCGCGGCGACGCGGTCACCGGCGCCGTGCGCGCCACCCGCGACAACGACCAGTCCACCTCGCAGCGCCGCGACAAGTACAACCCGCTGGTGCGGCTGGACACCATCAACGGCGTGGACCCGGAAGAGGCGCGTCGCCGTCCGGAGTTCTACAAGCTGACTCCGCTGTACCCGCAGGAGCGGTTGCGGTTGGAGACCGAGCCGCAGGTGTTGACGACCCGGGTCATCGACCTGGTG
>DASXOA010000126.1:0-17469 GCA_036494675.1 Rugosimonospora sp.
GCCGCCTGCGCGTCGCTCGGACCCTTGCGGCCCTTCTCCTCCCAGTGGTCTCCGACCTTCTCGAAGGAGTGCTTGAGCGCGGCGAACGCGACCCGGTGGGCCCGCTGGCCCTCGCCGTACTCGCCGACGGCGGAATCGTGCGTCTTGATCCACGTCTCCTGCGCCTTCGGCGACGAGCGGCGCAGCGTGCTGGGGAGATCCTGGCGTGCCGGCACGGTACCCACCTCCGTGACTCGGGTGTCCCTACCTCCCCGGGTTGCCCCGGCCGGTGGGGGAGCAAACGCGGCCCGCCGCCCGCCCCGGCCGGCAGGGCCCGGGTGGCCGTTCGCGGCCCGTACGGCACCGTTTGCGCCGGGCGGGGATCGGGTAGCCGGGCCGGATGGACCGACTTCTCCTGATCGTCGCGATCCTGCTCGTGATCGGCGGGCTGGCCGCCCTGCTGCGGCGCCAGTTGCTGTGGGGTGCCGTACTGATCATCACCGGCGTGGTGATCGGCCCAGGCTGGTCGCGCGTCTTCCACTCGTGAACCGGCGCAGCACCCGGCCCCGTCGGGTCCTGGTGCTGCGCCATCGGCTCCGGGTACTGCGCCGTTGAGCGCGGGTACCGCGCCGTCAGGTTCGGGTGCTGCGCCGGGTGAGCGCGTCGCGTACCTTGTCGACCACGCCCAGGGCCGGCTCGACCACCTTGTTCCACGGCGGGGTCGCCGGCGTCGCCGGATGCGGCCTGGTGGGCGCCGCGTCCTCGGCGATCTCCACGCGGTTGCCCAGGCGGATCAGCTCGACGTCGCTGCAGACCGCCCGGAGCGCGGGGAACAGCTCGTCTTCGCAGCGCCGGATGTGCCCGCGCAGCGCCTCGTCGACGCGCTCGATGCCGCCGCGGTCGGTGGCCGGGCCGGACTCCAGTTCGCGCAGCGCGTGCAGCATGGCCACGTCGGCGCCGACCTCGGCCTCGGCCCGCCGCGCCCCGTCGGGCAGCGAGGCGGCCACGGTCGGGAACAGGTACTGCTCCTCGGCGGACAGGTGGCGGGTCAGCGTGGCGGTCAGCACGCTGGTGAGCGAGGCCATCTCGCGCTCGTCGAGCGTGGTGGCGAGGCGGGCGTACAGGTCTTCGATCGCACGGTGCTCGTCGGTCAGGGTGTCCAGCATGCCGCGCCCGCCGGGACGGGCATCGGACTCGTCGACCCCGGGGACCGGCGGCAGCGGGGGAAGGGGCGAGTTCATGGTGGCGTGACTACCCGACCGGTGATTTCGCCAAACCACGCCGGGTGGCGACCGCTCCCGGTACGCCCGTTTCGTCGGGGAGATCGAGTGATCATGGATGGCGCCCGGACGGTGGCCGGCCGGCGTCGGCTGGTATGAAGAGCCTATGACTGATGCCGCCGCCCACGATGCCGCCACCCGTGAGGTCGTCGACCTGTGCCGCGACCTGATCCGGATCGACACCACCAACACCGGCGACCTGGCCACCTGCGCCGGTGAGCGCGTCGCCGCGGAGTACGTGGCGGAGAAGCTGGCCGAGGTCGGCCTGGAACCGGAGATCCGCGAGGCGGCGCCGGGTCGGGCCAGCGTGGTGGCCCGGTTCGAGGGCTCGGATCCCGGTCGCGGCGCGCTGCTCGTGCACGGACACCTCGACGTCGTGCCGGCCGACGCCAGCGAGTGGTCGGTGCCGCCGTTCTCCGGCGAGGTGCGCGACGGGTACGTGTGGGGTCGCGGCGCGGTCGACATGAAGGACTTCGACGCCATGGTGCTCGCCGTGGTGCGCGACTGGCGGCGCCGGGGCGTCACCCCGCCCCGGGACCTGGTGCTGTGCTTCACCGCCGACGAGGAGGCGGGCAGCGACTACGGCGCCCGGTACCTGGTCCGCGAGCATCCCCAGTTGCTGGAGGGGTGCACGGAGGCGATCGGCGAGGTCGGCGGGTTCTCCTACAGCGTCGGCGAGGACCTGCGGCTGTACCTGATCCAGACCGCCGAGAAGGGGATCAACTGGCTGAAGTTGATCACCAAGGGGCGGCCGGGGCACGGCTCGATGATCAACGACGACAATGCGGTGACCGCGCTGTGCGAGGCGGTGGCCCGGCTCGGCCGGCACCGGTTCCCGGTCGTGGTGACCCCGACCGTCCGGGCGTTCCTCGACGAGATCTCCGACGCGCTCGGCATCAAGCTCGATCCGGACGACCCGGAAGCCGCGATCGGCAAGCTCGGCCCGATCGCGTCCCTGATCGGCGCGACGATCCGCAACACCGCCAACCCGACCCAGCTGAACGCCGGGTACAAGGACAACGTCATCCCCGGTCGGGCCACCGCGACCGTCGACTGCCGCACCCTTCCCGGTCAGGCGGACGTGTTCCTGGCCCAGCTGCGTGAGGTGATCGGCCCCGAGGTGGACATCGAGTTCGTGCAGAACCAGCTGCCGCTGGAGACCACGTACGACGGTGCGCTCGTCGACGCGATGGCCGCGGCGCTGCGGGCCGAGGACGCGGGTGCGCGTCCGGTGCCGTACATGCTCTCCGGGGGTACGGACGCCAAGGCGTTCGTCGAGCTGGGCGTGCGCTGTTTCGGGTTCAGTCCGCTGCGGCTGCCCGCCGATCTCGACTTTGCCGCGCTGTTCCATGGCATTGACGAACGTGTCCCGGTCGAGGGGCTACAGTTCGGCGTGCGAGTTCTCGACCGCTTCCTGCGGCAAGCCTGACGCGTCCCGCATCTGACTTTGGGGTATGGACCATGACCGATGACCAGTACACCGAGCTGAACGTTGCCCTGGAGGCGGTCTTCACCGCGGCCCGGGCTCACCTCGAAGCGGTCAAGGCGGCCGACGGCCGGATCGACGACGACGGGGTCTGGCGGGCCTACGTCGAGCTGAACAACGCCTCCTACGAGTACGACGAGCGGCTGCTCGACGCGTTCGGGGAAGTCACGCCGTGGGACGTGGACGCGATCGACCCGGACGAGGCCGACCGGCACTTCGGCGCCGGGCTCGACGAGGAGGACGCCGGTACCGCCGACGATCCGTACCCGCACGTGCTCTCGGTGCGGCAGCGCCGCGACTACCGGGTGCCCAGCGTGGCGGCGCTGATCCGGGTCGCGGAGACGTCCCGGCAGTCGGCCGCGCACGCGGACGACGAGCCGGAGGAGCCGGTGGAGTCGGTCAGCGAGGCGGTGCTGGAGCTGTTGCAGGCCGGGGACGGTTCGCTGGCCGCCCTGGACATCCCGGAGCTGGAGCCGCTCGACGGTATGGTCGCGGTCGCCGAGGTCGAAACGCCGCTCGACCTCGACGCGTACGAGGAGACCGACGGGGACAGCCCCTTCCGGCTGGGCGACGGCGACCGGCTCGTGGGCCGGCTCGACGAGCACCCGTACAGCGACCTGAACGGCGTCGAGACCGCCTGAGCGCAGCCGGCGCCGGTTTGTGGCGGAGGCGAGCACAGGCCCGCGCTACACCGCCTGAGCGCAGCCGGCGCCGGTTTGTGGCGGAGGCGAGCACAGGCCCGCGCTACATCGCCTGAGCGCAGCCGGCGCCGGTTTGTGGCGGAGGCGAACACAGGCCCGCGTTACACGGCCTGACTGAGCGGTCTGGCAGTGCAGCCCGGGATCAGTAGGAGATCCCGGGCTGCGGTCCAGCGTCGCGCCTGCGCCGCAGCAGCACCTTGCGGGTGCCGTCCCGGAACAGTTGGACCCGGGCCAGCTCCCAGCCCGCGAACTCAGCCTGGATCGCCAACTGCGCCGTGGCGGTCAACCGGTCGACATTCGGTGGTAACCGCAGCGGCGCGTATTCGTAGTCCATGTCCTGGATACTGCCCCGACCTCGGCGGCGGCATCAACCCTGCCGCTCCGGGTAACCGGCGGTAATCGCCGAAACATCGTCGAGTGCCCGGCTGATCTCCTTCGGGAGTGTGATCTCCTCCACCTGAAGGGCGCCGAGGAGCTGGCCGACCGACCGGGCACCCAGGACGGGGGCGACCACCCCCGGCCGGTCACGGACCCAGGCCAGCGCCACCTCCAGCGGCGACACGCCGAGCCCCGCGGCCGCGGTGACCACCGACTCGACGATGGCCGAGCAGCGCGGATCCAGGTAGAGCGAGACGAACAGCTCGAAGTGCGGCGAGGCGGCCCGCGAGTCGGCCGGGCGGCCGTGGCGGTACTTGCCGGTGAGTACGCCCCGGCCGAGCGGCGACCAGGGCAGGACCCCCAGCCCCAGCGCCTGGCAGGCGGGCAGCACCTCGCGTTCGATGCCGCGCTCCAGCAGCGAGTACTCGACCTGGGCGCAGACCAGCGGGGCGCGCCCCGGCCAGGCGGCCTGCCAGGTCGCGGCGCGCGCGGTCTGCCAGCCGGAGAAGTTGGAGATGCCCACGTACCGGGCCCGGCCGGTGCTGACCGCGTGGTCCAGGGCGGCCATGGTCTCGTCCAGCGGGGTGTCCGGATCGTACCCGTGGACCTGCCAGAGGTCGACGTAGTCCACGCCGAGCCGGGACAGTGAGGCGTCCAGGCTGCGCAGGAGGTGGCCGCGGGAGGTGTCCCGGCGGCGTTCCCGGCTCGGGCGCAGGCCGGACTTCGTGGCCAGCAGGACGTCCTCGCGGTTCACCACGTTGGCCAGCAGCGTCCCGATGACGGCCTCGGCGTCGCCCTCGCCGTACACGTCGGCGGTGTCGACCAGGTTGCCGCCGGTGTCCACAAACGTCTTGAGCTGGGCCGCAGCGTCATCAGCCTCGGTGTCCCGGCCCCAGGTCATGGTGCCGAGGGCGAGCCGGGACACCAGGAGTCCGGCGCGGCCGAGCGGACGTTGCTGCATGAGATGTGAAACTACATGGATCGCCAGCGGCGGCGCGGGAGCGCGGCCGTGATCAGGCGACCTGTCGTGCCGGAGTTCCTTCGGGTACGCCGCGGCGGACGGCCCCGGTACGGCCGGCTACCCTGGTGCGACCCGTGCGCCGGCCTGTCCGGTGCCGCCGGACTTGTCGCCATCCGGACTTTGGTCCCGTCCGGCCGGCTGGGGCGGAGAAGGAGGTTGTCATGCGGCTCGCACTGAGTCTCGGATACCAGACGGCGTGGAGCACCCCGGCCGACCACCTCGCACTGGCCCAGGAAGCCGACCGGTTGGGCTTCTCCTGCGTCTGGGCCGCCGAGGCGTACGGCTCGGACTGCGTGAGCATGCTGGCCTGGATCGCCGGTCAGACCGAGCGGATCGACGTGGGCAGCGCGGTGATGCAGATCCCGGCCCGGACCCCGGCGATGACTGCGATGACCGCGGCCACAATCGACGCGCTGTCCGGCGGCCGGTTCAGGCTCGGGCTGGGCGTGTCCGGGCCACAGGTGTCCGAGGGCTGGCACGGGGTGCGCTTCGGCCGCCCGCTGGCCCGAACCCGCGAGTACGTGGACATCGTGCGCATGGCGATCGCCCGGACCGAGGTCTCCTACGACGGGGAGTTCTACCGGCTCCCGCTGCCCGACGGGCCCGGCAAGGCGCTGCGGCTGGGCTTCCACCCGCCCCGCGAGCGCATCCCCACCTACCTGGCCGCGGTCGGCCCGAAGAACCTGGAACTGGCCGGGGAGATCGCCGACGGCTGGCTCGCGGTCTTCTACGCCCCGGAGTTCGCCGCCGAGCACCTCGCCTCGGTCCGCGCCGGGCGGGCGAAGGCCGGCGCGACGCTGGAGGGCTTCGACGTGGTCCCGTCGGTACCCGTGGTGATCGGCGACGACGTGGAATCCTGCGCCGAACTGGTCCGCTGGTACGCCGCCCTGTACGTGGGCGGGATGGGCAGCCGGCAGCAGAACTTCTACAACCAGCTGGCGGCCCGGATGGGATACGCCGACGCGGCCCGCGAGGTGCAGGACCTCTACCTGGCCAAGCGTCAGCGGGACGCGGCCGCCGCGGTCCCGCTGGAGTTCATCGACCGGACCAGCCTCATCGGCCCGGTCGACCGGATCGCCGAGCGGATGCGTGACTTCGCCTCCTCGGGGGTCACCACGCTGTCCGTTTCGCTGTTCGTCGCCGACCGCGACTCCGGGGTGCAGACCCTGCGGCAGGTCGCCGAGGCACTCGACGCATCGGGAGTAGGAGACTAGGTGGAGCTGTGGAAATCCGTCGTCCTGGGTGTGGTGGAGGGGCTCACCGAGTTCCTGCCGGTCTCCTCGACCGGGCACCTGACGATCGCCGAGAAACTGCTGAGCCTGCCGGTCGATGACGCCTCCATCACCGGCTACACGGCCGTCATCCAGGTCGGCGCGATCGTGGCGGCGATCATCTACTTCTTCAAGGACATCGTCCGCATCGTCAAGGGATTCGTGCTGGGCCTGTTCTCCAAGCGCCACCGCGGTTTCGACTACCGGTTCGGCTGGTACGTCATCGTCGGCTCGCTGCCGATCGCGATCGTCGGCCTGGTCGCCCAGAGCGCCATCACGGGCGCGCTGCGCAACCTGTGGGTCGTGGCCCTGGCGCTCATCCTGTGGAGCGCGGTGCTGGTGTACGCCGAGCGGGCCGGGAGGCAGACCCGCGGCGAGCGGCAGACCAACCTCGCCGACGCGGTGATCATCGGGGTGGCACAGACCGCGGCACTGTTTCCCGGGGTGTCCCGATCCGGCGCCACGATCTCGTTCGGGCTGCTGCGCGACCTGGATCGGGTGACCGCCACCCGGCTGTCCTTCTTCCTGGGCATCCCGGCGCTGCTCGGCGGCGGGGCCTTCGAGCTCAAGGACGCGCTGACCGGCCCCTCGGTCGGGGTACCGGCGCTCGCCGTGGGCACGCTGGTGAGCTTCGTCGTCGGGTACGCCTCGATCGCCTGGTTGCTGCGCTTCGTGGGGAAGCACTCGCTGGTGTCGTTCGTCTGGTACCGGGTGCTGCTGGGCCTGGTACTGGTCGTGGCGCTCGGCACGGGGGCGCTGGCCGCCACCTGAGCGCGGCCGGCCGGGCCGGATCGGGGCCTCGGTGCGGCACGGCAGCGGCGGTGCCACGTAATCTTGCCCGGTGGCGACCGTCATCCTGCTCCGGCACGGCCGGACCACGTCCAACGCCGGGGGTATTCTCGCCGGCCACCAGCCGACCGAGCTGGACGACGCCGGCCGGGCTCAGGCCGCGGCGGTGGGGCAGCGGCTGGCCGCCGCCGACCTGCCCCTGGCCGCCGTGGTCACCAGCCCGCTGATCCGGTGCCGGCAGACCATGGAGCTGGCCCTGCCGGGGGCGGATCCGGCCGTCGACGACCGGCTCGTCGAGTGCCGGTACGGCGACTGGGAGGGCCAGCCGCTCAAGACGCTCGCGAAGCAGCCGCTGTGGCGGACCGTTCAGGCGCACCCGAGCGCGGCGACCTTCCCGAACGGGGAGTCGATGGCTGCCATGTCTGCCCGGGCGGTGGCCGCGGTGCGGGACTGGGATGCCCGGGTGACGGCGGAACGCGGCCCGGACGCGGTCTGGCTGGCATGCAGCCACGGAGATGTGATCAAGGCAATAGTCGCCGACGCGATGGGTGTGCACCTGGACCTGTTTCAGCGGATCTCGGTGGACCCGGCGTCGGTGACGGTGCTCCGGTACACGCCCCTGCGACCCTTTCTGCTCAGGGTGAACGACATTGGCAGTGACCTGTCCGGGTTGCGCCCGCCGAAGCGCCGCCGTACCCGCCGTCCGGCCAGTTCGGACGCCGTGGTCGGTGGGGGGGCCGGCGGCGCCGGTGGGTGAGCGCTCCGGTCCGCTCGGCAGCACGGGTAGCGACCGGATAGGGTCGCAGGTATGACCCGTCAGGTATACGCATTCGAACCGCCCGAGCGGTTCGTGGCGGGGACCGTGGGCCCGCCGGGTGAGCGGGCGTTCTTCCTCCAGGCCCGGGGCGACGGGCGGCTCGTCAGCGTGGGGCTGGAGAAGGTCCAGGTTTCGCTGCTCGCGGAGAAGCTCGACGAGCTGCTGGGCGAGGCCCACCGCCGGTTCGGCGTGGTCCTCCCGGAGCCGGAGACCGGGCCGGCGGACAACGAGCCGCTGGAGAATCCGGTCGACGAGGAGTTCCGGGTCGGCACCCTCGGCCTGGCCTTCGACGTGGACAGCAGCACCGTGGTCATCGAGGCGATAGCGGCCGGCGAGAACGACGAGGACGAGGAAGAGGCCGAGGACGAATCCTCGGACCTGGACCGGTTGCGGGTGCGGCTCACCCCGTCCGCGGCGCGGGATTTCATCGACCGCGCCCGACGGGTGATCTCCGCCGGACGGCCGCCGTGCCCGCTGTGCGGCCAGCCGCTCGATCCCAGCGGCCACCTCTGCCCGCGCAACAACGGCTACCACCGCTAGGCGCCCCGGAGATGACTGCGCTGTCGGAGCCCGACGCGCTGGAACTGCTGCGCCACGGTCGGATGGAAGTGGAGGGCCGGCTCGTCGACGCGTCCAACACGACGCTACGGGCGGTCCTCGACCTGGACGGTGTGTCCGCGCGCTGCGTGTACAAGCCGGTGCGTGGAGAGCGGCCGCTGTGGGATTTCCCGGACGGTACGCTGGCCGGCCGCGAGGTCAGTGCGTACCTGGTGGCGCAGTCGACCGGGTGGAGTTGCGTGCCGCCGACCGTGCTGCGGGAACACGGACCGCTCGGCCCGGGCGCCTGCCAGCTGTGGATCGATGAGCCGGAGGAATCCGAGCCCCTGCTGGGTTTCGTGGCCCCCGACGAGGTGCCGGACGGGTGGCACCGCATCATGCGGGCGCACGACTCCGATGGTTCGCCGTACGTGCTGGCCCACGCCGACGATCCGCACCTGTCGCGGCTGGCGGTCTTCGACGCGGTGGTGAACAACGCCGACCGCAAGGGTGGCCACATTCTGTCCACAGTGGACGGAGGGGTCCGCGGCGTCGACCACGGGGTCTGCTTCAACGTGGAACCCAAGCTGCGTACGGTGCTGTGGGGCTGGATCGACGATCCGCTGCCCGGCGAGGCGGTGGAGGTGCTCAGCAAGCTGCGCGCCGAGTTGCTCGGTGAGTTGGGCAACACGCTGGGCGAGCACCTGACGGTGACCGAGGTGGACCAGATCGGTGCCCGCATCGACGCCCTGCTGACGTCGGGCCGGTTCCCGGCGCCGAGCGACGACTGGCCGGCGGTCCCGTGGCCGCCGGTGTGACGGCCTCCATGGCGGCTCAGCACGGCGGCTCGGCCTGCCGGTCGTTGCCGGCAGGTGGCGGCTCGGCCTGGCGGTCCTTGCCGGCAGGTGGTGGCTCTGCGTCGCTGGCAAATCAGAAGATCGTAGGCTGGTAGGCATGGAGTCCTGGATCGCGCCCGAGGTACCGCGGCTGCCCGGAGTGGGGCGGTCGCTTTCGTTGTTCGATTCGGCCCGCCGGGGGGTCCACCCCACCGAGCCGACCGGGCCGGCCCGCCTGTACGTGTGCGGGATCACCCCGTACGACGCCACCCACCTCGGCCACGCCGCAACCATGATCACGTTCGACGTGATCAACCGGATGTGGCGGGATGCCGGGCACCCGGTCACCTACGTCCAGAACGTCACCGACATCGACGATCCGCTGCTGGAGCGCGCCGGCCGGGACCACGAGGACTGGGTGGTGCTGGCGATGCGGGAGACGGCGCTGTTCCGCGAGGACATGGAGGCGCTGCGGATCATCCCGCCGGAGCACTACGTGGGCGCGGTCGAGTCCATCCCGTCCATCGTGGTGCGGATCAACGAGTTGGCCGACGCGGGAGCCGCGTACCGGCTCGACGACGGTACGGGCGACGTGTACTTCGACCTGACCCGCTCGCCCCGGTTCGGGTACGAGTCGAACCTGTCCCGGGACGAGATGCTGCACCTGTTCGCGGAGCGGGGCGGGGACCCCGACCGGACCGGCAAGCGCGACCCGCTCGACCCGCTGTTGTGGCGCGGCGCCCGGGAGGGGGAGCCGTCCTGGGACGGCGGCCCGCTGGGCCCCGGCCGGCCCGGCTGGCACATCGAGTGCGCCGTGATCGCGCTGAACCTCATCGGCGACCGGCTCGACGTGCAGGGCGGCGGCAGCGACCTGCTCTTCCCGCACCACGAGATGTCGGCCGCGCACGCCGAGACGATCAGCGGCCAGGAGCCGTTCGCCAGCCACTACGCGCACGCCGGCATGATCGGGCTGGACGGCGACAAGATGAGCAAGAGCAAGGGGAACCTGGTCTTCGTCTCGCGGTTGAGGGCCGACCACGTGGACCCGATGGCGGTCCGGCTGGCGCTGCTCGCCGACCACTACCGCAGCGACCGGCAGTGGACCGACGACCTGCTCAAGGCCGCCCAGCAGCGGCTGGCCCGGTGGCGTGAGGCCGTGGCGGCGCCGTCCGGTCCGTCGGGGCTCGACGTGCTGTCCCGGGTACGCCAGCGGCTGGCGGACGACCTCGACGCCCCCGGCGCGCTCGCCGTCGTGGACGCCTGGGCCGACGCCGCGCTGACGGCCGGGGGTAGCGACCCGCAGGCGCCGGCGCTGGTGGCCGCGACGGTCGACGCTCTGCTCGGGGTATCGCTGGCGGATCCGTCGCACACCTGATCCCTGGCCGGCCTGATCCGGGCGGCCGGCCCGCGGCGGCGCCCCGGCCGGCGCGCCCCGACCTGGCCGGTTCAGCCCGTGAGGCCGTTCAGCCCGGCCAGAGGCCGTTCAGCCCAACGTGAGGCCGGGCTCGTCGTCGAGGGAGTCCGGCCGGGCGGCGGGTATCCGGTACTCCTCGCTGAGCGCGGTCATCGGTCCGGGCCAGGTCGCCGCGGCCACCTCGATCGGCCGGTGCTCGGGATCGTAGGCGACGTGCAGCAGGTGCAGTACCGGAGTGTCCGGCCGGATCTGCAGGATCTCCGCCTCTTCGCGGGTCGGTAGGCGCGCGGTGACCTGGTCGGTCGCGGTGGCGTACCGGCGCCCGGTGACCTCTTCGACCTCCTGGTACAGGGGGCGCCCGAACGCCTGCATGCGCTCCAGACCGGTACCGGTGGCGTCCCGGGGCAGCAGCCAGGAGGCACCCGTCTCGACCGGAGCGTCCTGGGTGCGCACCAGGTGCCGGCGCACCACCAGTTCGGTGCCCTCGGACACGCCGAAGGCGTCGGCGATCTCGGCCGGTGCCGGGGAGCGTCCGACCTCGATCAGTTGCTGCCGGTACCGGGCCGCCAGGTCGGCGTGGTACCCGCGCTGGATGCCGTACCGGCCGCGGGACAGCCGGTTGAGCCGGCGACGGGTACCGCGGACGTAGGTACCCGAGCCGGGCTTGGTGATCAGGAGGCCCTCGATGCGCAGCTGGTCGATGGTGCGCTGCACGGTCTGCTTGGCCACGCCGTACATCTGGGCGATGGCGGGGATGGAGGGCAGCCGCTCTCCGGCCGCCCAGTCGCCGCGCCGGATCCGGGCTCGCAGCTGTGCGGCGATCTGCCGGTGGGGGTGCTCGGCGGCACCGGGATTGATCTCCATCGAGGCAGTGTACCTAGCCTCCTAGGACGGAGAGGGGACGGTGACCCGCGACACGCCGGCGCGACACGCCGGGCCGTCCGTCCGCCGGGCACCGGGTCGGCGACACGATGATGACGCGCCGACAATGCGATGACGACGCGCCGGCCCCCTGAAGCCGGGGCCGGCGCGTCGGTTCGGTTGATTCCGTCCGAGAGGCGGAGCTACCAGCCGCCGCTGGCCGCGGGGCCGGACGAGCCGCCGCGGCGGCGCAGGTACTTCTCGAACTCCTGCGCGATCTCGTCGCCGGACAGCGGCTGGAGGCCCTCGTCGCCGACGCGCTCCTCCAGCTCACGGACGTACTCGGCCAGCTCGGCGTCCTGCTCGGCGGCGGCGCGCAGGCGCTCTTCCCACTCCGCCGACTCCTCGGCCAGGTCCATCATCGGCACCGGCAGGTCGAGCACGTCCTCGACCCGGTGCAGCAGGGCCAGCGTCGCCTTCGGGCACGGGGGATTGTTGGCGTAGTGGGGCACATGTACCCAGAAGGACAGGGTGTCCAGTTCGGCCCGGATGCACGCCTCGTGCAGCACCCCGACGATGCCGGTCGGCCCGTCGTATCGGGTGGGGGTCAGGTTGAAACGTTCCGCCACCTCCCGGTTGACGGCGCTGCCGCTGATGGGCAGGGGGCGGGTGTACGGCACGTCGGCCAGCAGGGCGCCGAGCAGCACCACCCGGTTGACCTCCAGGCTGTGGCACAGCTCCAGGATCTCCCCGCAGAAGGTGCGCCACCGCATGCTCGGCTCGATGCCCCGGATCAGCAGCACGTCGCGTTCGGTTCCCGGCGGGGTGGCGACGGAGAAGCGGGTGGTCGGCCACTCGATGTTGCGGGTCTCGCCCTCGGCGAGCGACACGATCGGCCGGTTCACCTGGAAGTCGTAGAACTCCTCGGGATCCAGCGCGGTCACCGGTCGCGCGGTCCAGACCTGCTCCAGGTGCTCGACCGCGGCGGTGGAGGAGTCTGCCGCGTCGTTCCAGCCCTCGAACGCGGCGACCGCCACCGGATCTCGCAGAACGGGCAGCCCGTCGAACTCGGTCATTCCGGCTCCTCGCCGGGCCGGACGCCGGAATGACCGACGGTGCTGGCCCATCTGGCTCGCTGCATGCGGTTGCTCACGCCTCCCAGCCTACGGGCAAGCAGGATCGTCGGCAGTAAAGGCCGCGCCGGTCCGCCGATGGCCCCGCGTGTCCCGGCCCCGTGGCCGGCAAGTCCGGCGGCTCGGAGTATGGCGTCCGCGTGGCGGTGAGTGCCTCGACCAGCGGCGACCCGCCATCGGGCCGCGCGGGTGCCGCTGCGGCCCGGCACCACCCACTACCCTGGATTGGTGGCATTTTCCCTACTCGCGGCGCTCGCCGACCGGGTGCTCGTCGCCGACGGTGCGATGGGCACCATGCTCCAGGCCGCCGATCTCACGCTGGACGACTTCACGGGCTACGAGGGCTGCAACGAGGTGCTCAACGTGACCCGGCCGGACGTGGTCCGTGGCGTACACCACGCGTACCTGGAGGCCGGGGCGGACTGCGTGGAGACGAACACGTTCGGCGCCAACCTCGGAAACCTGGGCGAATACGGCATCGTCGAGCGGATCAGGGAGTTCTCCGAGGCCGGCGCGGTGCTGGCCCGGCAGGCCGCGGACGAGTGGTCCACGCCCGAGCGGCCCCGGTTCGTGCTCGGCTCGGTCGGCCCCGGTACGAAGCTGCCGACGCTGGGTCACGTGCCGTACGCCACGCTGCGCGACGCGTACCAGGAGAACGCGGCCGGTCTGCTCACCGGCGGCGTCGACGCGATCATCGTGGAGACCTGCCAGGACCTGCTCCAGGCCAAGGCGGCCCTGCTGGGTGCCCACCGGGCGATGGCGGCCGAGGGCCGCAGCGTGCCGCTGATCGGCCACGTCACCGTCGAGACCACCGGCACCATGCTGCTGGGCAGCGAGACCGGTGCGGCGCTGACCGCGCTGGAGCCGCTCGGGCTGGACCTCATCGGGCTGAACTGCGCCACCGGGCCGGCCGAGATGACCGAGCACCTGCGGTACCTGTCACGCAACGCCAAGGCGACGCTGTCCGTGATGCCCAACGCCGGCCTCCCGCAGCTCACGGCCGACGGGGCCGTGTACCCGCTGACCCCGGACGAACTGGCCGAGGCGCTGCACCGGTTCGTCACCGAGTACGGCGCCGGGCTGGTCGGCGGCTGCTGCGGTACCACTCCCGCGCACATCCGCGCGGTGGCGCAGCGGGTCCGCGACGCCGCACCGGCGCGCCGCCCGGCCGAGCCCGAACCCGGAGTCTCCAGCCTGTACCACCAGACCCCGTTCGCCCAGGACGCCAGCGTGCTGATGGTCGGCGAGCGCACCAACGCCAACGGCTCGAGGGCGTTCCGGGAGGCCATGCTCGCCGGCGACTTCCAGGCCTGCGTGGAGATCGCCCGGGACGCGGCCCGGGACGGGTCGCACGTGCTTGACCTGTGCGTCGACTACGTGGGCCGGGACGGCGCCGCCGACATGCGCGAGGTCGCCGGCCGGTTCGCCACGGCGTCCACCCTGCCGATCATGCTGGACTCCACCGAGCCGGCCGTGATCGAGGCGGGCCTGTCCATGCTCGGCGGCCGGTGCGTGGTCAACTCGGTGAACTTCGAGGACGGCGACGGGCCGGGCTCCCGGTACCAGCGGGTGATGCCGATCGTGCGTGAGCACGGCGCCGCGGTCGTCGCGTTGACCATCGACGAGGAGGGGCAGGCGCGTACGGCGGAGTGGAAGGTCCGGGTCGCCGGCCGGTTGATCGAGGACCTGACCGGCCGGTGGGGCATGAACCTGCCGGACATCCTGGTCGACTGCCTCACGTTCCCGATCTCGACCGGCCAGGAGGAGACGCGGCGGGACGCGATCGAGACCATCGAGGCGATCCGCCAGATCTCCGGCCGGTACCCCGGGGTCAACTTCACCCTCGGCGTCTCCAACGTGTCGTTCGGCCTCAACCCGGCCGCCCGCCAGGTGCTCAACTCGGTGTTCCTGCACGAGTGCCGGCAGGCCGGCCTGACCAGCGCGATCGTGCACGCCTCGAAGATCCTGCCGATGTCCCGGATCCCCGACGAGCAGCGCGAGGTGGCCCTGGACCTGGTCTACGACCGGCGTCGCGAGGGGTACGACCCGCTGCAACGATTCATCGAGCTGTTCGAGGGTGTCGACGCCGCCTCGGCGCGAGCGTCGCGGGCCGAGGAGTTGGCCGCGCTGCCGCTGACCGAGCGGCTGGCCCGGCGCATCGTGGACGGCGAACCGGGCGGCCTGGAGGCCGACCTCGACGCGGCACTGGTCGACCGTCCGGCCCTGACGATCATCAACGACACCCTGCTGGAGGGCATGAAGACCGTCGGCGAGCTGTTCGGCTCGGGGCAGATGCAGCTGCCGTTCGTCCTCCAGTCCGCCGAGGTGATGAAGAAGGCGGTGGCCTACCTCGAACCGCACATGGACTCCACGGGCGACGCCGGCAAAGGCACGATCGTGCTGGCCACGGTCAAGGGCGACGTGCACGACATCGGCAAGAACCTGGTGGACATCATCCTGTCCAACAACGGCTACACGGTCGTGAACATCGGCATCAAGCAGCCGCTGACCGCGATCCTGGACGCCGCCGAGCGCAACGACGCCGACGCCGTCGGCATGTCCGGCCTGCTGGTGAAGAGCACGGTCGTGATGAAGGAAAACCTGGAGGAGATGGGCAGCCGGGGCGTGGCGCAACGCTGGCCGGTGCTGCTCGGCGGGGCGGCGCTGACCCGGGCGTACGTGGAGGACGACCTGCGCTCGATCTACCCGGGTCAGGTGCACTATGCCCGGGACGCCTTCGAGGGGCTGTCCCTCATGGACCGGGTCATGGCCACGAAGCGGGGCGGCGCGGTGGCCGTCGACGAGCAGCGGGAGGCGACCCTCGCGGCGCGGCGCGCGCGGCGGGAGCGCCAGCGGGCGATCGTCGACGCGACGCTGCCGGACCTGGGCGACGATTCGGTGCGCTCCGACGTCGCGACCGACGTGGAGATTCCCCGGCCGCCGTTCTTCGGCACCCGGGTCGTGCGGGGCATCCCGTTGGCCGAGTACGCGGCGCTGCTCGACGAGCGGGCCACGTTCCTCGGGCAGTGGGGGCTGCGCGGCTCACGGGGCGGCTCCGGGCCGTCCTACGAGGAGTTGGTGGAGACCGAGGGGCGACCCCGGCTGCGGTACTGGCTCGATCGGCTGGCGGCCGACCAGATCCTTGAGGCCGCCGTGGTGTACGGGTACTTCCCGGCCTACTCGGAGGGCAACACGCTGGTCGTGCTCGACGAGAACGGGCACGCGGAGCGGGCCCGGTTCACCTTCCCGCGCCAGCGGCAGGAGCGGCGGCTGTGCCTGGCAGACTTCTTCCGGCCCCGGCCCGCCGACGGTGACCCGGCCGGGCTCGACGTGATCGCGTTCCAGCTGGTCACCGTGGGGCAGCCGATCAGTGAGTTCACGGCGAAGCTGTTCGCCCGCAACGCGTACCGGGACTACCTCGAGGTGCACGGCCTGTCGGTGCAGCTGACCGAGGCGCTGGCGGAGTACTGGCACCGGCGGATCCGTTCGGAGCTGACGCTGCCGGACGGATCCGCGATCGTCGCCCAGGACCCGGCGGACCTGGACGGGCTGCTGCGCACGGACTACCGGGGCTGCCGGTACGCGTTCGGGTACGCGGCCTGTCCGGACCTGGAGGACCGGGCGACGCTGGTGGACATCCTGGGCGCGGATCGGATCGGGGTGCGGCTGTCGGAGGAGTACCAGCTTGCGCCGGAGCAGTCGACGGACGCCCTGGTGGTACACCACCCCGAGGCGAACTACTTCAATGCCAAGTAGGCGGGGTCGTTTCTGCCGCGCCGCTTCTTCTCCGTCTGGGTCGCGTCGCGGACGCCGGGGTACGAGTGGCTGGCCATCGTTACGCGTCTCCCAGGTGCTCGACGGTCAGGTGTGTCGCGTAGACGTAGCCGAGGATGGCCCACTGCATGCCCTGGTTCGTGACCAGCGTGGAGCCGAGCTTCCGGTCGTCCTCGTACGCGATGATCCGCAGTAGCTGCGGCCGGTACTGGTCTTTCATGATGTCGGCGACGAGGTCCAGGAGTGGGCAGATCCGCTCCACGTCGAGACTCGATCGGGGATTGAGGTACCGCTTCGCGTCCATCGCCGACCTCCTCGTCGAGGGTGGATGCGGCGGCCTGGGACTTTCACCAACCTGCGGCCCTCGGATAAAGGAGACTGACTACGCTCCCGGGCCGCCGCACCCCTGCTTGGCGCCGAGCAACCGGGCCACCCTGGCACCGACCACCCACGCTTATGCTCGTAGCCTCGGCGTTACTCTGAGTCCGCGGCAGGCGTGACCTGTTGCGGCCTACGGTCGGCAACATCTGGCAACACCTCGGGCGAGGTGAGAGGCAATGGCCGAGACGTTCGGCGAGGCGGTCAAGCGGCTGCGCGCGGTGCGCGGCCGGATGGGGCTGCGCGAACTGGCCCGGCGCGCCACCGTCGACCCAGGTCACCTGTCCAGGATCGAATCAGGCCACCGGCCGCCGACCCCGGCGATCGCCGCCGCCATCGACCAGGCACTCGCCGCCGAGGGCGCCCTGGTCGCCCTGGCCGGGCTCGCGACCAACGCCCACCACGACCTCTGCCGAGACGGGTGGAGCCGGTCGGACGCGGAGGCGCTGGCCGCCGCCCTGGTCGAGGAGGCGCCGAACACGGACAACGCTCTGCGCCTGGCGCACGAGTGGCTGATCACCGATCCGCCACAGGTCTACGAACTACGCGCCGGACGCCGCATCGGCGCGGACACGGTCGAGCGCGTCGAGGGCCGCGTCCAGCAGTTGCGGCTACTTGACGACCACGTCGGCGGAATGGACACCTACGCCCTCGTCACCACCGAGCTGGACGCCACCGTGACCCTGCTGCGCGAGGCGGCTTACACCGAGCCGGTCGGCCAGCGACTGCTCGGCGTGGTTGGTCAGCTCTGCCAGGTCGCCGGGTGGGTGACTTCCGACGCCGGGCGGGTCGCGGAGGCGGCCCGGTTCTACCT
>DASXOA010000127.1:0-33651 GCA_036494675.1 Rugosimonospora sp.
GCGGTCGTCGGCTCAGCGGTCGTCGGCTCAGCGGCCAGCAGATCGGCGGTCTCCGGCTCGGCCGTCAGCGGCTCAGCAGCCGGCAGGTCCGTGATCGTCGGCTCGGTTCGGGCGGTTTGGGGCCTGTCCTGGTCGGCCTCTGGCTCTCCGTCTGCCGGCTCTCCGTCTGCCGGCTCTACCTCTGCCGGCTCTACCTCTGCCGCCTCTGGCTCGACGGCCGCCGGCTCGATCGCCGACGGATCGGCCGCCGACCCCGCTCCGGCGCTCGACGCCTCGACGCCGACCGAGTTAGCTCCGGCGCCCAGCAACCCGACGGCGGCCGGCTCACCCGGTGCCGGCTCCATAGCGGTGCGCTCCACAGCCGCCGGATCGGCAGCAGACTCGACCCCGTCGCCCGGCGACTTGACCCCGTCACCCGGCAACTCCACCGCGGCCGACTCGTCCGGTTCCGCCGCCGCTCGATCAGCCGTCGAATCTGCGACCGGCTCAACGGTGGCTGGCTCACCCGGCTCCGGCTCAACGACGACCGGCCACACGCCCATCGAGTCGGAAGGCGATTCGAGTCGAGACCCGCGCAACTCGACAGCGGCCGGCTCCGGCTCCGACCCGGCGGTCGGCGACCCGCCCGGTGCAGGCGATTCGACCGCTGCCGACGACCCACCCGGCTCCGACGACCCGACCTCCGACGACGACCCGGCTGCTACCGACGACCCGACCCCTGCCGACGACCCGGCCGCTACCGACGACCCACCCGGCTCCGATGACCCGTCCGCCGCCGACGACGACGCATCCAGCGCCGACGACCCGTCCGTTGCCGACGGCTCTACCAGCGCCGACGACTCCGCCGACCCCCGCGACTCCACCGGCGCCGACGGCTCCGCAACCGTCCCCGGCTGAACCTCGCCCGGGCGCGTCGCCTCGGTAGCGGCCGCACCGGCCGGTTGCCCGTCATCGTCCACCGGACGTGCGACCGGGTTGGCGGGCGGCGTCACGGGAACCGGCGGCCACGCCGGGGGCGTGGACGGCTGGGCCCGGCCGACGGCGGGCCGCTGCGCCGGCGCACTCGGCCGCGCAGGCGGCGTGACAGGCGGCTGGGACGGCGTGACAGGCGGCTGGGCCCGCCCGACAGCGGGCCCGGTCGGCTTCGCCGGTGCCTGAGCGCGGCCGACCGCCGGCCGGCGAGGCGGCTCGTTCTGCGGCCGGGCCGGGACGTCCGGACGTTGCACCGGGGCGCCCGGCGGCAGCGTGCCCATCGGTTGGGCCCAGCCCGCCGGCCGGCGCTCGCGGGGAACGCGCCACGGCATGCCCTCGGCGCGCCGGAGCGGGCCGAGCAGACGGCGCAGCGCGCGGGCAGCATCCGGCGCGGTCGTCCGGGTCGCCGGATTCTTGTCCAGCAGCCCGTCGAGCACCGGCGCCAGCGGCCCGGACAGCATCATCGGGTCCGGCGGCTCGGTGACCAGCGCGGTCAGCGTCGCCATGGCCGTCGAGCGGTGGTACGGCGCGCGTCCCTCGGCGGCCGCGTACAGCGTCGCGCCGAGTGACCAGAGATCCGACTCGGTACCGGTGATGCCCTGGCGGGCGCGTTCCGGCGCGATGTACGCCGGTGAACCCAGGATGAGTCCGCTACGGGTCAGCGTCGCGTCCCCGGCCAGGGTGGCGAGGCCGAAGTCGGTCAGTACCACCCGGTCGTCGTCCGCGATCAGAACGTTGCTCGGCTTCACGTCCCGGTGCAGCACACCGGCCCGGTGGGCCGCGTGCAACGCGCTCAGGATGCCCAGGCCGATGCGTGCCACCTCGGCGACCGGTAGCGGCCCGTCCTGAGCGATCCGCTCCTGGAGCGACCGGGACCGCACGTACTCCATCACGATCCACGGCTGGCGCGGCCGGGCCACCACGTCGTAGATGCGTACGACGTTGGGGTGGTTGAGCCGGGCGATCGCCCGCGCCTCGCGCAGCCCGCGCTCGCTGGCCTCTTCGCCCTCCGACTCGGTCAACCCGCTCGGCGGTACGACCTCCTTGACCGCGACGTCGCGGTGGAGGACCTCGTCGCGGGCGAGCCAGACCCGGCCCATGCCGCCCTCGCCCACTGGACTGATCAGACGGTAGCGTTCGGTTGCCGAAGATCGGGGGGGCGAAGGCACACATCGAAAGTACCTGGCCGGTCTCCGGTTAGGCTCGGCGGATGGACGATCACTCACCGATCAGGATCGAACGTGGCACACCGACCGACGAGGAACTGGCGGCTCTGGTCGGAGTGCTGCTGTCGCGCCCGGCCGCGGCGGCGCCGGACTCGCCGGTCCGCTCCCGCTGGGTGGACAGCGCCCGGCCGGGTGCCGCCCAGCGCCGGGGTCCGGGCGCCTGGCGCGCCGCCGCGCTGCCCCGCTGACCGCCGCCGCGCTGCCCCGCTGACCGCCGCCGCGCTGCCCCGCTGACCGCCGCCGCGCTGCCCCGCTGACCGCCGCCCCGCTGACCGCGCCGACCGCTGACCGGTGCCCCAAACGCCCCACGTCGCAGGGTCCGGCGCCACCGGGGTCCACGGCCGGTACCGTGTCGGACAGCCATTACGATTCCCCGGTGACCCATCCACCGCACCTGGTCCTCGCGTCCGCCAGTCCCGCCCGCCGCAAGACGCTCGCCTCGGCCGGGATCGACGTCGAGGTCATCGTGAGCGGCGTCGACGAGTCCACTGCGGACGTGGCAGACCCGGCGACCTTCTGCCTCACCCTGGCGCGGATGAAGGCCGGGGCTGTCGCCGACCGCCTCCGGGACGGGCCGGCCCGACCGGGGTCCACCGTCCTGGTGCTGGGCTGTGACTCGATACTCTCGTTCGACGGGCAGATCCTGGGCAAGCCGGCCGACCGGGCCGAGGCGGTCGCCCGCTGGCAACAGATGCGGGGACGCAGCGGCCGGCTCTTCACCGGCCACAGCCTCATCAACCTGAGCGAGGACCGGCGCGCCGAGGCGGCCGCGGTGTCCACGGTGCACTTCGCCGACATCACCGATACGGAGATCGAGGCGTACGTGAACACCGGAGAACCGCTGGAGGTGGCCGGGGCGTTCACCATCGACGGCCGGGGCGGCCCGTTCGTGGAGTCGATCGAGGGGGACCCGGGTACGGTCATCGGCGTGTCCCTGCCGCTGCTGCGCCGGCTGCTCGGGGAGTTCGACGTCTCGATCACCCAGTTCTGGACCGCCAGCTAGACCGCCCAGCGGGTCCCCCCGTCAGCGCACGCTCTTGGCGAACGAGCGGGCCGCCCAGGACACCGTCACCACGGTGAGGACTCCGAGGATCAGCAGGGACTTCCAGACGCTCGCGTCGCCCGGGTGCCCGGCGAACAGCGCCCGGCTGCCGTCCACCGCCCAGGAGAACGGGTTCCACTTCGCCACCGTGGCCAGCCAGTGCGGCGCGTACTGCATCGGCAGCAGGATGCCCGACAGCAGCAGGATCGGGATACCGACGGTGTTCAGCAGTGGCGCGAGCGCGTCCTCGCTGCGCAGCTTGAGGGCGATCGCGTACGACGCCGCCGAGAGCATCAGTGCGATCAGGCCCAGTACCGCGAAGGCCAGCAGCGCGTCGCCCAGCCCCACGGCGAGCCCGAACGGGATGGACAGCACCGTGATGATCGCGGCCTGGACGAGGAGGGAGACCACGTCCCGCAGGGACCTGCCGAGCAGCAGGGCCAGCCGGCTGACCGGAGTGACCCGGCTGCGTTCGATCACGCCGGCCCGCAGTTCGGAGATGAGCGCGAAGCCCACGAAGAAGGTCCCGAAGATGGCCAGTTGGACCAGGATGCCGGGGACGAAGATGCGGTACGCCTGAGCGCTCGGCAGCCTCAACGCACCCTTGAGCAGCGGGCCGAACAGGAACAGGTAGTACAGCGGCTGGATGATCCCGACGATCACCCAGACGGGATTGCGCAGTACCAGCATCATCTGTCGCTGGAAGATGAGCCAGGTGTCTCGTGCGAGCTTCATCGCCATACCTCTCAGGACTCGCGCAGCGAGCGGCCGGTCTTGGTCAGGAACACGTCGTCGAGGCTCGGGCGGTGCAGCTCGATCGAGTCGAGCCCGACGCCCGCGCCGTCCAGGGTGCGCAGGATCTGCGGCATCGCCGTGGCGCCCGCGTTGACGTAGAGCCGCACGGTGTCTTCGGACGATTCGAGCTGGCGCACGTACGGCTGGCCGTCGAGCACCTTGGCCGCCTGCTCGGCCGCCCCGGGTACGCCGACGGTCACCACGTCGCCGGAGACCTCGCGCTTCAGCTCGTCCGGCGTGCCCTCGGCGACGATCTCCCCGTAGTCCATGATGGCGATCCGGTCACAGAGCGCGTCCGCCTCGTCGAGGTAGTGGGTGGTGATGAAGACGGTCATCCCCTCGGAGCGCAGCCGACGTACCTCGTCCCACATGTGGGCGCGGCTCTGCGGGTCCAGGCCGGTGGTCGGCTCGTCGAGGAAGATCACGCCGGGCGCGTGGATGATGCCGAGCGCGATGTCCACCCGTCGGCGCTGGCCGCCGGAGTAGGTCTGGCACTTGCGGTCCGCGAACTCGCCGAGTTCGAACGACTCGATCGCGCGGGCCGCGCGCTGCCTCGCCTCCGGCTTGGCGATCCCGTACATCCGGGCCTGCAGCACCAGTTCCTCGCGCGCGGTCACCGCGTCCCAGGTGCTGCCGCCCTGCGCGACGTATCCGATGCGCCGGCGCACCTCCCCCGGGTTGCGGCGCAGGTCGGCGCCGGCGATGGTGGCCTCGCCGCCGTCCGGCTGGATCAGCGTGGCGAGCATCCGCAGCGTGGTGGTCTTGCCGGCGCCGTTCGGGCCGAGAAAGCCGAAGATCTCGCCCTTCCGGACGGAGAGGTCGACGCCCCGGACCGCGTCGACGGTTGCCTTGCGGACCCGGAACGATTTTCGCAGGCCAATCGTCTCGATCATGCTTCCCCCAACCGGGTAGGTGCGCCATTCATCGACGCCCCGGTACGCTAACGCGATATGTCGCGTTGGGTCAAGCTTGATTATCTCGCGTTGTATCGCGAATCCGTCAGCCGACGCTCGGCAACTCGCCCGCCTCCACCCGGTCCGCCAGCCTCTCGCACCACTCCGCCTCGACCGTGGCCTTGGCCATCGACAGCTCGAACAACTCCACGACGTGCGGCGCGTCGGGACCCGGGGCGGCCGCGAGCCGCACCCGGGTGCCGTCGACGTACAGCCGCAGCAGCCGGGCCCGGTTGCGCAGCGCGCCGGCTGCCTCGGCCCGGGAGAGTGCGGGCAGGAACGCGTACGCGGCCGTGAAGGGGTCGGGCGGGATGGTGTACTCCCACCAGTACCGGCGCAGCAGGTCCTGGAACTCCGCCTCGCCCTTGTCGGTGATCTCGTACGTGGTCCGGGCCGGTCGCGTACCGACCCGTTGCGTCGCCACCTCGGTGAGCAGTCCCTCCTCGGCCAGTTTCTTCAGCGCGTGGTAGACCGATCCGGGTGCCACGTGGGCCCAGTCGTCGGCATGCCAGCTGAGCAACTCGCGCCGCACGTCGTAGCCGTGCACCGGCTGGAAGATCCGGACCACGCCGAGGATGAGAAGTCGGGTCGTCGACACCGTTCGAGCGTAATAGCCAAATTTGACTATCGGAACGCCGACACGCCCCGGAGACGGCGCAACAGCGGCCCGGCGTACCGTGCCAAAGGTCACCGGGCCGCGCCTAGGGCACCGGTTTACACTGCCCGGCATGCGTAAGGTGCTCATCGCGAACCGGGGCGAGATCGCGGTACGGGTAATCCGGGCCTGCCGCGACGCCGGGCTGGAGTCGGTCGCCGTGTACGCCGACTCCGACCGTGATGCCCTGCCCGCCCGGCTGGCGGACGAGGCCTTCGCGCTCGGCGGCGACACCTCCGCCGAGACGTACCTGAGCATCGACAAGATCCTGGACGTCGCGCGGCGCTCCGGCGCCGACGCCGTGCATCCGGGCTACGGCTTCCTGTCGGAGAACGCCGACTTCGCCCAGGCCGTCCTCGACGCCGGACTCACCTGGATCGGCCCGACCCCGCAGGCGATCCGCGACCTCGGCGACAAGGTGACCGCCCGGCACATCGCGCAGCGCGCCGGCGCTCCGCTGGTCCCGGGGACCGCCGAGCCGGTGGGCGACGCCAGCGAGATCGTGGATTTCGCCACCGAACACGGACTTCCGGTGGCCATCAAGGCGGCGTTCGGCGGCGGCGGGCGCGGGCTGAAGGTCGCCCGGACCATGGAAGAGATCCCGGCGCTGTTCGAGTCCGCCACCCGCGAGGCGGTCGCCGCGTTCGGGCGGGGCGAGTGCTTCGTCGAGCGGTACCTGGACCGGCCCCGGCACGTGGAGGCGCAGGTACTGGCGGACCAGCACGGCAACGTGATCGTGGTGGGTACCCGGGACTGCTCGTTGCAGCGCCGGCACCAGAAACTGGTCGAAGAGGCACCCGCGCCGTTCCTCACCGACCGGCAGCGGGCGCAGATCCACGAGTCCGCCAAGGCGATCTGCCGGGGGGCGGGGTACCACGGCGCCGGCACCGTGGAGTACCTGGTCGGTGGCGACGGCACCATCAGCTTCCTGGAAGTCAACACCCGCCTCCAGGTCGAGCACCCGGTCACCGAGGAGACCGCCGGCATCGACCTGGTCCGCGAGCAGTTCCGGATCGCGGACGGCGAAGCGCTGCGGTGGAACGAGGACCCGGCGCCCCGCGGCCACGCGATCGAGTTCCGGATCAACGGCGAGGATCCCGGGCGCAACTTCCTCCCGGCACCCGGCGTGGTCTCCGAACTGCGCCTGCCCAGCGGGCCCGGGGTGCGGGTGGACACCGGCATCGAGTCCGGCAGCGTGGTCGGCGGCAACTTCGACTCGCTGCTGGCAAAGGTCATCGTGTTCGGCCAGACGCGGGTCGAGGCACTCGAACGGGCCCGGCGGGTGCTCGACGAACTGGTGGTCGACGGGATGGCCACAGCCCTGCCGTTCCACCGGCTGGTCGTGCGCGATCCGGCCTTCACGGCCGAGCCGTTCTCGGTGCACACCCGCTGGATCGAGACCGAGTGGGCCGGCGGCGTGCCGCCGTTCGGCGCCGCGTCCACTGTGGACGAAGCCGAGCCGCGGCAGACCATCGTGGTGGAAGTCGGCGGGAAACGCTTGGAGGTTTCCCTGCCGGCATCCATGGGTACCTCTGCAAAGGCCCCCGCCGTCGCCAAGCCTGCCCCCAGGCGCGGCGGGGGTTACAAGAGCGGTACCGCGGCGAGCGGCGACGCGCTCACCTCCCCGATGCAGGGCACCATCGTGAAGATCGCGGTGTCGGACGGCGACACCGTCGCCGAAGGCGACCTGGTCGTCGTGCTCGAAGCGATGAAGATGGAGCAGCCGCTGAACGCGCACAAGGCCGGTGTGGTCACCGGCCTTGCCGCGTCCGTCGGCGACGTCATCACCGCCGGATCGGTCATCTGCGAACTGAAGTAGTCCGGCGCCGCCTCTCCCGCCCGTCAGGGCATCGCACAGGCGGCCACCAGCACCCGGATCGCGTCGGCGACCGGCATCGCCTCGGCCGCCGGTGCTCCGGCATCGGGGGACACGCCGATGGATCCGGGCGGTCCGCTGCGCCGCCGGCGCATCGAGACGTCGCCGGACGCCGCCTCCCGCGAGCCGATCACGGCCACGTACGGCACCCGGCGCGCGTCCCGCACCCGCGCACCCAACGAACCGTCGACCGCCAGGTTCACCCGCAGCCCGGCCGCCGCGCACCTGTCGGCGAACGCGCTCGCCTGCGGGATCTCGTTGGCGCCGACCGGCAGCACCGCCACCTGTACCGGCGCGTACCAGGCCGGGAACGCACCTCCGTGCACCTCGACGAGGTGGCCGAACAGCCGTTCCATGCTGCCCACGAGGCTGCGGTGCACCATCACCGGGCGGGCCGCGGCTCCCGAAGAGTCCACATAGGACAGATTGAACCGGGCCGGCTGGTGGAAGTCGAGCTGCACGGTGGCCAGAGTCGACTCCCTGCCGGCCGGGTCGACGATCTGCACGTCCACCTTCGGCCCGTAGAACGCGGCCTCACCGGGAGCCTCCACATAGGACGAACCTCCGAGCGCGTCGCGCAGCATCCCCTCGGCCCGGTCCCACTGCTCCGCGGACCCGGCGTAGTCGCGACCGGCGCCGCGCAGCGACAGGCGGAACCGCGCCGGTACCACGCCGAGCGCCGCGTGCGCCCTGCGCATCATCGCGAGTACCTGGGCTATCTCCTCGCCGGCCCGGTCCGGCTGGCAGAAGATGTGCGCGTCGTTGAGCGAGATCGCGCGTACCCGGGCCAGTCCGCCGAGCACCCCGGAGCGCTCCGCGCGGTACATGCCGCCCAGTTCCGCGATGCGCAGCGGCAACTCCCGGAAGGAACGCTGGCGCGACCGGTACACCAGCGCGTGGTGCGGGCACAGGCTCGGCCGCAGTACCAGTTCCTCGCCGCCATCACGCATCGGCGGGAACATGTCGTCGGCGAAGTGTGCCCAGTGCCCCGAAATCTCGTACAGTTCGCGCCGCCCCATCGGCGGCGAGTACACGTGCTGGTACCCGGCGGCCCGCTCCACGCCCCGCAGGTACTCCTCGACGGCGTGCCGGGCGATGGCGCCGTCCGGCAGCCAGATCGGCAGTCCCGCGCCGATCAGCGGATCGGAACAGAACAGCTCCAGTTCCCGGCCGAGCTTACGATGGTCGATCATTGGTTTCCTCCTGGCATCCGTGAGCGTTTCCGGGCTCGGACACCGGGCGGAGGCACGAAAAAGGCCCCGGGCTCGATGCCCGGGGCCTTCGACGTCTGGTGTGGTCAGCGCGAAGCTACGCCGGGACTTCCCGGCGTCGTCGTGCATATCGCTGCTCTGATCATGGCGGAAACGTTAGCTCGGCGGAGGACCCGCCGCCACCGGATTACGGCTCGTGGTGCATCAGCTGGCGGGCCGCCTCGGTGATCGAGCCGGACACCGAGGGGTAGATGGTGACGATGTGCGCGAGCTGGTCCACGGTCAGGTGGTTGTCCATCGCCATCGACACCGGCAGGATCAGCTCGCTCGCCTTGGGCGCCACCACCACGCCGCCGAGCACCCGCCCCGACGCGGGGCTGCAGAACAGCTTCACGAACCCGTCGTGGATGCCGGCCATCTTCGCCCGGGCGTTGCCGTCCAGCGACAGCATCACCGACCTGGCCACCACCTCGCCACTGTCCACATCGGACTGTGAGACGCCGACCGAGGCCAGTTCCGGGTCGGTGAACACGTTGGCCGCGACCGACTTCGGCCGCAGCGGGGCGACGGCCTCACCGAGCGTGTGCCACATCGCGATCCGGCCCTGCATCGCGGCCACGCTCGCCAGCGGCAGCAGGCCGGTACAGTCGCCGGCGGCGTACACCCCCGGCACGTTGGTACGGGAGACTCCGTCCACGCTCAGGTACCCGCCCGGCGCCACGTCCACCCCGTACTCGGCCAGGCCCAGATCGCCGGTGTTGGGCACCGAGCCGACCGCCATCAGGGCGTGTGACCCCTCGACGACCCGGCCGTCGGACAGGGTCACCGCGACCCCGGAAGCGGTGCGCCGCACCGAGGCGGCGCGGGAGTTGTTCAGGATGCTCATGCCGCGCGACCGGAACACCCGCTCGATGGCCATCGCGGCGTCCGGGTCCTCGTGCGGCATGACGCGGTCCCGGCTGGAGACCAGGGTCACCGCGACCCCCATCGCCAGGTACGCCGACGCGAACTCGGCGCCGGTCACGCCGGAGCCGATCACGATCAGGTGCTCCGGCAGTTCGGGCAGGTCGTAGACCTGGCGCCAGGTCAGGATCCGCTCGCCGTCCGGCTGGGCGGTGGGCAGGATGCGGGGTGTCGCCCCGGTCGCGATCAGGACGGTGGATGCATCGATCGCATACACCGAGTCACCGTCGGAGGGGGATACCTCGATGCGATGGGTGTGACCCAACGTGTCGGCGCCGAACCGGGCCTTTCCTGAGACAAACGTCACGCCCGCTTTGATCAACTTGGCGTTGATGTCCGCACTCTGAGCCCTGGCCAGGCGCTTCACCCTGCCGTGGACGGCGGCCGCGTCCACGCTGACGGCGGCCAGACCGCCGGCGTGCACACCGAACTCCTCGGTGTCCCGGTACCCGGTCACCACGTCCGACGAGGCGATGAAGGTCTTCGACGGTACGCAGTCGGACAGCACGCACGCGCCGCCGGCACCCTCCGCCTCAATGACCGTGACCTCGGCATTCAGCTGCGCGGCGACCAGCGCAGCCTCGTACCCGGCCGGCCCGCCACCGATGATCACAATCCGTCCCACGACACCCTCCGCACTCGACACGCTCTGTTTATTCTCTCTCAGCCCGGCAGGGGACTATCGTCATCGCCGTGCGTCACTACGCCGCGTATGGCTCCAACCTCGACCCCGGCCGGATGCGGGCCTACTGCCCGCATTCGCCGATGATCGGCACCGGCTGGCTGGAAGGCTGGCGGCTGACCTTTGCCGGCGAGGAGGATCTCGGCTGGGAGGGTGCGGTCACCACGATCGTCGAATCTCCCGGCGACCGGGTCTTCGCCGCGATCTACGACGTGCATCCGTGGGACGCCGCACAGCTCGACGAGGTCGAGGGCGTCACCTCCGGCATGTACCGCAAGCTGCACCTGCGGGTGGCCACGCTGGACGGCGACGTGACCGCCTGGGTGTACGTGTTCAGCGGGTACGAGGGCGGCCTGCCCACCGCGTGGTACCTCGCCGAGATCGCGGCCGCCGCCGAGAAGGCGGGTGCCCCGGCCGACTACCTCACCGAGTTGCGCGGGCGTCCGACCCGTACGGCCCAGCCCTAGACCGCGCTCGGGCTGGCGCTGGACGTATCGTCGCGCTCAGCTCACCACCGGGTACTCGCCGGCCTGCATCCGCAGCTCCCGTACCGCCTCGTTCAGCAGGCCGACCAGCTCGATGCGCTCGGACGCCTCAAGGACCCGGTACGCCCCACCGGTGACCCGGTCGGTGATCGCGTCGGCCCACACCCGCCGGCGTACCAGCGGCTCGAACGGCGGGAACGGCGGCTGCCACCCGTACGCGATGGCCCCGGCCGCGCCCTCCGGACCGGCCAGCAGCGCCTCCAGCGGGGTCAGGCCGGCCGAGCGGATGGCCAGCAACTGGGCCGAGAGGCGGTGCTCGCGCAGCAGCCGGATGAGAACGGCGGCACGGGCACCCGGTTCGGTGTCCGGTACCGGCATCGCCCGCCACGCCGCGAACAGCGGCAGCCCGGCCGGATCGGCGGCGAGCACCGCCCGCTCCGCGAGGACGATCAGCCGGTTGACTCCGGGAAGGGCGTCCAGCCGCTCGCGGCCCCAGCGGCAGCACTCGGCGAGGTAGTGCCCGGCGATCTCGCTGGGCGGAGCGACCCGCCGGGCCGATTCCCACCCCTCGCGCACGGCGTCCGTCGCGATGAAGCCGATCGCCGCCGCGAGCGTCTCCGGGCTGACATCGCCCAACGCGCCGCCCCACCCGGTCACGTAGAAGGCCCAGCCGGTCAACCCGAGCTGGCGGGCCCGGCGCAGCGTCTTCGGGCACTCCGCGAACGCGCCGCCCAGCTCCTGTATGGCCGGACGGGCCGCCGCGGCGGCCTGCTCAGGGGTCACGCGTCGTATTGTGCCGCCTGTCGGGGTCGGCGTCACCGTCCGGCGCGGTGCGCATCCCGCTCTGCCGCCCTGCGCCGCAGCCTGGCTTCGCGCAGTGCGGTCTGGGCGGCCACCTGCCGCTGGCGCAGCCGGTCGAGTTCGGCGGATAGCTCGGCCAGGGCGCGGGCCGCGTCCTGCTCCTCCGCCGTCGCGCCGCGCAGCGCCGCCTCGGCGGCCTCGATCCGGGCGGTGCGGGCGGCCCGTGCCTCCTCCCGCTCCCGATCGCGCCGCACGGCCTCCGGCTCCCGATCGCTCCGCCCGGCCTCCCGCTCCCCATCGCTGCGCGCGACGTCCCGTTCCCGGTCGCGCCGCTCTGCCGCGCCGCGCCGCTCTGCCTCGTCCAGCCGTCCGGTCTCATCCGGATGCTCGGTCTTTCCCGGTCGTCCGGCCTCCCCCGACGGGCCCGCCCCGCTCGGCTGCCTGCCGCCCGGCGGTCGGGAGCGTTCGCCGGCCGTGCCCCGCTGCCGGTCGCCTCCCCCGGACCGGGCCGGCTGGGCGCCGCCGTCGATGACCCTCAGGTCCGGGCGCATCGGCTCGCCGAACCCCGCGTACCCGGTGGCCCTGGTCAACCGGCCGGCCCGGACCGCCGCCGCCACGTCCTCATCGGCGAGCGCCGCGACCAGGGTCGCCTCCACCTCGGCCAGCGGCAGAGCGTCCCGCGGCCGGCGGCCCGCCTCGACGGCCAACCGGCGCGCCGCCGCCACCAGTTCGGTGATCGCCGCCCGGCGCTGGGCGGACAGTTCGCGCAGCCGTTCGCCCCGCAACTCTTGCTGGGCCTCGCGGAGCGCGGTACCCAGGTCGAGCAGCGCGCCGACCTGCTCGGGGCGGTGCAGCGCCACCAGGTTCACCAGCCACGCGGCCACCGTCGGCCGGCGCAGGGCGCCGATCCGCGCGGCGAGCGCGCGATCGCCGGCGGCGCGCGCCTCCGCGACCGCCTCGTCGCGCGCCGCGATGAACCTCTCCGGCGGCAGCGCGTAGAGGTCCTGCTCAAGCGTCAACGGTCTCGCCGGGAACCAGCCGGCTGTACTCCGTGCCGGAGAACTCGCCCAGCAACCGGTCGAGCAGGCCGAGCCCGTTGTCGTTGGCCAGGCTGTCGTGCAGCGCGAACGCGCGGCGTGGCGCGACCGCCCGGACGAAGTCGATCGCCTCGGAGACCTTGAGCCAGGGCGCCGAGATCGGTACGAACAACGTATCGATCTCCACGTCCAGTGGTACGTCGAACGAGTCCCCCGGGTGGTAGATGGAACCCTCGACCAGGAACCCGAGGTTGGGTACGACCGGCAGGTCCTGATGGATCACCGCGTGCCATCCGCCGTACGCCCGGATCTCGAAGCCGGCGGCCTGGAACGTGTCGCCGGGGTTGACCGTCTGCACCACACCGTTGAGCGCGCCGAGCTTCGCGGCTACCTCGGGATGCGTGTACACCCTGGTGGACGGCCGGTTGTCCAGCGCGTCGGCGAGCTTGTCCGCGTCCAGATGGTCGGCGTGCTCGTGGCTGATCAGTACCGCGTCGACCCCGTCCAGCGCAGCCCGCTCGGAGAAGCCTCCGGGATCGATGACCAGCACCGCGCCGTCGCGCACCAGGCGGATGCATGAGTGGGAGAACTTGGTCAATCGCATGTCCGCCAGTGTGCCGGACCCGGGTCGGCACCGTCAGGATTGACGCCGCCGCGATTACCGCCCCCGCGGTCGGCATGCCGAGGCCGGGATGCGGCAGTCGGGATGCGGCAGTCCGGGCTCGGCACCGCCGTTGCCGCGGCGGCGCCGAGCCCGGCGAACGAACGCCTAGAGCGTGCTGGCGGACAGCGCCGCGAGCGCGGTGTGCACCATGATGCGTACGCCGTTGCCGATCGCGCGCTCGTCCACGTCGAAGCTCGACTGGTGGATGTCGCCCGGCGCCGCCGCCCCCGGTACCCCGACGCCGAGGCGCATCATCGCGCCCGGCACCTGCTCCAGGTAGAAGGCGAAGTCCTCGCCACCCATGCTGATCTCGGCCTCCACGACACCCTCGGAGCCCATCGCCGCACCGGCGGCCGCGGCGACCACCGCCGCCGCGTGCCGGTCGTTGATCACCGGCGGCACACCCCGGTGGTACACGACCTCTGCCTCGGCCCCGGTACCGACGACCACGTCGTCGATCAGCTTCGAGATCAGCCCCGGCACCTCGTGCCACGCGTCCCGGTTGAGCACCCGCACCGTGGCCCGGGCCCGGCCGACGCTCGGTATCGCGTTGGCCGCCTCGCCGGCGTGCACCGCGCCGAACACCATGGACACCCCGGCCCGGGGGTCGACCCGCCGGTCCAGCAGTGCGGGTACGTCGACGACCACCCGGCCGAGCGCGTGCACCAGATCCGTGGTCAGGTGCGGGCGGGCGGTGTGGCCGCCGCGCCCGCGCAGGGTGATGTCGACCATGTCGGCGGCGGCCGTCATCGGCCCGGAGCGGATGCCCAGCAGGCCGACCGGCAGTTGCGGGGCGCAGTGCAGCGCGAAGATGGCGGCGACGTCCTTCAGCCCGCCGGCCGCGATCACCTCGGGTGCGCCGGACGGGATGACCTCCTCGGACGGCTGGAACAGCAGCCGTACCCGTCCGGGCAGCTCACCGCGCTCGGCCAGTTGGGCCAGAGCCAGTCCGGTGCCGAGCAGCACGGTGGTGTGCACGTCGTGCCCGCACGCGTGGCAGGCTCCGTCGACTGTGGACCGGTACGGGACGTCCTTGGTGTCCTGCAGCGGCAGCGCGTCCATGTCCGCGCGCAGTGCGATCACCCGGTCGTTGTCCTCGCTGCCCGGGATATCGCAGATGACCCCGTTGCCCTTGGGCAGTACCCGCGGCGAGAGACCGGCCACCTCCAGTTCGCGGGCCACCAGCGCGGTGGTCTCGAACTCCTGACCGGACAGTTCCGGGTGGGAGTGCAGGTGGCGGCGCACCCCGACCAGCTCGGCTCCCCGGGAGGCGAGCCAGCGGTCGAGGTGGCCCGACAACGGATCGACGCCGGACGTGAGGTCCGGCCAGGCGGAGGAGCCGGCACGGGTGGCCGGGCGACCCTTGGCGCGCCCGGAAGGCGATGTGCTCTTCGGCAAGGTCAACGCACTCGTCACAGTCTCTGGTTGCTCTCGCTCGGAGGGCGGGGGCAGCGAATCGGTTGGCATAGCGGCCAGTTCGGGCCTCTTGCCGCGAGTCGGCACCTCCGTTGACAACTTGGTCAGCCTAGACCCAGCATGGTGACGCTGCGCAATCTCATTCCCGTGGCGGCCAGGTTGCGGTGCGTCACGAAATACCTGGTAGAGCCGTTCCGGGGCCGGGATGTCCCGACGCGAGCCCCCGTCCAACGCGGTCATCCGGCCTCAACCTCCTACAACGGGTAACGGTCCCGTTAGGAAACGCCTCACCGCCCCCTTCTGGTTGCAGGATGACTTCGTAAATCACACCCGAGGAAGATTCGCGTTCTCGCCCGATACGGGCATCGCCAGGAGCGGAGACCCGGAAAACGTCAGCGCTCAGAAACGCTCGGTCGGCTGGTACCGGCCCCAGACGTCGCGCAGCGCGCCGCAGGTCTCACCGACCGTCGCGCGTAGCCGCAGCGCCTCCTTCATCGGGTACAACACGTTGCCCGTACCCGATGCCGCGTCCTGCAAAACGGAGAGCGCCCGCGCCACCGCCTCGCCGTCCCGGGACGCGCGGAGCCGGGCCAGCCGGGCCACCTGCTCGGCCTCGATCGCCGGGTCCACGCGCAGCGGCTGGTACGGCTCCTCCTGATCGAGGGCGTACCGGTTGACGCCGACCACGACCCGCTCACCCGAGTCGATCTCCTGTGCGATCCGGTACGCCGACGACTCGATCTCCCGCTTCTGGAACCCGACCTCGATCGCGTCGACCGCCGAACCGTGCTCGAAGACCCGGCTCATCAACTCGTCCACCGCCGAGGAGATCTCGTCGGTCATCGCCTCGACCACGTACGAGCCGGCGAACGGGTCGACCGTCGCGGTCAGGTCGGTCTCGTAGGCGAGTACCTGCTGAGTGCGCAACGCGAGGCGGGCGGCCTTCTCGGTGGGCAGCGCGATCGCCTCGTCGTAGGAGTTCGTGTGCAGCGACTGGGTGCCACCCAGCACCGCGCCGAGTCCCTGCACCGCGACCCGGACCAGGTTCACCTCGGGCTGCTGCGCGGTCAACTGCACCCCGGCGGTCTGGGTGTGGAAGCGCAGCATCCACGACTTCGGGTCGAGCGCGCCGAACTCCTCGCGCATGATGCGGGCCCAGATCCGCCTGGCCGCCCGGAACTTGGCGACCTCCTCCAGCAGCGTGGTGCGGGCCACGAAGAAGAACGACAGCCGGGGCGCGAAGTCGTCGACGGCGAGCCCGGCGGCCAGCGCGGCACGAACGTACTCGATCCCGTTGGCCAGGGTGAACGCCACCTCCTGCACGGGCGTCGCACCGGCCTCCGCCATGTGGTACCCGGAGATCGAGATGGTGTTCCACCTCGAGATCTCCTTGCGGCAGTAGGCGAACGTGTCGGCGACCAGGCGCAGCGACGGCTTGGGCGGGAAGATGTAGGTGCCGCGGGCGATGTACTCCTTGAGGACATCGTTCTGGACCGTGCCACGCAGCCGGTCGCCGGCCACCCCCTGCTCCTCGGCGACCAACTGGTAGAGCAGCAGCAGGACCGAGGCAGGGGCGTTGATGGTCATCGACGTGGACACCTTGTCCAGCGGGATCTCGTGGAACAGCCGGCGCATGTCCTCGATCGAGTCGATGGCGACCCCGACCTTGCCGACCTCGCCGGCGGCCACCGGGTCGTCCGAGTCGTACCCCATCTGGGTCGGTAGGTCGAAGGCCACGGACAGACCCATGGTCCCGGCGGAGAGCAACTGGTGGTACCGCGCGTTGGACTCGGCCGCGGTGCCGAAGCCGGCGTACTGTCTCATGGTCCACGGGCGCTCGGTGTACATCGTCGGGTAGACGCCGCGGGTGTACGGGTACCTGCCGGGCTCACCGACCCGGTCCGCCTCGTCGCCGGAGAGATCGGTCGGCCCGTAGACGGTTTTCAGTGAGAAACCCGATTCGCTCCGACGCTCTGTCATACCGGGATCGTAGGGTCAGTAACGTGAGCGGAGACACCGATACCAGCTGAGATAGAGCACACGACCACGACGATACGTAAGTTGGTGGCTACATCCCGTGGGAATTGTCCGATCCGTGGACCCGCGACTTTCCCTCCGGCGGATGACCGCGCAAGATAGGTAGGTTGCTCGAAGCACCTCCCGCTCGACCAGAATCTGCAGTGATCCCCAGCGACGGTTGAAGGCCAGTGACAACCCAGACCTCGACGTGGCACGGCGAACCTCTTCCGCCCTCTCCCCAGCGGGCTGTCCCAGGAACCGTGATCGGCGGCCGCTATCAGCTGAGAGTGGCCATCGGCAACGGCGGCATGGGCACCGTGTGGCAAGCGGCCGACACGATCCTGCGCCGCGATGTCGCGGTGAAGGAGGTCCTGCTACCGCCGGGCATGGCGGCCTCGGACCGCAACGCGATGTACGAGCGAACCCTGCGCGAGGCGCGGGCCGCGGCGGCGCTGTCCCACCCGAGCGTGGTGCAGGTCTACGACGTGGTCACCGAGAGCGGCCGACCGTGGATCGTGATGGAGCTGTTGCACGCCCGCAGCCTCGCCGACATGATCATCGCCGATGGGCCGCTGGCCCCCCGCGCCGTCGCGAAGATCGGCATCGCGCTGCTCGGCGCCCTGGAGGTCGCGCACGGGGCCGGCGTGCTGCACCGGGACGTGAAGCCCGCCAACGTGCTCATCTGCACCGACGGCCGGTGCGTGCTCACCGACTTCGGGGTGGCCCGGATGCCGTCGGAGAGCAACCTGACCACCCCCGGGATGGTGCTCGGCTCGCCGCACTTCATCTCCCCGGAGCGGGCCGTCGGCGGGGCCTTCGGGCCGCCCAGCGACCTGTTCTCGCTGGGCGTGTCGCTGTTCACGGCGGTGGAGGGGCGTCCGCCGTTCGACAAGGGCGATCCGTTCGACACCATGCGCGCGGTGGTCGAGGAGCCGCCCGTGCCGCCGGTCCGCGCCGGCCTGCTCTCCCCCGTGTTGTTCGGGTTGCTGGAGAAGGATCCGGCCCGGCGCTGGGACGTCCGCGCGGCCCGGCAGGCCCTGCGCGACCTGCTCGCCGGCCCGCTGGCCAACAACGCCGTGCAGCACGTCACCGACCCGTACACGGTGGTGCCGGTCGCCCAGCCGCCCCGCCCGGTCTACCAGACCGACCGGTCCGCCCAGAACGGCCACATCGGCGGGCGGGCCATGCTCGCCCCGGGCGAGCTCCCGACCGACCGAGCCGGTCAGCACGGCCAGTATGGCCAGATGGGTCAGCACGGCCAACACGGTCAGCAGGGCCAGCACGGCCAATATGGTCAGCACGGCCAGATCGGTGGCCGCGCGATGCTCGGGCCGGATGAACTGCCGACCGACCGGATCGGCGGGCGCCCAGCCCCGGCCGGCGCGCCGGCGCTGATGGAGCGCACCAATCCGGGCTTCACCGGGCCCGGCCCGGTGCCGGGCCAGCCGCCGTCGCGCGGCAGCGTGCACGGCAAGCCTCGCGGCGGCGGGATGCTCGCCGACATCATGGCCGGCACGAAACAGGGCGCCAGCGGCCTGCTCGACCGGTTCAAGGCCCTGCCGAAGGCGGCCCGGTACGGCATCGCCGGTGGCGTGGCGGTCGTCCTCGTGGTGGGGATCGTCGGCCTGGCCGGCGGCTTCGGCGGCGGCTCTGCCGCGCCGACCGTTCCCCCGAACACCGCCGCCTCGCCGACCGCCCCACCGTTCCCGGTCACGGCCTACCAGGACTCCCGCAAGTTCTCGCTGAACGTGCCCGCCGGCTGGAAGAAGACCGGCAGCAGCTACTTCGACTTCACCGACCCGAACGACTCCCAGCGGCGGCTGCGCGTCAACGTGGAGCCGGCCGGCTCCAGCAACGCCGATTACATGGCCGCGGTCGAGCGTGCGCTCGGCGACCCGAAGAAGTGCCCCACGCCGTACCACCGGGTGGCCCTCAACACCGACGTCCAGCTCGCCGGGCGGCCCGCCGCCGAGCTGGAGTACACCTGCGGCAGCGGCGCCGACGCCCGCCACGGCATCTGGCGGGCCACCGTGATCGACAGGCAGGCCTACGAGTTCTACCTGTCGGTGGAGAACAGCCGGTTCGCCGAGAGCAAGCCGATCTACGACGAGGCGGTCCGGTCCTACCAGCTCAACGTGGCCAACTGACCGGCCCGGCGTGCTATCAACATGGCATGACGATCACCGACCCCGCCGTCCTTGACGGGCTGCGCACGCGCGCGGCGCAGTGGCTGGCGGACGACCCGGACCGCACCGACCAGGCCGAGCTCCAGCGGGTACTGGACGGGCTGCCGGACACCGGCGCCGAGCTGGCCGACCGGTTCGCCGGCCCGCTGACGTTCGGCACCGCCGGGCTGCGCGGGCCACTGCGCGCCGGATCGAACGGCATGAACCTCGCCGTGGTCCGCGGGGCGGCGGCCGGCCTGGTCGGCTGGCTCGCGCAGCGGCGCGGGGACGGCCCTCTGGTCATCGGGTACGACGCCCGTCACCGGTCGTACGAGTTCGCCGAGGAGACGGCGCGGGTGGCCACCGGCGCCGGCCGCGAGGCACTGCTCCTGCCGCGCCCGCTGCCCACCCCGATCCTCGCGTACGCGGTGCGCACGCTCGGCGCGGCGGCCGGGGTCATGGTCACCGCGAGCCACAATCCGCCGCGGGACAACGGGTACAAGGTCTACCTGGGCTCGGGGCTCGGCGGGTTCACCGGTGCCGGTGCACAGATCGTCCCGCCGGTGGACGCCGAGATCGAGGCCGCGATCCGGGCCGTGGGACCGTTGACGCGGGTACCGCTCGGGCCGCCCGGCACCGTTCTGGGCGAGGACATCGTCGCGTCCTATCTGGACAGTGTCGCGGGTGTCGTGGCGCCGGACGGGCCGCGGGACCTTTCGGTCGCGTACACGCCGTTGCACGGGGTCGGCGGCGCCGTGGTGCTCGCCGCGCTGCCCGCCGCCGGGTTCCCCACTCCGTCCATCGTGGACGTGCAGGCCGAGCCGGATCCCGAGTTCCCCACGGTGTCCTTCCCGAACCCGGAGGAGCCGGGGGCCATCGACCGGGCCGTCGCGCTCGCCTCGTCGACCGGCGCGGACCTGGCCATCGCCAACGATCCCGACGCCGATCGGTGCGCGGTCGCCGTACCGGACGGGGACGGCTGGCGGATGCTGCGCGGCGACGAGGTCGGCGTACTGCTCGCCGATCACCTGATGCGGCGGGGAGTACGGGGGCTGTACGCCACCACCATCGTGTCGTCCTCGCTGCTCGGCGCGATCTGCCGTGCGCGGGGCCTGCCGTACGCGGAGACGCTGACCGGCTTCAAGTGGATCGTCCGCGCGAGCACCGGGTCCGCGGACGACGACCTGGTCTACGGGTACGAGGAGGCACTCGGCTACTGCGTGGCGCCTCACCTGGTCCGGGACAAGGACGGCATCTCCGCCGCCCTGCTGATGTGTGAGCTGGCCGCCGGCCTGAAGGCGGATCGGCGCACTCTGCTCGACCGGCTGGACGAGATCGCCGCCGAGTTCGGCGTGTACGTCACCGACCAACTCTCGGTACGGGTCGAGGACCTGACCGAGATCACCCGTGCGATGGACCGGATCCGGGCGCACCCGCCGACCGTGCTGCTCGGCGAGCCGGTCACCTCGGTCGAGGACCTGCTCCCGGAGAACGATGTGATCACGTTGCGTACCGCGTCGGCCCGGGTGGTGGTCCGCCCCTCGGGTACCGAGCCGAAGCTCAAGGCGTACCTGGAGGTGACCGGGACGGCGGCCGGCGACGTGGCCGCGGCGCGGCACCGGGCCACGGCCGGCCTGGCCACGCTGCGCACCGAGACGGCCCGCGCCCTGGGGGTGTGACCGGCGCTAGCTGAACCTCGGCATGCCGCCGAACTGGCGGTCGCCGGCGTCGCCGAGGCCGGGAACGATGAACATCTTGTCGTTGAGGTGCTCGTCGACCGAGGCGGTGACCAGCCGCAGCGGCAGGTCCGAGCCCGCCAGCCGGTCGATCCCCTCGGGCGCCGCGAGCACGCAGATCACCGTGATGTCCACGCAGCCCCGGTCGGCGAGCAACTGGCAGCAGTGCAGGAGCGATCCGCCCGTGGCCACCATCGGGTCGAGGACCAGTACGGGCAGCCCGGTCAGGTCGGCCGGCAGCGACTCCAGGTAGGCGCGCGGGGCGAAGGTCTTCTCGTCCCGGGCAAGCCCGACGAAGCCCATCGAGGACTCGGGCAGCAGCGCCAGCGCCGCGTCCGCCATCCCGAGGCCGGCCCGCAGCACCGGTACCAGCAGCGGAGGGTTGGCCAGCCGGATGCCCTGCGCCTGGGCCACCGGCGTGGTCACCGGGTACCGGTCCACGGGCAGCGGGCGGGTCGCCTCGTACACGAGCATCGTGGTCAACTCGTGCAGAGCCGCCCGGAATACGGCTGAATCGGTGCGCGCGTCCCGCATCGCGGTCAGCCGGGTAGCGGCCAGCGGGTGATCGACGACGTGTACATCCACGGCACACATGGTAGCCAAGATCACTGTCGGGCCGTCCGCGTACTGTTGTGGCATGACGGCAACGGCAACGCGGCCTGCCGGCCGGGGCACCGGGGACCTCTCCGAGGTGGCCCGGTCCGAGGCGGGCCTGCGAACCTTCCTGCACGGCCTGCCCGGCGTCGACGAGGTCGGCGCCCAGGCCCGGGCGGCCATGCTGGGCACCCGTTCGATCAAGACCTCCGCCAAGGCGTGGGCGATCGACCAGGCGATCGGGATGATCGACCTGACCACACTGGAAGGCGCGGACACGCCGGGCAAGGTCCGGGCTCTGTCCGCCAAGGCACTGCGTCCCGACCCCGAGGACCCGTCCTGCCCGCGGGTAGGTGCGGTCTGCGTCTACCCGGCCATGGTCGCGGTCGCCGCGCCGATCCTGGCCGGCTCGGGCGTGCACCTGGCGAGCGTGGCCACCGCGTTCCCGTCCGGCCAGGCACCGCTCGCGGTCAGGCTGGCGGACACCCGGGCGGCGATGGCCGACGGCGCCGACGAGATCGACATGGTGATCAACCGTGGCGCGTTCCTGTCCGGCCGGTACCTTGAGGTCTTCGAGGAGATCGCCGCGGTCAAGGCGGCCACCGTCGAGGGCGGCCCCGACCGGCCGGCGGCCCACCTCAAGGTCATCCTGGAGACCGGCGAGCTGGCCACGTACGACAACGTCCGGCGGGCCTCCTGGCTGGCCATGCTGGCCGGCGCCGACTTCATCAAGACCTCGACCGGCAAGGTGGCGCCGGCCGCGACGCTGCCTGTCACGCTCGTCATGCTGGAGGCGGTGCGCGATTTCCGGATCGCGACCGGCCGGCAGGTCGGCGTCAAGCCGGCCGGTGGCATCCGCACCAGTAAGGACGCCATCAAGTACCTGGTGCTGGTCAACGAGACCGTCGGCGAGGACTGGCTGCACCCCGACTGGTTCCGCTTCGGCGCCTCCAGCCTGCTCAACGACCTGCTGATGCAGCGCACGAAGCTGAAGACGGGCCGGTACGAAGGCCCCGACTACTTCACCCTGGACTGAGTCGACGGCCGCTCGCGGGCGCCGATCGTCGGCGGCCCGCGGTCACGCGGTCGGATGGGATGAGAATGCCTTTCGAATACGCCCCCGCCCCGGAGTCCCCGTCCGTCGTGAACATCCGCCCGTCCTACGGGCTGTTCATCAACGGCGAGTTCGCCGACCCCAAGGACGGTGAGCGGTTCAAGACCGTCAACCCGGCCAACGAGGAGGTGCTGGCCGAGGTCGCCTCGGCCGGACCGTCCGACGTGGATACCGCGGTCGCCGCCGCCCGGGCCGCCTACGAGACCGTGTGGCGCCGCCTGCCCGGCCGAGAACGGGCCAAGTACCTCTTCCGGATCGCCCGGATCATCCAGGAGCGGGCGCGCGAACTGGCGGTGCTGGAGTCCATCGACAACGGCAAGCCGATCCGCGAGTCCCGCGACGTGGACGTGCCGCTGGTCGCGGCGCACTTCTTCTACTACGCCGGCTGGGCGGACAAGCTGCCCCACGCCGGCCTCGGCCCGGACCCCCGCCCGATCGGCGTCGCCGGCCAGGTCATCCCGTGGAACTTCCCGCTGCTGATGCTGGCCTGGAAGATCGCTCCAGCACTGGCCGCCGGCAACACGGTCGTACTCAAGCCGGCCGAGACGACGCCGCTGACCGCGCTGGCCTTCGCCGAGATCTGCCAGCAGGCCGACCTGCCGCCGGGCGTGGTGAACATCATCACCGGTGCCGGCGAGACCGGCCGGCTGCTGGTCGAGCACGACGGCGTCGACAAGGTCGCCTTCACCGGCTCCACCGAGGTCGGCCGGCTCATCGCGAAGGCGCTGGCCGGCACGCCGAAGCGGCTGTCCCTGGAACTGGGCGGCAAGGCGGCCAACATCGTGTTCGACGACGCGGCGATCGACCAGGCCGTCGAGGGCATCGTCAACGGGATCTTCTTCAACCAGGGGCACGTGTGCTGCGCCGGTTCCCGGCTGCTGGTACAGGAGTCGGTGGCCGAGGAGGTGCTCGACGCGCTCAAGCGCCGGATGGCTCAGCTGCGGGTGGGCGACCCGCTGGACAAGAACACCGACGTCGGCGCGATCAACTCGGCCGCGCAGTTGGAGAAGATCCGTGCGCTCTCGCAGATCGGCGAGAGCGAGGGCGCGCAGCGCTGGTCGCCGCCATGCGAGCTGCCCGAACGCGGATTCTGGTTCGCGCCGACCATCTTCACCGGGGTCTCCCAGGCCCACCGGATCGCCCGGGAGGAGATCTTCGGCCCGGTGCTGTCGGTACTGACGTTCCGCACCCCCGCAGAGGCCGTGGAGAAGGCGAACAACACGCCGTACGGGCTGTCCGCCGGGATCTGGAGCGAGAAGGGCTCCCGTATCCTCGCCGTGGCCGACCGGCTGCGGGCCGGAGTGGTGTGGGCGAACACGTTCAACAAGTTCGACCCGACCTCACCTTTCGGCGGGTACAAGGAATCGGGGTACGGTCGCGAGGGCGGCCGGCACGGGCTGGAGGCCTACCTTGCCCACTGAGTCAACCTCCGTCAGCGGGTCGGGCCGGATCGCGGTCCGCAAGACGTACAAGCTGTTCATCGGCGGGGCCTTCCCGCGCAGCGAGTCCGGGAGGTCCTACGCGGTGACATCGACCGGCGGAGACTTCCTGGCCAACGCGGCGCTCGCCTCGCGCAAGGACGTCCGGGACGCGGTCGGCGCCGCGCGCGGCGCGTTCGGCAAGTGGTCCACGGCCACGGCGTACAACCGGGGACAGGTGCTCTACCGCGTCGCCGAGATGCTGGAGGGCCGGCGGGCGCAGTTCGTCGACGAGGTCGCCGCAGCCGAACGCCGCCCCACTGGTCCGGCCCAACCGGCCCACGACGGAGAGCGGGACGCGGAGTCCACTGTGGACGCCGCGATCGACCGCTGGGTGTGGTACGCCGGCTGGGCCGACAAGGTCGCCCAGGTGTATGGCAACGCCAACCCGGTCGCCGGCCCCTTCTTCAACCTGTCCTCACCGGAACCGACCGGCGTCGTCGGCGTCGTGGCGCCGCAGGAGTCCCCACTGCTCGGCCTGGTCAGCGCGCTGGCCCCGGTCATCGCCACCGGGAACACCGCGGTCGTACTGGCCGCGGAGGACCGCCCGCTGCCCGCGATCACGCTGGCCGAGGTGCTGGCCACCTCCGACCTGCCCGGCGGGGTGGTCAACCTGCTCACCGGCCGGGTCGCCGAGACCGCCCCCTGGCTGGCCTCACACATGGACGTCAATGGGCTCGACCTCACCGGCGTCACCGACCCGGCGCTCGCGGTCGACCTGGAGCGGGCCGCCGCCGACAATCTCAAGCGGGTGGTCCGGCCGCCCGCCGGCCCGGTCGACTGGCATGCCGACCCGGGCCTGGGGAGGATGATCCCGTTCCTGGAGACCAAGACCGTCTGGCACCCGAAGGGCATCTGAACCGGCTGCCGGGCGGCGCGTAGCGTAGAGCTTCCGTACCGGGCATCGGGCGTTGAGCTTGAGCCGCTAGGGTGTGGTCGGATTCACCCAAATCTTGACGACGGAGGTCGCCGTGGCCGCCCAACGTGACGCCGATAAGCAGGCGGATCTTGAGGAGGAGCGTGAGGTCGCCCGACCACAGCTGTGGGCCGACGCGCGCATCGATCCGGTAGAGATCGCGCTGCCCAAGGGCGTCGGATACACGTTGCGCGCGTACCGGCTGGCCACGGAGGTCACGCCGACCGACGTGTCGGGGCGCGAGACGGACGAGTTCCCCCAGCGGCAGTACGCCGCCGTGCAGGAGGACGAGGAGTTCGACTTCGGGGACGCCTTCGACGACGAGTCCGTGCCCGATGAGGACGAGGCGGACGACGAGGGCAACGAGGACGAGGGCGACGACGTCGAGGACGAAGACGACGACGAGGGCGACGAGGTCGACGACCTCGACGACGAGGCGGACGACGAAGACGACCTCGACGAAGACGGGGATGAGGAAGGCGAGGACGACCTCGACGAGGCCGACGCCGAGGCCGAAGACGAGCCCGAGGCGGCCAAGGCCGGACCCGACGAGGTGCCGGTGTTCCTCGGCCACAACGGCCAACTCTTCCTCTTCCAGACGCCCGAGGGCCTGGCCGACTTCATCCACTCGGGTGACGAACATGACATGAGCCAGTTGGACACCTGGTCGGAACTGGCCGCTGTGGTCACCGCCGACGATGTCGTCGCGCTCCCCGAGGACTCGTACGAGCTGGATCTGGTCGTCAAAAACCTGCGCGGAGGCCGGGACGCGTGGGACGCGGACCTCATCATCCAGGCCGGAGAACTGGCCCGCGACCTGGCATTCGCTCTGCGCATCGACCCGGTCGTCGCGGCGTTGGCACCCGGCTCGCCGCTCGATGACCTCGACGAGGCACTCCGCGCTACCACGACGGGTGGACTCGGCGGGTTCTTGGCCAGGCGAAGGATGAAGAAAATCGGGACAGAAGCCGCGCCGCTCGGCTGGCGAACGATAATCGGCAAGATCTCTAGCGTCGTGGACTGGCGCGACTGACCCCCAACCAGGGAGCATCAGTCTGGCAACACGACCAGTCCGGGAGGAGGACGACGCCGTGGCGCTCGTGCGGGTGTATTGCGGTCTTGCTTCGACACCGCCGGCGGCGACGCAGAGTTCGGCAATTGCGCTGTTGACCGTTGCGGTGGTCGACGACGCGGGCCGGCTGCTCGACGTCTGCGATGTCAGAGACGACCCCTCGGGCTATGCCGAACTCGGCGCGCTCCTGGCGGAGCGGTCGGGCGGCACGGCCGGGTTGGCCGTGGCCGCCGACAGCGACGAGCACCAGGTGACTCTGCTTCTCGCCGCCGCGGGTCGCCCGCTGGCGATCTCCGACGAAGAGTCGCTGGACGACTACGCGAACCGGTTCGGCGACGACGACTCCACCGATGAGCTGGAAGCACCGGTCAGCGAGCGCCGGGCGGTCGGACTCGCCCGCGCTCTCCAGGCCGGTGCGCTGGTTGCCAGTACGCTGTCGGCTCCGCGTGAGCTGATCGCGCTCAAGCCGGTGCTGTCCGCCCATGCCGCGCTGGCCTCCGGCCGGCAGGGTGCCGCGGTCGCGTTACGCGAGGTGCTCCGGGAGCTCTACCCCGCGGCCCTGCGCGCCTACCCCGACCCCGCCGAACTTGTCCCGCTGGCCATCCTGGACGCGCTTCCCGAGCCGGGGCTGCTCGGCACCGGAGCGACGAACCGGGGTCGAGACGCCGCGGTCGCCGCGGAACTGTCCGGGGCCGGCATCGCCGACCAGGCCACGATCACCGAGGCGATCACCGCTCTGCGGGTCGCGATCGCCGAGACCCCGCGACGCGCGGGCATCGGCAAGACGCTGACCACGGCCGTGGCCGAGAGCATCCGCCAGTCCGTCGCCGCGGTGCGCGCCTGCGACACCGGGATCGCGGCCCTGGTGGGGCTCCTGACGGAGAAGGCCACGCCGGTCCCCGGCGGGCTCCCCGCCCCCAGGTCGCGTCCGGTGGCACCGCCCGCGTCGCTGCGAGCCGTTCGGGAGAGCAGTTCCGAGGTGCCCCGGGTGCCACGCCGGGCCAGGACGCAACAGCCCGCACCGGTCACGGTCGACCCGGTGACCGTGGACCCGTTGCACGTCGGCAGTGGCGCCCGCCCCGCCGTGACCCGGACCGCGATCCCGCGCCGCGACGAGTTCGCCGCACCGCCCGCGGCTCACGCCGCGGCCCCGGCGCCGTCCCACCCGGCTCCGGCCCCGCCCTCCCGCGCCGGCCAGCCGCGCTCGACACCGTCGCCGATGCCGCAGGCACCGGTCACGCCGTCGCCCATGCCGTCCGCTCCCGTGGCATCCGCGCCCATGGCCCCATCCCCCATGGGACCGTCGCCCCTGGGACCGTCGCCGATGGGCTCGTCGCCCATGGCCCCATCGCCGATGGCACCGGCGGCCTCGCACAGTGCGCCGGCGCCCGCCTCGCATGCCGCGCCGGAGCAGGTGAACCCGCCGATGGGCAGGCCCACCACCGCGCCGCCGGTACCGATGTCGGCACCCCCGTCGTTCTCGACCCCGCCGGTGGTCTCCGCGCCACCGCGCGGCGGACAGGCCCCGAGCGACCCGTACCCGTCCGGTTCCTACGGGTACCCGCAGGCCCGCCAGGCCCCGACGACGGAGTCCGCATCCATACCGGTCCCTGCGCCGCGCCCGGCACCCGAGGTGCCACCGCCCGGCTCCCGCGCGGACTGGCCACTGAACACCAGCGGAACCGGCCTGCCCACCGTCCAGCCGATGAGTCAGCCGACGCCGAACCCGCTCGACCCGACCGCCTTCCCGGCCACCACGCTGCCGCCGACGGTGCTCGAGCGCCGTGGCGGCGAGCCGACCATCGAGCGACGGCCCGGCCCACCCGCCATCCCGCGCCAGCGCGACGGTCGGGTGCCGCCACCCTGGCAGGACAATGACCTGCCGGCCGAGCCTCCGGCCCTGCGCCTGGTCGAACCGGCCCCGCTCGCCGACCGCGCACTGCGCGACGACCGGCCGGGCATGCGCGACCGGGATCGGGACCGGGAGATCCTCGGCAACACCGAACGCGCCGGCATCGACCGTCCCCGAGCCGAGCGCACCGGCACCGAACGGGCCGCCGAGCGTGGCGGCGTTGACCGCGCCGGCATCGATCGAGCCGGCATCGACCGCGCCAGTGCCGAGCGTGCCGGGGCCGAGCGTGGCTCGACCGGCGAGTTCAGCACCTCGACCGGCGAGTTCAGCACCCAGGGGCGCAACGGCGGCGACCGGACTCTCGGCGCGGCCGCCGCGTTCAGTGGTGAGCGCCGGTTGGGTGCCGCCGCCGCGTTCAACCGTGAGCCTCCGGCCGAGGGCGCCAACGGGGCCCCGCTGCGCCTGGTCGAGAGCGACGATGCGCGGGGTGGCCGAGGCCGCCGGTCGACCGAACCGATCTCGGCGCCGCCCGTGGGCGACGAGCCGGACGGCGACCTGCTGATCTTCGCCCAGGCGAGGTCGGCGTGGTTCGTCGGTCATCTGGAGCCCGAGGACAATGCGCCGGACTGGGCCAACTCCGCCGATCTGGGCTGGCAGGCGGCTCAGCGGGCGGCCCAACCGGTACGGGGCGAGGAGACCGACGTCGGCCTGCCCCGGCGGGTACCGCAGGCCAACCTGGTTCCGGGTTCACCGCTCCCACCCGCCGTCAACGATCGGGCGGCGCTGCACATCGTGCGGGACCCGGCCGCGATGGCGGCGCACACCACCGGCTACTTCCGGGGCTCCCGCCGCGGCGAGGAGGTCCGCGGCTTCGCGGTGGGCGGCCGGCCCGGTCGCGAAGCGGCGGGGGGCTGGGACTTCGCCCGGGATGGCTGGGAGGCCGAGCAGGACGAGGACCGCGACTACGAGTACCGGTCGGCGTCCAACCGCTGACCGTCACACCCAACTACTTCGCCTCCACCCTCGTCCAGCTTGGCTCCAACGCACCATCATTCGTGCTTGAACAACTCTGTGCATTGATCGAATTCGTCGGCGCGTCGTTACCCCAGGAACAGGTGGCGAGGGTCATGGCTGAAGACACGCGGCCCAGTACCGGACGGCTCACTCGCCGGTCGCTGCTCGCTGCCGGAATGCTCGGTACCGTCGCCACGGCGATCGCGGCCTGCGGCGACGACGGCGGCGTGATGGCCGGCTCGGCTCCCCCGCCACGGGGCGCCGACCTGGTCATCGGAGCCTGCCTCGACATCACGGGGAGCGGCGCCACGGTCGGCGTCGCCCAGCAGCGGGGCCTTCAGATCGCGCTGGACCGGATCAACCAGTCCGGTGTCACGGTCGGCAACACCACGCGCCAGGTCCGGCTGCTGCTCAAGGACATCGGGAGCGACGCGGGCACGGCGGTCGCCACCGCCAAACAGATGATCACTGCCGACCAGGTCGTCGGGCTGATCGTCGGTGGCTCGGCGGCAACCACGAGCGCGATCGCACCGGTGGCCGAACAGGCCGGCGTACCGATGATGGCCACTGGCTTCGCCGACGACATCGTGACGCCGGTACTCGCGCGGCGCTTCGTCTTCAAGCTCGGGCCGAACGCGTCCGACGTCGCGACGATACTGATGGGCAGCCTCACCACCACCCCCGCCAAGCGGATCGCCATCCTCGCGACCACCGACGACCACGGGGATTCCGGGCTGGCGGCGATGCACACGGCGATCGACACGACCACCAACGGCCTGTCCACGGTCGCCACCGTACGGTTGCCCGTCGGTGTCTCGGACTACTCCGGGCAGGCGAAACAGATCGTCGCGGCGAGCCCCGATGCCGTCGTCATCTGGAGCATGGCGCCCGCGGCCGGCCTGGCCGCCCGCGCTCTGGCAGCGGCCGGGTACCACGGTCGGTTGTTCTTCGACTCCGGAGCGGCTTCCGAGGACACGCTGTCCGCGGCCAACCGGGCGGCCACCCTGAACGGCATCCTGGTGGCACCGTCGATCCTGGCCGGCGTCCCGCTCGCCGTCACCACGCCCGAGGCGGTTGCTCAACAGAACTACTTCGAGCAGTACACCCGCCTCTTCGGCGCCTTCTCCGGCCTGTCCATCTACGGCGCGGACGCGCTGGACGTGCTGACCAGCGCGGTGAGCCGGGCGGCGAGTACCAACCATTTGAAGATCCGCAATGGCCTGGAGTCCATCCCGTTCGACGGTCTGGCCGGCGAGTACAAGTTCCAGACCATCGCGCACGGCGGCCTGCAGGACGACTCACTGCAACTGTTCGAGATCGAGCAGAGCGGCTGGGTCCAGCTCACCTGACCGGCCGCCGGCCGCACCGCGAGTCAGCACCGCGAGTCGCTAGCCGGCACCGCGAGTCACGAGTCAGCACCGCGGGTCGCGGACCCGCACCGGGCGGCGGTGGCCCCGCCCGGAGGCGCAGGCTGTAGCGCTGCTCGCCCTCGACAGGCCGGCGCGCACATCACCGCTCAGCGATGCGGACGGACCTGCCCGCCACTCATGCGACCCCACCCGGTTGCCGCGCCCGACGCGCAATGCGGGCCTGCCGCCCGTTTCCGGGGGCAGACCCGCCAAGGCCAGGTCGGGTGCGCGGGCGCCCCGGGGCGAGCCCGCGATGCGCGGGAGCCCAGGGCCAGCCGGGTACGCCCGCTCAGGCGGGCGCGCCCGCCCGCTGGCGACGCATGGTCAGCACGTACTCGACCAGGGAGATGAGTACCTGCTTGGTCGACTCCCGGCTCCGCGCGTCACACGAGACGACCGGAACGTCCGGGGCCACCGCGAGCGCGTCACGGACGTCCTGTGCGGAGTGGTACTGCATCCCGTCGAAGCAGTTGATCGCCACGAGGTACGGCAGCCGACGGTGCTCGAAGAAGTCGATCGCGGCGAAGCAGTCCGCCAGCCGCCTGGTGTCGACCATGACCACCGCACCGATGGCGCCGCGGACCAGTTCATCCCACATGAACCAGAACCGCGTCTGCCCCGGGGTACCGAACAGGTACAGGATGAGATCCCGGTCGATCGAAATCCGACCGAAGTCCATCGCGACCGTGGTCGTCACCTTCCCCGGCACCTGCCGGGTGTCATCGACGCCCTCGCCCGCAGACGTCATGATCGCCTCGGTCGTTAGCGGCGTGATCTCCGAGACAGAGCCTACGAGCGTGGTCTTGCCCACACCGAATCCACCGGCGATGACAATCTTCGCCGACGTCACCCGGCCCGCGGTCGGGCGGTTCGCCATGTCAGAGCCTGCGAAGTCCACTCAGCACCCTCTCCAGCAGTTCTGTGCCCACCGAGTCGTTGCTGTCGAAGGAGGTGGGCTCATACACCGCGACCATGCCCTCGGCGGCCATGTCGGCGATAAGAACCCGGGCCACCCCGAGCGGCAGCTGCATCCGTGCGGCGATCTCAGCGAGCGACTGCAGCCGGCCATCACACAACGAGGCGATGTACTGCTGCTCGCGCCCATGGCCGGTGCCGTCGCGCGCAACCGCGCTACGACCCCGGGCGGTGGTCTCAACGAGCGCTTCGAGCGCGATGTCCAGCCGTGGCCGGGTGCGCCCGCGGGTGACGGCATACGGTCGCACCAGTGCGCCAGTAGGCTCGTCGCGTTCGGCCACCATCGCCGTCACCCCCTCTTTCCTTCCCTCAACCGCAAAAAACGTTCCGGCCAAAACTCACCGGTGCTCAACCCAGCATGCCGGCCGCGGCCCTCGGCAACGGGGTCAGCGCGTCGCCGACCCGGTCGACCAGCAGTGCCATTTCGTAGCCGACCTGGCCGACGTCGCAACTACGGGCCGCGAGTACCGCGAACGAGGAGCCGTCCGAGATGGACATCAGGAACAGGAAGCCATTGTCCATCTCCACGACAGTCTGGAGCACCGCACCGCCCTCGAAGCAGCGGGATGCGCCCTGAGTCAGGCTGACCAGACCCGAGGCGATGGCCGAAAGTTGGTCGGCCCGGTCCCTTGGTAGGTCACGCGACGAAGCCAGGAGCAGACCGTCAGCCGAGACGGCGATCGCGTGTGCGACGCCTGGTACCCGATCGGCGAAGTTGGCGAGCAACCAGCCGAGATCCTGCGTAGTTGTCATGCTTCCTGCTCCCTGCCAGCCTGCGAGGAATTCCCGGCCGTCGTGCTCGACTCCGGGGTCTTGTCGTCGCCGCCCCGGGTACGACCCCGTTGGACGCCGCGGTGATAAGCCGAGAGAAGCCCTCGTACCTGCTCTGGCGAACGCCGGTTGGCATTCGTCGTGCTCTTTTCCACCCCACCTGGTACCAGTTGGGCCATGGGCACCCGCTTGGGCAGCCCCGCGTCGGTCAGTCCGGTGACCGCCGGCTCCGCCGCCGCCGAAGCCGCGACCCAGCCGTCATCTGCGGCCGAACGCCAAGCCTCTTCGGGCGCGGCCTCCCGCTCGGACCCCCGCTCGGACGGTGTCGCAGGACTTCCCACGCCACCATTGTCCGCCGTGCGGGCCGGGCCTGCCGCGGCAGGTGCGCCGCTGACCGGCGCCACCGCCGGCGCCGGTGTTTCCTGGACCCTGGAATCGGGCTGTGATGCCGCCACCGGCGGGCCGGAGCCGGGCCCACCGAAGGGATCGGACGACCCGCCGTTGCCGTTGCCACTGTCGCGGCTACGGAACCAGGCGGACTCCAACTCCCGGAAGATAGGCAGCTCCATCGTCTCGTCGGGGTGGCCGACGACCGGTCGGGCCGGGGCTGGCCCGGAGGGGGTTGTCGAGGCCGCCGGCGCCGGGGTGGCCAGCGAAGGCGACGTGTACCCGGCCGGGACCACCGGCTGGTTGCCGGTCGGGCTGGACACGATCCGGGTCGCACCGCTCTGCGCGTTCCAGTCCGGCTGCTGCCGGGGGGATTCTTCCTCGATACGTATCCGGGGGATCTCGGACGTGATGTCCAGCGCGGCCGAGAACTCCTCCGGTACGGCCGGGGCGCCGGACTGATCGTCCGAGTCCGGACCGCCCGGCTCGTTCCCCGACGAGTACGCGGGGACCGGCGGCCAGGCCGGAGGCGGCGGGGTGCCGGGCTGCGGTGCCGGAACCGCGGGAGTCGCGACGGTGCGCTCCTCGACCACGTCGGCATCGATCGCGTCGATCACCAGGTCGGGTGGGGTCCGTGGACCGGCCGGTCCGGTGGCCCACGCCTCCGGGGAGGACGGCATCTGGCGCGGGATCCGGGGTCCCGGCTCCTCGGCCAGCTCACCGTCGACCGGACGGGGCTCGGTCGCACGGCGCTGCGGCAGCGGGTCGCCCGGACTCCTGCCCGAAGGGCCGGGGCCGGGTGTGGGGATCGGCCCGCTCGGCGCGCCGCTGGTCGGCCGGTTCTCGGTCGGCCTCGGTACGGGCGGGTACGGGTCGCTGCCGTTGAGCCCACCGGGACCGCGGCTGCCGTTGATCCCGTTGATGCCATTGATGCCGTTGGCTGTACCGGCGCCGGTCAGGTCGGACCAGGCCGGCATGTTCGTGCCGCCAGCCGGCGAACCGCTGGGGGCCGGTGTGCCGGGCACGCCGCCGTTGTGCGGACCGGAACTGAACCGGCCCGGCCCGGCGCCGAAGCCGCCCGCGCCACCGCCGAAACCTCCGGTGCTCGGGCCGCCGAGACCGGACCCGGCCCCGCTGGGCGTACGCGGGTCGACCAGGCCGCTCTCCCGCGCCTGCGGTTCGGTGACCGGGGAAGGGGGTGGGGGTGGCTGGTTGTTGGCGGGGGGCCCGACCAGCGGTGCGTCCCGGGTGACGGGCGGCGGCCCGGCGTTCGGCCCGCGGCCGGCGAGCGCCCGGGGGACCAGTACCGCGGTCGGCAGCAGCACGTCCGCGATCGTTCCGCGCTCGTTGGCCGGACGGAGCTCGACCTTG
>DASXOA010000128.1:0-8778 GCA_036494675.1 Rugosimonospora sp.
CAGCGGCGTGACCGACTGGACGTTGTTGACGTGCGTGTGGATGGCGATGTTCGCGCCACGCGACCTGGCGGTCGTGGCCAGCCGGGTCATGCCGGCCCGCACCTCGTCGGACAGCCAGTGCTGGGGGAGGCCCATCAGTGCCTTGGTGGCGAGCCGGATGTCGCTGATCGTCTCGATCTCCAGCAGCCGGGTGAGGAACGATTCCAGGTGGCGCCAGGGCACGTTGGCGACGTCGCCGCCGGAGACCACGACGTCGCGGACTCCGGGATGGGTACACAGGTAGCCGATCATGCCGTCGTACCGGTCGGTGGGCTTGAGGCTCAGCCGGAGCTTGTCGACGGCCGGGGTGGAGTTGCCCACGAGGTCCATGCGGGTGCAGTGCCCGCAGTACTGGGGGCAGGTGGACAGCAGTTCGGCGAGCACCTTGGTCGGGTACCGGTGGGTCAGCCCCTCGGCGACCCACATGTCGTGCTCGTGCAGTGAGTCCCGGCTGGCGTACGGGTGGCTGGGCCAGTCGGTGCGCCGGTCGGAGGCGACCGGCATCATGTAGCGGCGCACCGGGTCGGCGTAGAGCCGCTGGGTGTCCGGCACCGAGTGCGGCACCATCGTGTTGAGCATCTGCGGGGGTACCAGCATGGACATGGTCGCGCTGGTGCGCTGGTCGGCTTCGAGGTCGGCGTAGAAGCGCTCGTCGATGAGGTCGCCGTAGACGTCGTGCAGCGCCCGTACGCTCTTCACGCAGTGCGCCCGTTGCCACTGCGCGGACTCCCACTGTTCCGGGGTCACGTCGCGCCACCCGGGCAGCCGGGTCCAGTCGGGTTCGACGAGTTCCCGGCGGCGGTACTCGTACGGCTGGTCGGCCGACGCCCTGGTGCGCGGGGGGCGGTTCGTCGGATCGGGGTGGGCTGGGGTGGTCACGCGCTCGGGTTGCCGGGTGACGGTCATGGTGCCTCCCTCGACGTGCTGACCCACCGAACGTGTTGACCCACCCACGGTGGAAGATATCCTGCAATCAGATTAGGCTACCGGAAGTCTTCCCGTCAGCTTCGGATGGGCAACAAAGTCTCGGCGAAAGGGAGCGGCGGCATGACCTCACCGATCGGCCTGCATCGGGTGATCGAACCGGTCGGCGTGCTGCCCCAGGCGGCCGCCCGCCTGGATCCGAGGCCGGCGATCGGCCGGGACGAGGTCAGGGTCGCGGTCGAGCGGCTGAATCTGGACGCGGCGAGCTTCCGGCAGTTGACGACGAAGCACGGCGGGGACGGCGAGGCGGTACGCGCCGAAGTGCTGGGGATCATCACCGACCGGGGCAAGATGCATAATCCGGTCACCGGCTCCGGTGGGATGCTCATCGGCACCGTCGACGAGGTGGGTCCGGACTCGCCGCTGGGGTTGAAGCCGGGGGACCGGATCGCTTCCCTGGTCTCGCTGACGCTCACTCCGCTGGCGGTCGATGACGGCCTGGCTCGCTGGGACGGGCGCGGCGAGCAGGTGCCGTGCTCCGGTCACGCGATCCTGTTCGGCCGGTCGATCGCGGCGGTGCTCCCCACCGACCTGGATCCGCAACTGGCGCTGGCGGTGCTGGACGTGTGCGGCGCGCCGGCGCTGACCGCGCGGGTGGTGGCCGGGCACCGGAAGGCCGCCGGGCTGCCGGTTGGGACCAGCGTCGCGGTGCTCGGCGGGGCGGGCAAGAGTGGTTGCCTGTCGCTGGCCGCCGCCCGGCTTGCCGGCGCGACCCGGACGGTCGGCGTGGTGCCCGACGAGGGTGAGGCACGCCGGCTGCGTGAGGCCGGTCTCGCGGACGAGGTGGTGGTGGCCGACGCGCGCGATCCTGTGGCGCTGGCCGCGGCCCTGGGCGACCCGGTCGATGTCACCGTGGTCTGTGTCGACGTGCCGGGCTGTGAGCACGGTGCGATCCTGTGTACCGCGGCGGGCGGCACGGTGGTGTTCTTCAGCATGGCGACCTCGTTCGCGGCCGCGGCGCTGGGTGCGGAGGGGTTGGCCGCCGACGTCACGATGCTGGTCGGCAACGGGTACGTGCCGGGTCATGCCGGGTACGCGCTGGATCTGGTGCGTACGGTGCCGGCGGTGCGGCGGCTGCTGCTGGCCCGGCTGGGTACCGAGGGAGGCACGCCGGCCGGGGGTGGCGACGCTGGTTCGGGTACAGCGGCAGACTGATGGGCATGAGCAGCGATCATCTGCCGCCCCTGGGCGGTGCCTCGTCCCCGGCTGGCGAGGGTTCGACCCCTGGCATCCTCTACCGCAACGGTCGCGTGTACAGCCCGGCCGACCCCCGGGCGGACGCCCTGCTGGTGCGCGACGGAACCATCGCCTGGCTCGGTGAGGTCGGCGACGCGCCGGCCGCCGACCGGGTCGTGGATCTGGACGGCGCGCTGATCACCCCGGCCTTCGTGGACGCGCACGTGCACACGACGAGTACCGGGGTGACGATCCTGGGCCTGGATCTGTCCGGTGCCGGCTCCGCCGACGAGGTGCTGGAGCGGGTGTCCGCGTTCGCGGCGGGGCTGCCGGGCGACGCGGTGGCCATCGGGCACGGCTGGGACGAGTCGGGCTGGCCGGTGCGGCAACCCCCGTCGGCACCGCAGTTGGATCGGGCGGCCGGTGGCCGGCGGGTGTACCTGTCGCAGGCCAGTGTGCACTCGGCGGCGGTGTCCACGGCGTTGCTGGCGCTCGCGGATCGGGCGCTGCCGGGCTGGAACGCCGAGGGTTGGCTGAAGCGCGACGCTCATCACGCGGTGCGTGAGGTGGCGATGGGTTCGATGACCGCGGCACAGCGCCGGGAGGCGCAGGTGGCGGCGTTGCGCCGGGCGGCGTCGCTGGGCATCGCGGCGGTACACGAGTGCGGTGGGCCCGGTACGTCCAGCGAGGACGACTTCACCAGTGTGCTGGCGCTGGGCGGCCGGGGGCTGCCGGAGGTGTACGGGTACTGGGGCGAGCTGGGTTCGGCCGCCAAGGCCCGGGAACTGGGGGCGGTCGGTGCCGGTGGGGACCTGTACGCGGACGGCGCGCTCGGCTCGCAGACGGCGCACCTGCGGGTGCGGTACGTCGACGCGGACCACGCGGGACACGGGTACCTGAGCGCCGAGCAGGTCGCGTCGCACCTGGTGGACTGCACCCGGCTGGGGGTGCAGGGTGGCTTCCACGCCATCGGTGACAAGGCGATCGCCACGGTGATGGCCGGGTTCGGTTTGGCCGCGGCGCAGGTCGGGGTGGATGCGATCCGGGACGCGCGGCACCGCATCGAGCATGTGGAGATCGTGGACAAGCAGCTGATCGCCGGCCTGGTGTCGTTCGGCGTGGTGGCGAGCATGCAGCCGGCGTTCGATCGGTTGTGGGGCGGGGAGCACGGGATGTACGCGCAGCGGTTGGGGGTGACCCGGTCGATGGCGGCGAACCCGATCGCGGCGCTGGCCGGGGTCGGGGTGACGCTGGCGTTCGGGTCGGATTCGCCGGTGACCCCGCTGGATCCGTGGGGCACGGTGCGGGCGGCGATGACGCACCACAATCCGGTGTACCGGGTCGGGATCCGTACCGCGTTCGCGGCGCACACCCGGGGTGGCTGGCGGGCGGTGTGCCGCGACGAGGAGGGTGTGCTGGCGCGGGGTGCGCCGGCGACGTTCGCGGTGTGGGACGTGGAGGGGTTGGCCGGGAGCCTGCCGGCGTTGCTGGGTTCGGAGCCGGAGGAGCCGGTACCGGCGTTGCCGGTCTGCCGGCGCACGGTGCTGCGCGGTGAGGTGATCTTCGATGGTGAGCAAGCTTGATCTGGACCGGGCACAGGTGCGTCAGGCCCGGCAGTTGGCCCGGCAGGCCGGCCGGCCGGTGGTGGATCTGGCGCGCAGCCACACCACGGTCGCGGTGGAGCGGGCGGTGCTGCGGCTGGCCGGGGTGTCCGGCGCCGACCCGGACGGGATTCCGTGGGTGAACCGGCTGGTCGACGCGGTGGTCGCCGATGTCGGTCTGGGTCACGGGGTGGCGGTGCCGGCGTTCCACGCCCTGGCGGCGTCGGGTACGCACGATCTGACGCTGCTGGCGCAGAAGGCGGCGGCCGGGTCGGTGCGGTTCGAGGTGCCGTCGGGGGTGCCGGCCACGGCGGCGCGTCGGGCGGCCCGGAAGGCGGTGGCGGCCGGGGTGCGCCAGATCGACCGGCGCCGGGCGGAGCGGGACCGGCTGATCGCGCGGTGGGGCGATCCGCCGCGTCGGCCGTGGATCTATCTGATCGTGGCGACCGGCGACATCTACGAGGACATTCCGCAGGCGCAGGCGGCTGCCCGGGCCGGCGCGGATGTGATCGCGGTGATCCGTTCGACGGGGCAGTCGCTGCTGGACTACGTGCCGGAGGGCGCGACCCGGGAGGGGTTCGCCGGGACGTACGCGACGCAGGAGAACTTCCGGCTGATGCGCGCGGCGCTGGACGAGACGTCGCGGGAGTTGCGCCGGTACGTGCGGCTGACGAACTACGCGTCCGGGCTGTGCATGCCGGAGATCGCGACGCTGGCCGGGCTGGAGCGGCTGGACATGATGCTCAACGACTCGATGTACGGCATCCTGTTCCGCGACATCAACCCGGTGCGTACGTTCGTCGACCAGCGGTTTTCGCGCCAGGTCCACGCGCGGGCCGGCATCATCATCAATACCGGTGAGGACAACTACCTGACCACGGCGGACGCGGTCGACGAGGCGCACACGGTGACGGTGTCGCAGCTGCTCAACGAGTACTTCGCGAAGGAGGCCGGGCTGGCGGACTGGCAGCTGGGCCTGGGTCACGCGTTCGAGATCAATCCGGATCTGCCGGAGTCGTTCCGGCTGGAGCTGGCACATGCCCTGCTGGCGCGGGAGTTGTTCCCGAAGGCGCCGCTGAAGTGGATGCCGCCGACCAAGCACATGACCGGTGATGTGTTCCGCGGCAATCTGCTGGACGGGTTCTTCAACCTGGCCGGGACGATGACGGGGCAGAGCATCCTGCTGGTCGGCATGATGACCGAGGCGGTGGTCACGCCGTGGCTGTCGGATCGGGATACGGCGCTGCGCAACGTGCGTTACGTGCTGGATGCGTGCGGCGGGCTGCACGAGGACTTCGTACCGGCGCCGGGCGGGTTCATCCAGCGCCGGGCGCATCAGGTGCTGGGTGAGTCGGTCGAGTTGCTGCGCCGGATTGTCGCCGACGGGCTGCTGGAGGCGATCGGAGCGGGCACGTTCGGCATCATGAAGCGCCCGGCGGACGGCGGGAAGGGCCTGGCCGGGGTGGCCCGGCACGAGCCGGACTACTTCAACCCGGCGACGGAGATCCTGGAGGGCGGAGATCCTGGAGGGCCGATGAGACGGGTGGTCCGATGAGTACGGTCGTGCGGCCGTACGGCGATACGACCGGCGACGGGATGGTGCAGCTGTCGTTCACGCTGCCGGTGCCGGCGGACCGGCGGGCCGAGGGCGCGGCGGTGCAGCTCGCCGGCAAGATGGGCATGGAAGCGGCGATGGTGGTTCATTCGCGCCCGATCGGCGAGGGGTTCACCTTCTTCGTCGTGTACGGGCGGGTCAACCACCTGGTCGACCTGGACTCGGTACAGGTGGTGGAGCGGGACTTCCCGGTGCTGCCGGCCAAGGAGATCAACGCGCTGGTACGGCGGCGGTTGCGCCGCAAGCTGGTGGTCGTCGGCGCCTGCATCGGCACGGATGCGCACACGGTGGGCATCGACGCGATCCTGAACGTGAAGGGCATCGCCGGGGAGAAGGGCCTGGAGTCCTACCGGGAGTTCCGGGTCGTGAACCTGGGTGCCCAGGTCGGTGTGCCGGACCTGGTGGAGCGCGCGGCGGCGGAGCGCGCCGACGCGGTGCTGGTGTCGCAGGTGGTGACGCAGCGGGACGCGCACATGCACAACACCCGGCAGATGTCGGCGGCGTTCCGGGAGGCGCTGCCGGCCGGCCGGCGCCCGCTGCTGGTGGTCGGCGGTCCCCGGTTCGATGAGTTGATGGCCGGTGAGCTGGGGGTCAACCGGATCTTCGGTCGGGGTACGACGCCCCGGGAGGTGGCCAGTTACCTGGTGCATGCCCTGGCGGGCGGGACGGGGGTGGCCCGGTGAGCGTGGGTACGACGGTGGTGCACCGGCGGTACGTGCCGTACGGGCATGCGCACTACGCGGGTGGGCTGGTGGACGGGGCGTACGCGCTGGGCCTGTTCGGTGACGTGGCCACGGAGTTGTGTATCCGCACCGACGGCGACGAGGGACTGTTCGCCGGGTACTCGCAGGTCCGGTTCGTCGCGCCGGTACGGGCGGGTGACGTGGTGGAGGTGACCGGCCGGGTGGTGCGGGTCGGCAACCGCAGCCGCACGATCGAGTTCTCCTGCTGCGTGGTGTGCCGGGGCCGGCCGGAGCGGCGGGAGTCGGCCGCGGAGGTGCTGGATCCGCCGCTGGTGGCGGTCGAGGCCACCGGCACCGTCGTGGTGCCGTGACAGGCAGCCGCGCTGTGAGCGGGCTGGTCGCGTGAGCGGGCTGGTCGCCTGCGCGGATGTCGGGTCGACGTTCACCAAGGTGCTCGTCGTCGATCTGGCGACGGGTGAGCTGGTCGGTGCCGCGGCGCGTCGTACGACCGTGGACTCCGATGTGCTGGACGGTCTGGACGCGGCGGTGGCCGCCGCCGGCGGCGACGGGTACCCGCTGCGGGTGTGTTCCAGCGCCGGCGGCGGGCTGCGGCTGGCGGTGGTCGGGTACGAGCGGCTGGTGACCGCGACGGCCGGCCGGCAGGTCGGGCTGTCGGCCGGTGCCCGGGTGGTGCACGTGTGCGCCGGGCCGCTGGACGCGGCCGGGATCGGTGAGCTGCGCGCGTCGCGCCCGGACGTGATCCTGCTCGTCGGTGGCACCGATGGCGGCGACGCCGAGGTGTTGACGCACAACGCCGACCGGCTGGCCCGCGCCCGGCTGCGGGTACCGGTGGTCGCCGCCGGCAACGCGCAGGCCCGGGACGAGGTGGTGGCGCGGTTGGCGGCGGGCGGGGTGGCGGTGGTCGCGGCCGGCAACGTGCTGCCCCGGATCGGGGTACTGGAGCCCGGGCCGGCGCGTTCGGCGATCCGGGAGGTGTTCCTGCGCCACGTGATCGGCGGCAAGCGGCTGTCGCGTGGCCGCCGGTTCGCTTCGCTGGTGCGGGGCGCGACGCCCGAGGTGGTGCTCACCGGGGTGGAGTTCCTGGCCGACCGGTTGGGCGGGGATCTGGCCGTCGTCGATGTCGGTGGGGCGACCACGGACGTCTACTCGGTGCTCACCCCGGACGCGGACCGGGACACCGGACCCCGTCGCGAGGTGGCCGGGACGCTGTGGCGGGCCCGGACGGTGGAGGGCGATCTGGGTATGCGCCACGGCGCCGCCGGGGTTGTCGACGCCGCCGACGCGCAGCGGCTGCTGACCGGCGGCGAGGTCGGCCCGCTGCGTGAGGCCGCGGCGGCGCGGGTCGCCGATCCGGGGTTGCTGGCCGGTGACGAGGCGGCGTGGGCGGCGGATGCCCGCATCGCGGAGCTTTCCACGACCGTGGCGCTGCGCCGGCATGCGCGGGGCGGGCCGGGTGGGGACGGCGGTCGGGACCTGCGTGACGTGCGGTTGGTGATCGGGTCGGGTGGCGTGCTGCGCAATGCTCCGCCCGGGCTTGCGGAGCGGGTTCTGGCGGCGGCGCTGGCCGATCACGCCGGTGGGTGGGCGCCGCCGCGGTCCGCCGAGGTCGTCGTCGACGTCGACGGGGTACTCCCGGCGGCCGGTCTGCTCGCCGCGGACCACCCGGGTGCGGCCGCCGCCCTGCTGCGCTCGCGGTTACCTGCCGTACGGTTGGCGTCGCTCTAGCGGTACCGACCCGGACACGCCCGTTGCGACACGCCGTATCTCTGTGTCCGATCCTCGGGTACCCGTTGACAGCCTCCGGGGGGCAGCGCGTACCGTCATCTGGTCCTACTTCGGGAAGCGACTACGGTTTGTTTGGTCCCTTTGTCCGCTGGCCGAGCGACGGCGAGCCAGTCGCCGCGACGGCCAGGTCCAGCGGACGGAGGTTGGCGGGGCGAGGCGGCCGGTCGTTGCGTCGGTGGTACGGGCAGGGGGTTAAACGCGGCCAGTAGACAACGGTCAGGTGCGGGCGTCCAGTCCGTCTCGGGTCGGTCCGAAGGTCGCGGGGGATCGTAGCTGCCGCACCAGCCCGGGAGGGCCTGGGAGCACGGGGCGCGGCCACTGGCCGCGCCCCGATTCCGTTGGCGCCCACGCTGTCCACGGATCCGGTGTGCGCATCAATTTCGGTTACGCCCGGATCCGGCTGTGTCGCCGCGCGTCCCGTCCCGCACAGGTTTGTCACCCGTCCCGCGCCGGTTTGTCACAGTCCCGCGCCGGTTGTTGCCGTGCGTAACGCACGGTTTGCTGCCGTGCGTCCCGCACTGTCGCCGGGTGTGCTCCTCGGCGGGCCCGGGCCCGCGGTGTCCGACCGGTCGCGGGCGGGATGGTCCCGGCGGCGTCTTCGGCGACCGATAGGGCACAGTAGACGGGTGGTGAACGCATGACGGCGATCGAGGCGGTCGGGGACCCTTCCGCGGCCGGAGCGGCGGGACAGGCGGCCGGGCACTCGGTGACCGGCGAGCACGCTGTGACCGGACAGGAGTCGGTGACCGAAGCGCCGGCGGCGCGGCAGGTGACGGAGCCGGCCGGAGTGACGGAGCCCGCTGAGGCGACCGAGCCCGCCGACCGGCGGCTGACCGGGGCCACCCAGTCCGGGGCCACCCGGCCGGCCGCGGCG
>DASXOA010000129.1:0-36589 GCA_036494675.1 Rugosimonospora sp.
TCGGCGTAGCCCGGGTCGGCGTAGCCGGCGTTTCCGCGACCGGAAACGGGATATCCGGCGTCGTCATAGCCGGGGGTCGCGGGGGTCGCGAATCCGGGATCGTCGTAGCGGTCGCGATACCCGTCGTCGTAGCGCTCGCGATAGCCGTCGCGACGGACCGTGTCCCGGGGATCGGGACCACGGGAGTCCGGAGGGACCCGACGGGCCGCGAACCCGCCGGGGTCCGTGGCACCACGGGGGTCCGTGGCACCACGCCGCCGTCCGGCGTCGCGGGGCCTGCCAGCGGTGAGACGCCCGGTCCCGTCCAGCGGGCCTCGGGGACCGCTCGGGTAGTCGGGAGCGTAGTCCGGCGCGTAGCCGGAAGCGGCACGGGAATCGGTGGTCTCGGCCGGATGCTCGCGGCGGCCCCGTACGTCGCGGCGTTGGCGGGGCGCTCTCACGTCATCGTCGAAGCCGCGCTCGATGAAGCTCGGCGTGAAGCCGGTTTCCTCACCGTACGATGCCGGCGGGTACGCATCGTGACCCTGCTCGGGGGACCCCGGTCGCCCGTACCCGTCCGGCTCGGAACGCCGTCGCCGCTGGGAACCGCGACCGTCATCGTAGGATCGATTACGCCCGTCTGTCATGCGTGAATCCGCTCCCTGGGAGCCGACCGTGCGAGCAGGCCGATTCGCTCGCTGCGCCCACCCATCGCACCCACTCCCGCGTCCTTCGAGTTGGCCCCGGCACATCTCTGCGGCGGCCACCTGATCAACGACAGTCCGCTGACACTATCGTCTGACGGCTGGTTCAGCCAGCCCAGCGCGGCAGCGGCAATCGAGACCCCTCGCGACGCTCTCACCGTTGCAGACGCCCTCGGCGACACGTACGCCGAGAAATCTCCAGCAGCCGGAAAGACAGTGCTTCTCACGTTTGTCCACGACGGGTCACACCGGGCCCAGATCGTTTAGCGCGGCGTCTACCCTCTCCGTGGACTTCAGCCGGTCGTCCGACCACGATGCGGCCACGAGATAACTAGCTAGCTGGCAGCGCCGGGGGCAGCGGCGGCGGCCTGATGGAGCGGCAGACAGATTAATCCGGGTCTCGACCGATTTAGCCCATTACCTGCGGTAGCTCATCAGGGTTGACCAGAACATGACCGTGTCCGTCATGATCGGGTTACTGCTCCAACTCATCGCCGCGGCAATCATCCACACCGCGATCAAGGGCAGGTGGCTGAACCACCTCGGCGCCTTGTTCGCCGCCATGGCCATTCTCGGGCACGGCCTTACCGAGGTCATGCAATGGATCTGGCCCGGCCACAACACCACCTTCCGCAACCTGGTCTCCCAGCCGGCGATCGACAACTGGGTCATCCTGGTCTCCGTGGCGATCCTGCTCTACGCGATCACCTACGCCACCCTGATCCTGCTTCGTCGCCGCGCCAGCGGCCCGCAGCCGATCCCGCAACCGTCTGCATACATCGCCCGGCTGAGGCTGCCGTGGCTGCTCGTTCTCGCCGCACCGCTGCTAGTCGCCACCGCGCGCGGCCAGGGCGCCCTCGCCCCACTCGCCGTCGGCGCCGATACCGCCGCCGGCGACAGCAACTACCTGCTCTCCGGTCTGGCCGCCCAGTACCTTCTGCTGCTGACCGCGCTGACCGGCGTCGTCGTCGTGGTCCGCCGCGGGCGCCGCTGGCTCCTGCCGGTCTTCCTCGCCCAGGCACTTCTGCTCGCGTTCGCTGGCATCCGATCCATGATCGTCATCGCCGCCGTGTTGACGGTCCTCGGCATCCGCCTCGTCGGCGTGCGACCCAGCCGCCGCCAACTGGCCCTGATCGTCGCCATTGCCGGGTTCTTCGTCGTCACGATCTCGGCCAGCCGCGCCACCGACGGACGAACCGCGTTCCTTGCCGACCAGGGAACTACCGGACGACTCGCCGCACTGACCGACGGCGTCACCCACCTGACCAGCCCCGGAAGCGGCCAAGCGATCCTGTCCGATCTGGTTTACCGGTTTGATGACAACACCTACGGCGCCCTGGTCCTGCAATCGCTTCAACACGGCTACCAGCCCGTCGGACTGTCCACCGTCCGCAACGATGTGCTGCTGGGCGTGCCCAGCGTTCTACACCCCAGCAAGCTGGACAGCTCCGTGGAAACCCGCAACGAGGAACAGTACGTCGACGTCCACATGGGACTGGATCCCACCATCGACTACTTGACCGGCGTCCTCGGCACGATCCTGTCCTTCTACGGGCCATGGGGCCTGCTCATCGCGGCCGTCCTGATCGCCGTGGCGTTCGCTGCTGCGGAAGCCGTCATCGCCAAGACTGCCAGCCCGACTCGCCTGGTTCTCGCGATCGGACTCGCGCAATGCGTCATGCTCTACGAATCCGGCCTCGTCGTCTACATCACAATCATGCGCGGTGTCGTGCTGCTGGCCGCGCTCGTCTGGATCACCCGCAGAATGCTCAACACCGCGAATCGTCGCAGCGAGGCACGGGGCGTCCTGGTCAACACGGAGCAGAATCTGCCACGTCGGTACGACGTCATCGAAGGCTCGCGGACGCTGGCTCAGACTGTGATCCGTCCCCGCTCGTCGGGTGCATCCGGGGGGAGCCGCGAAACCGAACCGGGCAATGGTTCAACGCAGGTTATCCCTACCTATTCCGGACGCCACGAACGAGTTCGCTCGCTTAAAGGTTCCGTGCACGACTCGCCATCCCTGGCACAGCGGTGATGCCCGCCCAGACCACTGGTTGTGGACCGTGCGGCAATTCCGTCAGCTATCGACTCGGCGACCTGCCGAAAGGGATCGGTCGAGGTGGCCAGAATCGTCAAGCACCGGTTTCGGCGCAGCCGCGGTCCGGCGAACGTCAGGACTACGCCGGTGAGGGCTGCACCGCGTTTCCGCGGCTGGCTATCGGCTCGGCTACCGGCTCGGGAGAGATCGCGGTAGCCCGAACCATGGGAGCACGCTGTTTTCGAAGCGTGTCATGGCGCAGATCCGGTCGCCTGCGAGGGTGAGGACGATGAGGCCGGTCCCGTGGCGGATGCCGGTGGGGGTGGTCACGTACAAACCGAACGCCGGCTGACCGTTCGCTCGCGTCCGGACGAGGTCGAACTTCCGGCCCGAGCCGAAGATGCTGGCGCAGAAGCGGGCGACGACGTCTCGGCCCTCGTATTCGAGCGGGATCGGCGGCATCGACACGAAGACGTCGTCCGTCAGCAGGGCCACCAGCGCGTCGACGTCGGAGGACTCGTACGCGCTGACGAACTTCGCCACGATCGCCTCCTCGGAAGGTGAGTCGCAGGCGGGGGGCCGTTCGCGGTCGGCGGCCGATGGCTGGCGACTCTGCAGGCCGGCCCGCGCTCGTTTGAGGGCGCTCTTGACCGACTCGACGGTCGTGTCCAGCATGTCGGCGACCTCGTTCGCGTGGAATCCGAGGACGTCGCGCAGGACGAGGACGGCGAGCTGGCGAGGCGGCAGAGCCTGAAAGGCGGTCACGAAGGCGAGGGAGATCGATTCGGTTTGCTCGTAGCGGGCCTCCGGGCCGAGCGGCACGTCGATCGCCCCTTCGAGGAGGGCATCGGGGTATGGCTCGAGCCAGACGATCTCGCCGAGCCGGGTCGGTTCGGGCGGTTCAAAACTGGACACGTCCCACTCCTTGGCGCGTCGCCGGCCGGCCGAACGCCGCGCGTTGAGGCACCGGTTGGTAGCGATCCGGTAGAGCCAGGTGCGGAGCGAGGCACGCCCATCGAAACTGCCCAGGCCCTGCCACGCGCCCAGCAGCGTGTCCTGGAGGGCGTCCTCGGCGTCCTGGAACGATCCGAGCATCCGGTAGCAGTGCACCTGTAGCTCTCGCCGGTACGGCTCGGTCAGATCTCGGAACGCGTCGCCGCTCCCGGCCCGCGCCCGGGACATCAGATCGCCGGTTACCACCCTCAGATCCCCCTCTATCCGCAGCTCGTTGCATTTCCATTCTGTATGGACACCGGCCGAGGGGCGAAGGGGGCGGTCGGCGGCCGCCCCCTTCGCCGACATCGCGGTGTCTGCATCGTTGTCGAGCCACGAATCAAAGCCACACCGGAAGAGGCAGGGATGAGAAAACTGATCGCTTCGACCTACGCGACGCTGGACGGGCGGGTGGACGAGCTCCGGGACTGGGTCATTCCGTACAACGACGACGGGTCGGCCGCGTACCACACCGAACTTCTGAAGAACAGCGATGGTCTGCTCCTGGGCCGCAAGACATACGAAACCTTCGCCACCATTTGGCCACCGCGATCGGGGGAACTCCCCTACGTCGACAAGATCAACAGCATGGCCAAACACGTCGCGTCGACCACGCTCAAGGACCTGGAGTGGGGAAACTCCCGTCTGATCGAAGGCGACGTCGCCGACGGCGTCGCCAAGCTCAAGCAGCAGCCCGGTCAGGACCTGGTCATGTACGGCTGCCACGACCTCATGCACACGCTGTTGGAGCACGACCTCATCGACGAATACCGGGTTTTGGTTCACCCCGTTCTGTGTGGAAAGGGCAGAACCCTCCTTGAGGACGGCGCGAAGCACATGAACCTCGAGCTCATCGACACCGCCGTGATCACATCGGGGGTCGTCGTTCTCGCGTACCGACCGGTGCGGTAGAGAGCCGGCCGGCCGGGTCAACCCCCGGAACGCTTCCCCGGGAACCGGGGCGGTTGGGAGCCGCCCCGTTTCCCGGTGTCCAGATCAGTGGTAGCGGAGAACACCAACAAAGGAGAACCGACGTGGGCATGACGAAAAGGCAGCGCTGGGTGCTCGCGCTGACATCGACGGCGTCGCTGATGATATTGCTGGATGCACTGGTCGTCACGACTGCCCTACACGCGATCGCGCTGGACCTCCATGCGTCCATCGCCGATCTGGAATGGACCGTGAACGCCTACACTCTGCCGTTTGCCGTGCTGCTCATGGCCGGCGCGGCCCTGGGCGAACGATTCGGCCGCAGACGAGTCCTGGTGGGTGGGCTGGCCCTGTTCGGGATCGCCTCCGCGGGTTGTGCGTTGGCACCGAGTCTCGGCTGGCTCATCGCGACCCGCGCGATCCAGGGCGCCGGTGCCGCCGCGGTGGCACCGGCGGCTCTGTCTGTGGTGTCGGCGGCGTTCGGACCCGAACAGCGGCCGCGAGTGTTGGGATTGTTCGCATCGATCACCGGACTGGCTACGCTCGGCGGACCGCTCGTCGGCGGAGCGATTGTGCAGAACCTGGCATGGCAGTGGATCTTCTGGATCAACGTACCGATCGCCGCGGTGCTGGTCCCCTTGGTTCTGGTGCGGCTCGAGAAGAACGTAGGTTCCCCGCGGGGGCTGGACTATCTCGGTATCGGGTTGGTCAGTGCAGCGGCGTTCGGACTTGTCTGGGGTTTGATCAGGGGAAACGCGTCTGGTTGGACTAGCGCCGAAGTCGTCGGGGCGCTGTCCGGCGGCGCGATCGCGCTCGTCGTGTTCGTCGGCTGGGAGTTGCGGGCCGACGCCCCGCTGATACCGATGCGGTTCTTCGCAACGCGGGCCTTCTCCGCCGGCAATACCGCCGGGTTCCTCTTGTTCGCATCCACCTTCAGCGGTGCGTTCTTCTTCGCCCAATTCCTTCAGGTCGTACTGCGGCACGGTCCGCTGGCCACGGGACTGTTGCTGACACCGTGGACAATGGCACTCTTCGCGGTCGCGCCGGTCGCGGGTAGGCAGGTCAATCGAATCGGCGCGCGGCCGCTGGTGGTGGCCGGGCTGCTGCTGCAAGCGATCGGATTCGGGTGGATCGCGCTGATCGCAGGGCCCGGGTTGACCTATCCACCGCTGATTCTCCCGTTCGTGATCTCCGGAGTCGGTATCGCGATGACGATCCCGTCGGCACAGAGCGCCGTCATCGGGGCGGTACCGATGACGGCGATCGGCGCCGCTTCCGGCACGTTCAACACGGTCCGCCAGCTCGGCGGCGCATTCGGGATCGCCATCAGTACGGCGGTTTTCACGACCCGCGGCGGACTCGGCTCCGCGAAGGCATTCAGCGACGGCTTCGGGTCTGCCATCGCAACAGCGGCAGTACTGGCCCTCGCCGGAGCGGTCATCGGACTTCTCCTGCCCCGGCGGGCGACGCGGACCGCCGGCCACCCAGCGGCTGTGCCCGCCGCTCAGCCGGTATCCGTCCGGTAGGCGATAGCCACGTGGTGGCGATGGGCCCGGCCGGAAAATGGCCGCGGGGCAACGCGATTGGATGCGATTATGCGCTGCGTAACGGACCACGGCCTCTGGTACGCGATGCCCACGTTGGCGGGGCGGAGGATTCGGCTCGAACCGTTGACGCTCGAACACGCGCCGGGATATCTCGCCGCCGCGGGCGGGCCGGAGCAGGCAGCCGAGATCTTCCGCTGGCAGAGTCCGCCAGGGGGTGCCTTGGCGTACCCGGTCACCGTCGAGGACGCGAGCCGCCATATCACCGCGGCCCTTACCGCGCGGGCTCGTGGCGTTCGACTGCCGTATGCCCAGATCGACACCGCGACCGGGGAGTTCGCCGGGACAACGTCATTCGCGGACCCTGATCCGACCCTGCGTACCGTGACCATCGGCTACACCTGGTTGGGTCAGCGGTGGTGGCACAGCGGCGCGAACGCCGAAGCGAAGTTGCTGATGATGGCCTTCGCCTTCGAGACCCTCGGCGCGGTACGAGTGGTGTGGGTGACCGACATTCTCAACCTCCGGGCGCAGGCGGCCATCGAACGGCTGGGCGCGCTGCGGGAGGGCGTCCTGCGCAAGCACCGCCGCCGTTCCGACGGGTCATGGCGTGACACGGTCATCTACGCGATGGTCGACGATGACTGGCCGGCGGCGAAGACGCGGCTCCTCGCCCGGCTGGGGGTTGTCTGAGCCGGAGGTCAGCGGCCCGGCCGCCGACCTCCCAGCCGGAACCGGACCGCTCCGTAGATGAGAGCGACCACCAGGACAACCACGCCGATGACCAGCAAGTAGAGCAGACCCTTGGCGACGACACCGACGATCCCCAGCACAATCGCTGCGATGATCAAGATTAGGAACAGTGCCATCGCCAACCTCCCTCAGCCACAGTGGATCAGCGACGCGCGAGGCGCCGTTCGCCGGCCGCCCCTTGGGCATAACTCAGCTCGTAATGCGCGAAGATGGCCGCCTCGTCACCGACCGGCAACTCCCCGTCGGTATCGATCGAGGGGGCGTCCTTGACCTGGCTGCGGGGATGGGCGACCTTCAGATAGCCCGGTCCGACGCTCGCGCCGTCGAGGGGTACGAACACCAGGCGGTGCCGCGTGGGCAGACCAACGGTGACGGTGGCGAAGGTGGGCTGATCGGTGGCGGTGTCCACATAGATCGACTCCAGCGTGCCGATCTTGTGCCCGTCGGCGTCGACCACATTGTGGCCACGCCATTCGCGTATATCACTCGCTTCGAACACTGGCCCCTCCCTCATCGAGACATATCATCCCACCCCGGCCGCCTCCGCGCCCGGCAAGCACGGCCCAACCTCGCCCGTACTCGGCGGCGATCAGTCCCAGGTCTGGGTGAGGTCAAGCACCTCGACCCCGAGCCGTTGCGCCGCGGCGGCCACCACCGGCGACGCCGTCACCAGATAGCAGCGGTACAGCAACGCCGTCGCGATCGCGTGCGCGGCATCCGAGGCGATGTCCTGCTCGACGGCAATGCGAGCAACCCGACGGCTGGTCGGCCCGTCGTAGATCGCGATCCGTACATCACTGTCCGGCCCCGTCAGCACATCCAGAACGGCGCCCTGCTTCGTGCCGACCAGCAGGCGAGCGGCCTCACCAAGAGACATCGCCGGGATCCAGACCTGCTGGCCGGAATCCTCGCCGGCCAAAGCGATCATCGCACCCGGCTCGATGCTCTCCCCCGACGCGTACGCCAACAGCGCCGAGGCATCGAGGACAAGGCCGTTCATGCCGCGGCATCGCCGTCGTACCGGCTCAGTGTCCCCAGGTTTCTGGCATGCTGCTCGTCGCTGATCGGCGGCAGGGAACCCACCCGCTCCCGGGCCCGGTCGACGTCCTCGTCAGTCATCGGATACCCCATCTCGGCCAGCCGCGCCCGCAGACTGTCCGCACGCATCTTGCGGCGGAGCACGTCGGCGACGAAGCCCGAGGTGTTGTTCCCCGCCCGCTCCGCATACGCCGCCAGATCGTCGGGCAAACTGATCGTGATCCGCCGAGTCATACTTTTACTGTACCAGCTGCATACTCGCGGCGGGTCTCAGCGCGGGGCTCTCGCCCCCGGATGGAACCCGGCGTCACGCACCGGCTGTCCAAACTGGGAGAAAGTGCAGCTAACTACTACGTAACTCATAGATCGGCTCAATGCGGATGAGTCGCCCGGAACCTAGGCTGGCGACCGTGAGCGCGACGACACTCGACGGGCCCGACGCGCGTACCGTGTGGCGTCGCGGTCGCGTGCACCTGCGCATGCCGTGGCGCTCCCCCACCGGCCAGCCGCCCTGGGCCCGGCCCGCGCTGCTGGTGGTCGCCGCCCTCGCCGCGACGGTCTACGCCTGGGGGCTGGCCCACGACCAACTGCACGTCTTCTACGCGCCGGCCGTGAAGAGCATGTCGGAGAGCTGGAAGGCGCTGCTGTACGGCGGCTTCGACCCGGCCGCCTCGATCACCCTGGACAAGCTGCCCGGCGCCTTCATGGTGGAGGCGGTGTCCGCCCGGATCTTCGGGTTCCACGTGTGGTCGGTGATCCTGCCGCAGGTGGTGGAGAGCGTGGCCACCGTCCTGGTGCTGTACCGGACGGTGCGGCGCTGGCGTGGCCCGGTCGCCGGGCTGCTGGCCGCGGCCGCGTTCGCCGCCACCCCGATCGTCGCGGCACTCGCGCGCGCCGAGATCTCCGACACGCTGCTGGTGATGCTGCTGGTACTGGCGGCCGACGCGTGGACCCGCGCGGTGAGCACCGGCCGGCTGCGCACCCTGCTGCTGGCCGGCGTGTGGATAGGGCTGGCCTTCCAGGCCAAGATGGTGCAGGCCTGGGCGGTGGTTCCCGCGCTCGCCCTGGTGTACCTGTTCGCCGCGCCGGTCACCGGGCGGCGCCGGCTGGCCCAGGTCGGCCTGTTCGGTGCGGTCACGCTCGCGGTGTCGTTCGTCTGGATCGGGCTGGTGCTGGCCACCCCCGCGGCCGATCGGCCCTACATCGACGGATCGCTGGACAACAATCCGCTGGCGATGGTGTTCGAGTACAACGGGTTGGGCCGGTTCGGCGTCAGCAGCGAGAGCGCGGTGACGTTCGGTCCGGCCGGCGCCGCGGCCGGCAACGCCACCGACTGGCACTTCATGTTCAACGGCTCGGTCGCCTCCCAGGTGGGCTGGTTGTATCCGGCGGCCCTGATCGGACTGGTCCTCGGCGTCGCGGCGCGTGGCCGGGCGCGGCGCACCGATCCGGTACGGGCCGGGTTCCTGATGTGGGGGCTGTGGTTGGCCGTCCACGTCGTCGCGTTCTCCGTGGGGCACGTGGCGCACACGTACTATGTCGTGGCCGTCGCGCCGGCCGTGGCGGCACTCTTCGGAGGCGGTCTGGTCAGCCTGTGGTCGGCGTACCGGTCGCCCGGCTGGCGGCGCTGGCTGCTCCCCGCGGCGGTGGCGGCGACGGTCGCCTGGGCGGCGTACCTGAGCCGGCAGTTCGCCGGGTTCCTGCCCTGGTTGACTCCGTTGGTGCTCGGCGCCGGCGCGCTGGGCACCGCGACGCTCGTGGCGACCGCCGCGGTCCGGTACCGGCCGCTCGCCGCCGGTCGCGGTAGCACCCACCCGGCCGCCGTCCGCCGCGGTTTCGCCCACGCGACCGTAGCTGGTGCCGCCCTCGCCGTCGTGGCCATGATGCTGGCACCCGCGGCATGGGCCGTGTCCACTGTGGAGCGTTCCGGTGCGGGGAACCCGGCGTCGCCGGCCGCCGGCCCGGCGGCGCGGATGGGGTTCGGCGGAGGATTCGCGGGCGCCCGCGGATCCGGGGCGGCCGGCGGCCGGCAACGCGGTGCCGGCTTCGAGGAGGCGGGCCGCTCAGGCACCGGTGCCGGCCGGGGTGGCACCGGCGACGGCGGATTTGGATACGGTTTCGGGGACGGTTTCGGGGACGGCTTTGGGGACGGCGGCCGCGCCTCGGGCGACGGGGCCCGAGGTGGGTTCTTCGGTTCGGGTGCGCTCCGGCCGGGCCCCGGCGGTCCGGGTGACGGGGGTTCCCGGGCCGGCGCGGGGCGTGCGGCTTTCGGGGGTACCGGCTTCGGGTCCAACGGCAGCCCCAGCGCGCAGACCCTGCGCACGGTCGCCTACCTGAAGAGCCACCAGCCGGGCAGCAAGTATCTCCTCGCCGTGCAGGGTTCGACCGCCGCCGGCCAGTTCGTACTCGCCGGCGTGTCGGTGCTGCCGATGGGCGGGTTCACGGGCTCGGTACCGTTCCCGACCCCCAGCCAACTCGCCACGCTGGTCTCGACGGGACAGGTGCGCTACGTCCTGACCGGCGGCGGGTTCGGTGGTTTCGGCGGGCGTACCCAATCCGGATCGAACGCCTCCCTGATCCAGACCTGGGTGACCGCGCACTGCACCCCGGTGAACCCGAGCGCGTACGGCGGCACCGCAGCAACGACCGGCCGGTCGCAGGGCATGTACTCCTGCGCCTCGGCCGAAGCGCACTGATCCGTCGAATACCCCCGTGCACGGTCTGCCCAGGGCAGGTCTGCTCAGCGGTTCGACCGGGACGATCGGCGACGAACCACCCGGATGCCGGCGGCCGCGCCGTTTGCCGCCGATCTGCCGGGGAAGACCCGGGACGTGGGTACCATCGATCTGCCGACCGAGCCGGATCCGCGCCTCGTCGAGGCGTACCGGCTGGACCGCGTCTGCACCGGCGTCACGACCTCGACCGACGGCCGCTGCTTCGTGGGCTTCCCGTCCGCGGACGGCCCCGGCGTCCAGGTGGCGGAGGTCGCGCCGGACGGGTCGACGCGCCCGTACCCGGACGAGAGCTGGAACGCGGTCCGCGAGGACCACGACCCGGCCGGCGCCTTCGTGGGCGTCAATGCTCTGCGCATCGGCCCGGACGGGCACCTGTGGATCGTCGACTCGGGCGCGGCCGGCCTCGGCGGGCGCACCGTGCCCTACGGCCCGAGGCTGGTCGTTGTGGACACCGGGTCGGACGAGGTCATCGACGTGTACGAACTCGGCGCGGTGACCGGGGAGCACAGCTACGTCGACGACATCCGGTTCAACGGCGACCTGGTCTACATCACCGACGCGGGCCAGCCGGGCCTGATCGTGCTGGATCGGTCGACCGGCGACCTGCGCCGGGCGCTCGACCACCACCCCGGCACGGTCGACCGGCGACCGATGTCCGCCGACGGCCGGATCCTGCGCGACCGGCACGGCGACGAGGTACGGCTACACGCCGATCAGCTGGAGGTTTCCCCGGACGGCGAGTACCTGTACTTCCAGCCGGCCTCCGGGCCGATGTCGCGGATCGAGACGCGCTGGCTCGACGACGCGAACGTGCCGGCCACGTCGCTCGGCGAACGGGTGGAGCAGTGGGTGGACACGCCGACCACCGGCGGTACCGCCATCGACGCCGACGGCGTGATCTACCTCGGGGATGTCGAGCACCGCCGCATCCTGCGGCTGCGGCCGGACAAGCGGATCGACACGCTCGTCGCCGATCCCCGGCTGGTCTGGTCGGACGCGATGTGGATCGACGACGAGGGCTTCCTGTGGATCCCCGCCGCCCAGCTCAACCGGGCCGCCGGGCTCTCCGGAGGCGAGCAGACCATCGAGTACCCGATCCGGATCTACAAGATGCACATCGGCGCCGGCCCGCCGGCCAACGACCACGCCTGACAAACCTGCCGCCACGGCATAGCGCACTCTGGGTGTTGAGAGCGACACTCTGAGTACATGTCGATGGACCGGAGGTGCCGACGATGCACACCCCCGCACTGGTCATGGACCTTTCGGCTGTCGAGACGGCCTACCGCCGCTTCACCGCGGCGATGCCGTCCATCGCCGTGCACTACGCGATGAAGTGCAACCCGCACCGGGACGTCCTGGCCACGCTGCGGTCGCTGGGGTGCCGGTTCGAGATCGCCTCGGCGCCGGAGCTCGATCAACTGCTCGCGCTCGGCGTGGACCCGTCGACCGTGCTCTACAGCAACCCGGTCAAACCCGGTGCGCACATCCGCGACGCGTACGCCGGCGGCGTGCGTTGCTTCGCGTTCGACTCACGGGACGAGGCGGCCAAGCTCGCCGCCCTGGCGCCGGGTTCGAACGTCATCGTCCGGCTGGCCGCGCGTACCACTCGCAGCGGCGTGCCCAGTGAGGGGAAGTTCGGCGTCGACCCGGACGCCGCGGTGCGACTGCTGGCTCAGGCGCGGTCGCTCGGCCTGTGCCCGTTCGGGGTGGCGTTCCACGTCGGTTCGCAGATGCTTCTACCAAAAGCGTGGCAGCCGCCGCTCGTGGCGGTTCGTCGCATGATGCATCGGTTGGCTGACATAGGGATCTTCCTGCAAATGGTGGATCTCGGCGGCGGCTTTCCGGCACAGTACGGCGTGACGCCGCCACCGCTCGAGCGCTACGCCGCGGTGATCAGACGCGGTCTGGACGCGTTGCCGTACCCGGTGCGGGCGGTCGTCGAGCCGGGACGGGCCATCGTCGCCGAGGCAGGCACGCTGACCGCGACCGTCATCGGCACCGCGATCCGCGGCGGGAAGAGGTGGATCCACCTGGACGTGGGTGCGTTCAATGGCCTGATGGAAAGCCTGGAGACGGGCAACGAACTGCGGTTCCCGGTGAACGACTCGCGGGGCAGCACGGTCCGCGACCGGTTCCACCTCACGGGCCCGACATGCGACAGCCAGGACACTATCCTCTTCGATGTCGAACTGTCCGCCGATCTGTCGACCGGGGACCTCGTCCACATCGGGACGGCGGGTGCCTACACGACGGTGTACGCCTCGACGTTCAACGGATTCGAGATTCCAACGGTCACCTGCGTATCGAGGCGCCGCCCGTTCGAGGCCGCGATCGATTGAGAGGGGTTCCCCCGTGAGGCGCCGACGTTTCAGACTCTCGCTAGCCGTACTCTCGCTCGTCGCCTCCGGCCTGGTCGCGGTGCCGGGCCAGGCGCGGGCGGCGAGCGACAACCCCAGCAGTACCGGGTACTCGGCGGTCATCCGCCGGACCAGTTACGGCGTACCGCACATCACCGGGTCCAGCTTGGCCAACGTCATGTTCGGTCAGGGCTGGGCCTATGCCGAGGACCGTTTCTGCGACCTCGACGACCAGGTGATCAAGGTACGCAGCCAGCGCTCCAGGTGGTTCGGGCCGGGGACCGACGACGCCAACATCGCGACCGACCTGGGCTACCGGGAAATCGACATCATGGGCCTGGCGACCGCGCAACTGGCCGGTCTGTCCACAGAGGAATCCCAGGTGCTCGAAGGCTACGTCGCCGGGTACAACGGCTACCTGGCCAAGGTGGGCGCCGCACACGTACCGGGCTGGTGCGCCGGCGCACCGTGGATCACCCCGATCACCGATGTGGACGTGCTCGCGTACCAACGTGACGTGGCCCTGCTCGGCAGCGGCCAGAACTTCCTCGCGGCGATGGCCGCGGCCGGGCCACCCGGATCGGCCGCCCCGGCGGTCGGCGGGACGCTCGTGCGACAGGGTGTGCGCGAGGCACTGGCGCAGGAGGCCGGCGAGGGCTCCCTGGGCAGCAACGGCTGGGCGCTGGGCAGCCAGAAATCCACCACCGGCAAGGGTGCGCTGGTGGCCAACCCGCACTTCCCGTGGCAGGGCAACCTGCGCTTCTGGGAGTCTCAGCTGACCGTTGGCAACCAATTGAACGTGTACGGCGGCAGCCTCGGCGGGATACCCGGCGTACAGATCGGATTCACCACCAAGGTGGCCTGGACGCACACCATCGCGGCCGGCTCCCGGTTCACGTTCTACTCGCTGAACCTGGTGCCGGGATCACCGACCAGGTACCTGGTCGACGGGGTACCCCAGGCGATGACGTCGAAGACGATCACGATCCAGGTGAACTCCGGCGGTGGGTTGGTGAACTACACCACGACGCTGTACCAGAGCCGCTACGGTCCCATCATCGACCTGTCCTCCATCGATCCCAGCCTGGGCTGGACCGCAACCAGCGCGATGACCTACCGGGACGCGAACATCGACAACAACCGGGTCATGCTCCAGTGGCTCGACATGGCGCAGGCGTCGGACGTCACCGGCATCCACGACGCGATCGCCCGGGACCAGGGCATCCCGTGGGTGAACACGATCGCGACGGACAGCGCCGGTCACGCCTGGTACGCGGACGCCTCGCAGACCCCCGACCTGTCACCGGCGTCGACAGCGGAGTGGGAGAGCAATCCGCTCGGCATCCTGGACGGCAGCACCAGCGCCAACGCGTGGGTGGTGGTGCCCGGTGCGCGCTCACCCGGCCTGATCCCGTTCGGCGCCCAGCCGCAACTGCTGCGCAACGACTACGTGTTCAACGCCAACGACAGCCACTGGCTGGCCAACACCAACCAGTTGCTGGTCGGGTACTCGCCGCTGCAGGGTCCCGAGGGTACCCCGCAGACGGTGCGCACCCGGCAGAACGTGGCGCTGATCGGGGGCGGGTTCCCGGGCACGGCCGACTCGTCGGGGCGGTTCAGCCTGACCGGTCTCGGCACCGCGATCCTGTCCGACACCACGTTCACCTCCGACCAACTGACCACCGCGGTGGTGGCGGCCTGCCGGGCGCGGGGTTCGACACCGGTGGTGGTGGACGGCAACTCGGTGGACATCAGAGCCGGGTGCTCCGCGCTCGGCGCCTGGGACCGCACGTTCGACGTCGCCAGCAGCGGTGCGGTGCTGTGGCGGGAGACCATCGCGTCGGTGCTCGACCAGTACCCGGACGCGCTGACCACGGCCGGCCCGCTGTGGGGGGTGCCGTTCAACCCGGCCGATCCGGGCCACACGCCGCGTGGCGCACCCGCCGACCCGACGCCGCTGCTGCAGGCGATGGCACGGGCGATCGTCCGGCTGCGGGGTCTCGGGTACCCGCCGAACGTGCGGCTGCAGACGCTGCAGTACACCATCAAGAACAACACGCGGATCCCGGTTCCGGGCTCAGGCGAGAGCGTGGGAATCGCGAACGCGGTGTACTTCGAGGACGATACGAACACGTCCGACGAATCGCGGATGGGCGGCGGTACCGCGCTCGCCGGTACGGACCTGACCACCGCGGGGTACGTCGTCAACTACGGCACCAGCTTCCTGGCCACCGTGCAGTTCAGCACGTCCGGCCCGCAGGCCCGGGGGCTGCTCACGTTCGGCGAATCGGGCGACCCGTCCTCACCGCACTTCTCCGACCAGACTTCGCTGTTCACCACGAAAACACTGCGATCGATGCTCTACACCGACAGCGCGATCAACAGCGATCCGCACCTGAGCGTGGAGGCGATCTCGATCCAGAGCCACTCCTGAGAAACGCCGTGACCCCCGGCACACCTGGGCCGGCGAGCCGGGGTCGCGGCGGCCTCCCTCGTCATCGAAGACGTCCCGAACGTTGCCGTATCGGACACCGACCCGCGGCGCCACCCAACCGCGGGACGGGAGATGGCGGCGCCCGACGATGGTCGGGTATGATCACCGCCGAAGGGGAGTAGTCCTCTCGCCGGTCGTCGACATGCTGGAACCCTGGTGGGTTCCCGGTGCCCGGGCCCCAGGTGGGGCGGACGAGACCTTCGACCATCGGTGACGAGTGTCGCCGTAGGGGTCGAAGTCTCGGATTGCCCGGGTGTCGCTCCTACGCGCGGCGTAGGAAGGACAACGGTCCACCCCCATGTGGCACATCCTGTTGTTGATCGTGTGCGCGGCAGTCATCTACCTTTCCTGCGAGTGGTTCGTCAACGCCGTGGAATGGCTCGGTCAACGACTCAACGTCGGCGCCCTCGCCGTAGGAACGATCCTGGCCGCGTTCGGCACGGCACTGCCGGAAAGCGTGGTCACATTCGTCGCGGTGGTGTTCGGCACCGGCCGTACCGGTAAGGACATCGGGGTGGGTGCCGCGTTGGGCGGCCCGTTGGTGCTGGCCACGATCGCCTACGGGGTCACCGGCGCGATGCTGCTGGCCCGGCGCCGTAACCGCGACCGGGTCGGTGTCGCCGCCGTCTCCGGTGGTGGCGTCGTCGGTGGCGGCGTCGGCGTCGTCCTGAGCCCGGCTCAGGACGACCAGGGACTGGGCGATGAACACAAACTGATCCGGGACCAGACCTGGTTCCTGGTCATCTTCGTCGTCAAGGTCGCGCTGGGTCTGGTCGCCTTCGCAATCAAGCCGTGGCTGGGGTTGGCCTTCTTCGCCGCCTATGCGGTGTACTTCTGGCGGGAACTGCGAGGCGGTGGAGACCGTAGCCACGCGGAGGAACTCGCGCCGCTGCTACTGCAACGCCGCCGGGCGACGCCGACAACCTGGGCGGTCGTGGTGCAGACCCTCGCCACCCTGGCGGTTATCTTCGCGGCGTCGCAGCTGTTCGTACGCCAGCTCGACGCGATCGGACCGATGCTCGGCCTACCCGCGGCGGTCACCGCCCTGCTGCTGTCCCCCATCGCGACGGAACTGCCGGAGATCATGAACGCGATCATCTGGGTACGCCAGGGTAAAACGCCCCTCGCCCTGGCCAACATCTCTGGCGCCATGATGATCCAGGCCACGGTGCCATCGGGCCTGGGCCTGCTGTTCACGGCGTGGCGATTCGACTCCGCGCTGCTGACCGCCGGGCTGGTCACCATGGTCTCCATGGTCTACCTGCTCCTCGTCGCACGTACCGGGCGGCTCAATCCCAGAACACTGTCTCTGGCGGCGCTGTTCTACCTGGCCTTCGCCGGCGTCCTGGCCATCATCCTCACCTGACCCCGTGCCGCCCCACCGGCGATCGAGTGCGTCGAGGCGGCTTCTGATCTGGCGTGCCTACGGTTCGAGCTCGCCAGGGGCGCCGCAACGACACAATGGAACCGGCTCCGTCGCGGACTCGCGACGGCGCCGGTCCTTGCCTCCGAACGAGATCTAGTACTGCGGTGGGGTGACCGGGATCAGATCGGTCAGCGGGATCGCGGCCGTGATGGCGGCGTACCCGTCATTGGTGAGGTTGACGTGGTCGCCCGAGTCGACATCGGCGGGTGCCGCGCCATTGTTCAGTTTCTGCTCGGGTGGCGTGCTCGTGCTTGCCGGATCGTCGATCGCGATCGCCGCGTTCGCGTCCACGTTGGAGACGTACGGCGTGAAGATTGTGCTCTCCTGGCTGCCGAGCCAGTCGTTGGCGGCCGAGCGCTGGCCGTCGACGCCCGTGGTGCACGGCGCGTACCCATCGCACGGGGTGAGCGTCAGGAACACCACCGTGATGCCCCAGGCGTTCAGCTGCGTGGCCAGGGTGGTGTAGGCATCTTCGAGGTCGTCCGCGCTCGTGCCGTTGACCAGGTCGGTCAGTCCCTCGGTCACGACCACCGTACCGATGCCGGGTTCGGACAGGATGTCGCGATCCAACCGGGCGAGGGCACTGAGGCCGCCGGCGTTGCCGACGACGTTACGCAGTACACCGTTGTTCTCGATGCCGGCGTCGACCACGCCGAAGTCCGGCACGCCCTGCGTGTTGCCCCGCAACGCGGTGGCGAGCCCGACACTGACCTGATTGCGGCCCGGCCCGATCCCGGTCATCCCGGTCGCGGTCGGCGCGGTGAGGTTGTTGCCCAGCACCGCGACCGTCCCCGGATTTCCGGGCGCGGTCACGTCGATGTTGGCGAGGATGTTGCTGAAGTAGCCCCAGTGGCTGCCGGTGGCGGACCACGCCGTCGCGGCGGTGTCGGCGGTGTGGTCGCCGGAGCCGGTGGGGCTGACCCACATGGTTGTGCCGGCCGCCCAGCTGTGTTGGACCAGGTCGGTCACGGCGTTGACCAGGTGAATGCTCACCATCACCTGCTGGGACGGGTTGACCGCGAACGTGAGCGGATCGCTGTACACGTCGCCGCCGATCGGGATGGTCGTCCCGGCGGATCCACCGAATGTCAGGTTGAGCGGGGTCGCGGTCGCGGCGGCGCCGGTGGCCTGGGTGGCGACGGTGACGTGGTCGACGGTCAACGGGTTCACGCCCAGCGCGTCGGACAGTTTGATCCGTACGCTGGTGCCGGCCACGCTCGGGGTGGCGGCGATCCGGAACGTCTGGTCGCCGTAGTTCGCGCCGCCGAGGTAGTTGAAGCTGGCCTCGTCGGGCGCTGACCATGCACCGGTCCAGGAGTTGCCGTTCGGCGCGGCGGCGGTGTTGCGTACCGCCATGCCGAAGATGTGCAGGCCGGGCATGTGCAACTGGGCGAGCGAATTGGAGACGTCCGGCAGCGTCACCGACGCGACCGCCACACTCGGGTTCAGCGGCACGGCGAACGCGTAGACCTTCGGAGTGCTCGAGTAGTGGCCGCTGGGCGTGTTCTCGTGGGGCAGTTGGATCGCGGACTGCGGCCGAGGCCCGGTGATCCAGTCCGGCACGGTGAGGTAGTAGGACTGGGCCGACGCCGCCGAGCCATAGCTGATCACGCCGCTGGCGGGTTGACAATCGGACGGGACACCGTTGATGTACGTGCAGCCGGTACCGGTGACGCTGGATCCGGCGGGTACGGCCGGGCTGGTGACATCCCCGTCGAGTCCATCGGGTGCCTGCGCGTAGGCCGCGGTCGACATGGCCAGGAAGACCACCGCGTTGCCGCGTGTGCCGGCCGGCATGGTGATCGTCTGGTTGGCGGCGAGCACGTTGTCGGCCTGCCCGGCACCGAAGGTCGGCAGCGTGAATGTGGCACCGTCGACGGTGACCTTTCCGCCGGGTTGCCAGCCGGCCGCCTCGAAGTCCTCCGCGGACAGGCTGTTGCCGTCACCGTCGGCGTTTCCGTTGGTCACGGCGGCGTCCGAACTGATCGCCGTGTTGTTGAACGCCGCCGACAGTGAGCCGAAGGTGGCGTTGGCGTGACCGGCGACCGCGAACCGGTAGCTCGCGAGGGTCGACTCATTGCCGGCCTGATCCAGCGCGTACGACCACAGGGTGTGCGTGCCCGGCGCCAGCGGTGTGGCCGGTACCGTCGCCGTGCCCCCGGTTGCGCCGATCTTCTCCGATGCCGGCGGGTTGCTCGTCGGCGGAACCGTGTCCAGCGAGTACACGAACGAGGTCGCGGTCGTGCCATCGGACTCGGCGAGCTTGAACGATCCCTGGGTACCGGCCGCCGCGCCGATGTTCCCGGTGTCGGTCGACGGGTACTTGCTGTCCGCGCTGGTGACCGTCGGCGCGGGCGGCGAGCTCAGATCGACCCCGAAGTGGCAAACCCCCGACCACGCCGACGTGTCCTTGCCGTCGGTGGCCTGTGCCTGCCAGTCGACCACCTTCCCGGCGGTGAGGCCAGAGATGAAGCTGGATGGGAGCGACACCTTTGCCGTACCGCCGCTGGTCACCGTCGAGGCGAGCGTGTACTTCGTGGTCGTGCCGTCCACCCAGTACGAGAAGATGCCCTGCACCTGGCCGCCGTCGGTGTCGGAGACCTTGGCCTGGATGGTCGGTGGCGTCACGCCGGCGGTCGAGCCCATCCACGGGTACGGCGTGGCGGTCGCACAACCAACGTTCGTCGATCCGGCCATGGCCGCCGGGCTCGATGGCACGCCGGGGATGTGGTTGTACTCGATCTGGATCGACGGGTTGTGTTCGAAGCGCTTGCGGTAGTTCCCGCTGGACTCGTTGCCGATGAGGCCGAAGGTCCAGCTGGTCCAGTGTCCGGCGGCGGCGTCGACGGCCTTCGACGTGACGTTAAACCCGATCGTGGGTGCGCTGGAGCAGGCCGGCCCGACGCTCGTCGACGTGACCTCGCCGCTCATCGTCGGCGGGTGGTTCCAGGTGGTGGAGGCGCTGATGCCGCCGGTGGACCACAGTTGCACCGTCGCCGAGTAGGAGCAGCTGGACGAATACGTCTCGATGGTGTTCACGGTGGCGCCCACGACGTGCGTACCCCAGATCGCGGACGGGATCCCGACCCGGAAGAACGACCGCTCCTTGCCGAGGCAGTCGGAGAAGCTGTTGAGACCGACGGCCGGCTCGCCGGCGTACTTGATCGAGTTGTAGTTCGACGTACTCGGGCAGCCCTGCTGGATCTCGTCGAATCCCTGCTCGGATCCGTTGGCGTAGTTCGGGTTCCACGTCGGATCGACGTACACCGGGAACCTGGTGCCGGCGCCGCGCAGGAGCGACTGATCGGGCCGCAGCGTGAGGCTGTCACCGGAGACCGAGACGCCGACGTTGCCGACGTGAGCGCCGGCACCGGGACCGGCGGCGCTGGACGTGGCCGGGTCTGAGTCCGTCAGATCCGAATCCGTCAGATTCGAGTCCGTCCGACCCGCCGCCGTCCGACCCGCGGCCGTTGCCGTCGCCGCACCGGATGAGTCCCACATCGTCGCCGCCGGCGCCGAGTACGCCACCTGGTGCTTGCCGTCGGTCGCGTTCAGGTTGCCGTTGCCGTCGTTCGACACGGTCAGGCCGCGTGTCGTGAGCCCGAAGGTGAGAGCGCTCAGCCGCGGGTTCGCCGCCGCGCTCGCGTCGTGCACGGCGAGCACCTCGGACACGCCACCGAGCTCGGTCACGGTCACCACCAGGTCGACGCCGGCTAGCACATCGCGGTACGTCGCGGTGGCGCCCGAGATCGACGGCGCGGGCAGGCGACCCGGCCAGGTCAACGTCAATCCGCTGGTACCCGTGCCCAGGGTCGCCAGCGCGCCGGTTCCGCCGCCGGAAAGGACGACCGGTGCCCAGGTCGCGGCCGGCGCATAACTGCCGTCGGCGGACCGTCGAAGCGTGGGGTCGATGGCCGCCCAGGAGCCGCCCCGGCGCACCCGTACCGGCAACACGTTGCTGCGTGCGGTCACCGTGCCGGACGGATTGGCGGTCATGGTTTGCGTCTCGGTGGTCCCGGCCGCCACCGGCACGGCCTTTCCGGACGCCCGCGCATTGCCGATCGCCGCACCGATGGCGGCGTTCTGGCGAGCGGCGGCCGGGCTGTCGGCGGCCGGTGCCATTGGGCTCGATGCCGTCGCGGCGGACGTGGACGCCGGCGCGGCCGGTGACGGCGCGGCCTGGCCGGGGTCGGCGACGAATGTCGACGACGGCGCCGCGCTCGCCGCGCTCGCCACCAGGGTCGGCGCGGCGAGAGTTGGCGCGACGAGGGCGGCCACTGCCATGAGCGTCCACGTCGTTCTGTGGCGCGTCGAGTGGCGTGGTGCGGACCAGCGCTGGGGCATTCTTGATCCTCCTTGGGAAACCCGTGCCGCAGGTGGGCGGACATAGCAGTTATCCCTGTCCGTTCTGCAAATAGCAATAGCGTCGGGGAAATTGCTCCCCGACGCTCGATACACATTTTTGTATAGAGGATGTATGGCCAGTGAGCAGCAATCATGCGCGAACAATAATGATTCTCGACGGTAAACTCTGGCGGTACGATCCGCCTTATTCATCCGTGCGTACCCCTCGAAAAGGAGCGCGTCGTGCCGGCTGTGATTGGGAATTCCCGACTTCGGTATAGCAGGCGGAAGAAACGAGCTACGGGGCTGCGGTTGGCGTTGCGCGTCATCGCCACCGCCGGCCTCGCCGTGGCCCTGGTGCTCAGCGCTCTGGGCGAGGCACCGGCTCTGGCGGCGCCGGTCCATCACGCACCGAAGGTCGCGCACGAGCGCTCGGTGCCGGTGCACGCGGTGGCGTCCCACGCGGTGCGGCCGGCGGCGGCGCCCGCCTGGCAGCCGAGCCCGGTCACGTGGCCCACCGGCAGTGCCGAGGTCACCGTGGCGCCCGCCGCGATGAATCCCGACCTGGCAAACGGCGCGGCACCCCCGGCCCCCACCCAGGCCGGGAACCTGCCGGTGTGGGTTGCGACGCCCGCCGCCAAGGCCGCCAAGCCCGCCGCCAAGACCGCGACGCCCGCCGCCAAGGCCGCCCCGGTACGGCTGCGGGTCGCGGCCGAGCCGCAGGCGTCGACGGCCGCCGCCGGTGTCACGGGCGCGCTGTTCCGGGTGGATCGCCTCGACACCGCGGCGCCGGCCGGCAGCGGTACCGCCATCGCACCCGCAACCGGCGCAACCGGCCAGGACATCGACTTCGCGATCGGTACGCAGGCCTTTCGTGACGCCTACGGTGCCGACTATGCCTCGCGCCTGCGGCTGGTCACGCTGCCAGCGTGCGTGCTGACCACGCCGAGCCTGGCACAGTGCCGGATCCAGACGCCGGTGACGTCGACCGACAACGTCGACTCCGGACGGGTGTCCGGCACGCTCCACGCCCCGGCCGCCGGCGCATCGCTGGTTGTCGCCGCCGACTCGGCGCCCGATGGCAGCGCTGGCACGTTCACCGCCACCTCGCTGCAGGCGTCGGGTAGCTGGCAGTCGGGCGGATCGAACGGCGGCTTCGAGTGGTCGTACCCGATCAACGTGCCGAACGTGCCGGGCGGCCTGTCGCCGTCGATCGCACTGTCCTACGCATCGCAGTCGGTCGACGGGATGACCTCGTCGACGAACACGCAGGCGTCGTGGATCGGTGACGGCTGGGACTACCAGCCGGGGTTCATCGAGCGGTCGTACCAGTCGTGCGACCAGAACCCGGCGGGCTCCACGAAGACCGAGGACAACTGCTGGTCGGCGAAGAACAGCGTGACCATCTCGCTGAACGGGCAGAACACCACCCTGATCAAGGACGACACCAGCGGCGAGTGGCACCCGCAGGACGACAACGCCGAGCGGGTGCAGTTGTTGACCGGAGCGAGCAACGGCGCGTACTCGGGTGAGTACTGGGTGGTCACCGACGCTCACGGCGTCAAGTACTACTTCGGCAAGAACCAGCTGCCGGGGTACGCGACGGGCAGCACGGCGACGAACTCGGTGTGGACCGAGCCGGTGTTCGCCACCGCGTCCGGGCAGCCCTGTTACAACGCCACGTTCTCCAACTCGTACTGCGCGAACATGGCCTACCGCTGGAACCTCGACTACGTGGTCGATCCGCACGCGGACGTGGTCAGCTACTTCTACACGCCACTGACCGGCTACTACGCGCGCGACAACGGCACCACCGCGAACACCTCCTACACGCGTGGCGGCTATCTGAGCAGGGCGCAGTACGGGCAGCGTGACGGCCAGGTGTACAGCACGAAGCCGGCGGCGCAGGTGGTGTTCTCCCCGACCGGCCGCTGCAACCAGGCCACGTGCGATCCGGCCACGCTGTCCACCTCGACGGCGAAGAACTGGCCGGACGTCCCCTACGACCTGCACTGCGCCTCCGGTGCCGCGTGCACCCAGACCGGTCCGTCGTTCTGGAACGAGTACCGGCTCCAGTCGATCCAGACCCAGGTGCTGGTCAGTACGGCCGAGCAGAACGTCGACCTGTACGAGCTGTCGGCGTCGTTCCCGGCAACCGGCGACAGCACCACGCCGGCGTTGTGGCTCGACACGATCAAGCGCACCGCGCAGGCGGGAGCGGCCGTACCTTCGGCCACGGTGACGTTCACCGGCCAGCCGCTGGCGAACCGGGTGAACCTGACCGAAGGGTATTCGCCGATCACCCGGCGGCGGTTGCAGAAGATCGTCACGGAGACCGGCGAGGTGATCGGTGTCGACTACTCCTCGGCGGCGTGTGCCTCCGGGACGCCATCGGATCCGAGCGCGAACACGTCGTTGTGTTTCCCCGAGTACTGGACGCCGACGGGTCAGCCGAAGCCGATTCTCGACTGGTTTACCATGTACGTCGCCACCGACGTCAGCGAGCAGGACGAGACCTCAGGTGGCCTGCCGGTCAAGACGCACTACGAGTACAAGGATCCGGCCTGGCACCGGGACGACGGCGCGTTGACGCCGGACGCTAACCGCACCTGGAGTCAGTGGCGGGGCTTCAAGACGGTACAGGAGTTCACGGGGCAGGCCCCGGACACCATCACCGAGGCCCAGTCCACCTACTTCCAGGGCATGAACGGCGACGCCCTCAAGACTGGCGGAACGCGTACCGCGACGATCTCCGACAGCCGCGGCGATCCGGCCGTCACCGACGATCCGACGTACGCCGGCATGACCTACGAACAGGTGGGCTACAACGGCTCCGGCGGTGCGGTGGTGAAGGACACCGTCACGACCCCGTGGCAGTCCGCGGCCACCGCCACCCACCTGGTGTCCGGACTGCCCAGCCAGGTCGCCCACCTCAACGGGTCCGGGTCGGTGCGCACCTACACACCACTGGCGAGCGGCTCGACGCGCGTCAGCGAGGTGGACAACACCTACGATGGTTACGGCCGGACCATCAAGGTCGACGACAAGGGCGACACCTCGACCAGCGCGGACGACAAGTGCACCACGACGACGTACGCGACCAACACCGCCGGCCAGATCCTGGACACGCCCGATGACGTGCAGACGGTCTCGGTGGCCTGCTCGGCGAAGCCGTCGCTGCCGCAGGACCTGGTCTCGGATGTGCGCAGCTACTACGACGGGTCGACGACGTTCGGCGCCGCGCCGACGTACGGCGACACGACGTTGGTGACGCAGGCCGCCTCCTACACCGGCGGCACGCCTAACTATGTGACCACCGGCGCGTCCACGTACGACCAGTACGGCCGGATCGAGACCTCCACCGACGCGGACGGCCGGACGACGCTCACCGCCTATGCACCCCCCACGGGGGCGGAACCGACGCAGACGACGGTGACCGATCCGATGGGTCACGTCACGACCACGGCGATCGATCCGCGCCGGGACCTTCCGACGACGGTCACCGACCCGGCCGGGTACTCCACGACGAAGACGTACGACGCGATGGGCCGGGTGACCGCGCAATGGAATCCGGGACAGGACACCGCGGGGCCGGCGAGTGCGACGTTCGGCTACGTCCTGTCGTCGACCGGGCCGTCGACGGTGACGACCCGGACGCTGCGCAGCAACGGCAGCTACGACACCAGCATCCAGCTCTACGACGCGTTGCTGCGCAACCGGGAGACGCAGACGTCGACGGCGGACGGGGGTCGCACCATCTCCGACACCGAATACAACACGGTCGGGTCGAAGGTGAAGACGAGCGCCGCCTACTACAACTCCGGCGCACCGTCGGGCACGCTGGTGGACGCGCCGGACGACCAGGTGCCGTCGCAGACCGGCTACGTCTACGACGGTGCCGGTCGGGAAACGGCGATCGTCTCGTACGCGCTGTCGCACGAGACCTGGCGTACCAGCTACGCCTACGGCGGCAATTTCACCACGGTGACGCCACCGACGGGTGGGACGGCCACGACCACGTTCGAGGATGCCCGGGAGAACACCACCGACATCTACCAGTACCACGCGGGCGTTCCGATCGATCCGCTGGGCGATCCGGCCGCCGACTACGACCACGTCCACTACGGGTACACGCCGGATGCGCAGCCGTCGAGTGTCACGGACGCGGCCGGCAACACCTGGACCCGGTCGTACAACCTGCTGGGTCAGGCGGTGACGGATTCCGATCCGGACACCGGCACCAGCACCTCCACCTACGACAACCAGGGCCAGGTCCTCTCGACCACCGACGCGCGGGGCAAGACGACCAGCTACACCTACGATCCGGACGGACGCACCACCGCGTCGTACGACACCACCGGCGGCGCCGCGCAGGGCAGCGCCACCCAGATCGCCGGGTGGACGTACGACACGTTGAAGGTCGGCATGCCGACCTCGACGACGGTGTACGTCGGGGGGAGCGCGTACACCGACGCGACGCTCGGGTACAACGCCTTCGCGAAACCGACCGGGACCAGGGTGACGCTGCCCAGTACGGAGGGGGCGTTGGCGCCGACCGGTGGCTACGCCACCCAGTACACCTACAACAACGTCGGCGACGTGGCCAGCCAGACCGACCAGGCCGCCGGCGGGCTGCCGCAGGAGACGATCACCTACGGCCACAACACGTCGGACCGGACCACCTCGGTGAAGGGCATCTGGGACTACCTCGACGACACGACGTACACCGAGTTCGACGAGGTCCAGCAGTACCACATGGGGCCCTCGACGAGCCAGGTATGGCAGACGCTCGATTACGACGAGCAGACCCGTGCTCTGCGTGACTCGACTGTCGGGGACAGCACCACGGCCAGCGTCGACGACGTCCAGTACACGTATGACGCGTCCGGGAACGTGACATCCACTCAGGACAGGATGTCGGCCACGAGTACCGACACCCAGTGTTTCCGGTACGACTACGCCGACCGGCTCAGTGCCGCCTGGACCGGCACGGACGGCTGTGCCGCCACACCGTCAGCCGGGCACTCGACCACCGTCGGCGGCCCGATGCCGTACTGGCAGAGTTGGACGTTCGACGCGGCCGGCAACCGGTCGACGCAGACCGACCACGACGTCGCCGGCACCGTCGCCAACGACACCACCACCACCTACCACTACCCCGCCACCGGCGGCAGCGCACACCGGCTGAGCGGCACCACGGCCACCGGCCCGGCCGCCGCCGCCGACACCACCAACCTGGGCTACGACGCGTCCGGGAACACCGCGTCCATCACCGGCGGTGCCGGCAACCAGATCCTGACCTGGAACGACCAGGGCAAGCTCGCCGCCGACACCACCACCGCCGGAACGACCAAGTACGTCTACGACGCGGACGGGAACCTGCTCCTGCGCAAGGACCCCGGCCAGACCACCCTGTACCTCGACGACGAGGAACTGGTGTTGACCGGCTCGACGGTGGCCGGTACCCGCTACTACAGCGTCGGCGGCGTGGAGATCGCCGCGCGTACCGGCAGCACCGCGGTCGCCTACCTCGCCTCCGACCGGCAGGACACCGACACGCTGTCGGTCGACTCAGCGACCCTGGCCGTGAACCGGCGCCGGTACACGCCGTACGGGCAGACCCGCGGCGCGGCGCCGACCGGCTGGCCGGGCGACCAGGGTTACATCGGCGGCGCCACCGATCCCACCACGACGCTGGAGGATCTCGGCGCCCGTGAATACGATCCGGCGCTGGGCCGGTTCCTGTCGTCCGACCCGGTACTGGAGACCGCCGACCCCAAGGAGATGGGCGGGTACGCCTACGCCGGCAACAACCCGGTCACGCACTCCGACCCCAGCGGAAAGATGCTCTACGACGACGTCACCGGCCTCGGCTTCGGCAACGCCAAGGGCCTGGAAGCGTACTACCACAAGAACAAGAAGACGGTAAAGAAGATCATCGCCAACCAGCGCCGCAGCTACAACATCTACTACCACTCGGCGTACTACCGGATGCAGAGCTCGGCGGCGTACCAGAAGGCGTACATGAAGTACCTGCGTGGCCTGTACAACGCCATCAGCCGCGCCAACTACCCACCGAAGCCAAAGCCCAAGCCCAAGCCGCACAAGAGCTTCTGGGGCAAGATCATGCACCACGCCCCGGCCATCCTCTCGGCGGTATCCGTCGCCGCGACCATCGCATCCTTCACACCCTGCGCAGCTGTCTGCCTCGGCATCGCGGCAGCGGCGGACGCCACCAAGGGCGCCATCGAAGCATCCGAAGGGAACACATTCGGGGCCGCCTGGGACTTCGCGGCGGTCGCCACCTTCGGCGCCGGCACTTACCTCAAAGGAGCCGAAGAGGCGTCGAAGCTCCGCTACTTCGGCGAGGCCGGCAATTCGGATTGGGTGCGGATGGGCCTCAGGAATTCTCAACGAGTCGCCGGAAGAGCGGGGAAGGTGGGAGCCCAGCGAGCAGCCAGGATCATGAGACAGAACGCTGCCGACTTCACCCACTACAAGAACCTCCACCAGGCGCACGAGATGGTTGACGGGACGTACATCGCGTACAACCTCTCCATCAACAGCTCGGAGGCCTTCAACGACTTCTACCTTGAGGGGCACGGCGGAGAGGAAGGCGGCGAGTAGGAGCACCCGACCGACCCGCAAACCATCGACACCGGGCGCCCACCACGACGTGGTGGGCGCCCGTCCCCGCCGGCCGGGCAACCACCGGCGCAGACCTGCCGGCGGCGCCACCACCAGCGCAGACCCGTGGCCCCACGGGCCCGCGTGGCACCCGCTTGACGGGCATGGTCATGCGGGGTATGTACTGCCTGCGTGGTTACTGCGACGGGCCCGCACCGGGTGGAGGTGCGGGTCTTGGGACCGGTGGAGGCGTGCCTGGACGGCGCGGTGGTACACCTCACCGGGATGCAGCGGGCACTGCTTGCCATGCTCGTCCTGGATGCCGGCCGGGTGGTCGGCATCCAGCGGCTGGTGGACGGCCTGTGGGAAGCCGGAGCGGCGAGCGCCGGGCCGGCGCGGGTCCGGATGCTCGTCTCCGAGCTGCGCCGGGCACTGCCCGGTACCGACCTGGTGGCGACCCGGTCACCCGGGTACCTGCTGCTGCCGGCCGAGTGCTGGCTGGACAGCGAGGCATTCACGTCCGCGGTGCAGCGCGCCCGGACCGCCAGATCGCAGGGGCGCCTGGACGTGGCCGGTGACGAGTACACGGCCGCGCTGGCGTTGTGGCGCGGCCCCGCGCTCGGCGGCGCCGCTACCGGACCGTTCGTGGCCACCGAAGCCGTCCGCTTCGACGAACTGCGCCTGCTCGCCATGGAAGACGCGGCCGAAGTCGACCTGCTACGGCGCCGGTACGGCGACGCGGCCAGCAGGCTGGCCGAGGTCACCCGGCACAGCCCGCCGCGCGAGCGCGCGCACCAACTGCTCATGCTCGCCCTGTACCGGGCGGGACGGCCGGGCGACGCCCTGCGGATGTACGCGAGTCTGCGGCAGCGCTACGTCGAAGAGCTGGGGCTGGAGCCGGGGCCGGAGCTGCGCCAACTGCACCAGCGGATCCTGCGCGCCGAGCCGGTACCCGAGGCACCACTGGCGGATGCCGAACCGGCCTCCGGGCCACCGTACGATCCGGCACGGTCCCCGGAAGCGCCGCATGCCGCCGCGGCGATCGCGGTGCGCCCAGCCCAGCTCCCACCCGACCTGGCCGACTTCACCGGTCGCCAGCACGAGGTCGCCGCGGCGCTCACCATGTTGGAGACCGGCGCTACGGTACCGATCCTCGCCCTGCACGGGAAGCCGGGCGTGGGGAAGAGCACGCTGGCGGTACACGTGGCCCACCGGTTGCGGCCGCGCTTTCCCGACGGCCAGCTGCACGTCAACCTCGCGGCCGCCACGGAACCGACGCCGGAGGACCCGCACGAGGTTCTCGGCCGGTTTCTCGCCGCGCTGGGCATACCGGGTCAGGCGCTCCCCGAGGATCGGGCGGCGCGGGCAGCGCTGTTCCGCTCGCGCCTGGCCGGCCAGCGGGTACTGATCGTGCTGGACAACGCGGCGTCGGCCACACAGGTGCGACCCCTGCTGCCGGGCGACGCCGGTTGCGCCGTCATCGTCACCAGCCGTTCGCCGCTGGCCGCACCGCTCGGTGCCCGCGCGCTCGCCGTCGACATCCTGGACGCCGGCGCGTCCCGTGAGCTGGTCGGTGCGATCATCGGCGAACGCCGGATAGCGGCCGAGCCCACCGAGGCCGAGAGGCTGGTCGAACTGTGCGGTCGCTTGCCGCTGGCGCTTCGCGTGGCCGCCGGCCGCCTGGCCGAAAGCCCGCACTGGCGGGTGGGGACGCTGGTCGACCGGCTGACCGACGAGCGGCACCGCCTCGACGAACTCCGGCACGGCGGCGTCGACGTGCGGGCCAACCTCCAGCTCAGCTACCAGGCGCTGTCCGCCCGTGCCGCCACCGGGCTGCGGGTGCTGGGCATGCTGCCCCGAACGGACTTCGCCACCTGGAGCGTGGCCGCGCTGCTGCACGCCACACTCGCCGAAACCATGACAGTCGTCGACGAACTCATCCGCGCTCAGCTCATCGAGTACGCCGGCCACGACCGGGCCGGGCAGGCGAGGTACCGGCTGCACGACCTGATCCGGGCGTACGCCGCCGAACTGGCCGCGGGCATCGAACCGCCGGAGCGGTCCGCGGCCATCGAACGGTGGTACGGCGCCTGGCTGGCCGCGGCCGCCGAAGCCGCCACCGGCCTGCCGGCCCGGCCGGTGACCCCACTTGCCGGGCCGGGACACCACCAACCCGTGCCCGAGCTGCGGATCGCCGAGCCGCTCGCCTGGTTCGAAAGCGAACGGGTGGGGCTGCTCGCGGTCGTCAAACGCGCGGCCGGCGAGGAGCGTTCCTACGCCTACCAGATCGCCTCAGCCGCGGCGAAGTTCTTCGAGCTGCGGGGAGACTTCGACGACCTGCGAGCGCTGTACCAGGACGGGCTGGCCGCGGCGCAGGCGGTGGGCGACCATAGAGCGGTCGCGTTGCTGCGCTGTGACCTGGCCATGGTCGACAGGTATCAGGACCGTCATCGAAGCGCCCGGAGCGGCTACGAGCAGGCCCGGGACTACTTCCTGCGCACCGGTGAGGTCTGGGGCGTGGCGGTCGCCGAGGCGGGGCTGTCGGTGGTACTGCGGTTGACCGGTGATCTGGAGCAGGCACTGCGGTTGAGCCTGGGCGCCATCGAGGTGTTCGACACGGCCGGCGATCGGCTACGGGCGGCACAGGCCCGGTACAGCGCCGCGGTGATTCACAGTGACCGCCGCGAGTGGGACGCGACGGTCAGCCACCTGGAACGGGCGTTGCCGGAGCTCGAAGCCTCCGGCGATCAGGCGACCCAGTGCCGGGCGTGGGGCGTACTCGGCATGGTCCTGGTCTGGCGGGGCGAATACGAGCGGGCCGTGGACTACCTGGACCGGGCCGTCACGGCCACCGGCCGGCTCGGTCTGATCGTCGAGTACGCCTACGCAAGGCTGGCCTTGGGTGACCTGCACGCGGCGCACGGTCGCGTCGCCCAGGCGAGGGAGCTGTTCGACGTCAGCCTGCGCCTGGTCCGCCTCATCGGCGACCGGATCGGCGAGGCCAAGTTGCTGACCCGGCTGGCTGAGCTGCTCGGCGCCGAGCGGCGCTATGACGAGGCGATACCCCTCGCCGAGCGGGCCGCCCAGCTGTCCTCGGAAATCGGCAGCCGCACCGCGTGGGCGCGGGTGCTGACGACGCTGGGAGAGTTGCATCTGGCGAACGGGAACCGGCCGGCCGCGGTGGATGCCTGGGTCCGCTCGCGGGCCCTGTACCAGCGCGCCGGCTCCGACTACGCCGCCGATGTCGCCGGCCGCCTCGCCAACCTGGCGTGACGAGCGCCCACACACCAGACGACACCCGTACGCGATCGATGCGGGATCCATGCGTCCGCCGCACACACTGTTCCCGGGTACCCGGCGGTCGATCGCAGGGACGGGGCAGTCAGTGGAATTTGCACTCCTGGGTTCGCTGGAACTGCGCGACGGCGCCGGCCGGCCGGTCAAACTACGGCGGCACAAGGCCCGCGTGCTCCTCGGGCTGCTGCTGAGCCAGCGTAACCGGCCGGTCAGCGCCAGCACCCTCGTCGACTGGCTGTGGAACGCCGAGCAGCCGCCATCGGCAAGGGCCAACCTGCAGAGCTACGTCAGCGACCTGCGCCGGGCGCTGCGCGCGGCAGACCTGGCCGGCTGCCTGCACACCACCGCGACCGGCTACCTGCTGCAGGTGCGCCCGGAGCAGGTCGACGCCGACCTCTTCCAGGACCTTGCCGACGCCGGCCAGCGCGCGCTGCGTCGCGACGTGCCGGCGCTCGCCGCCGAGCGGCTGACCAGAGCGCTGGGGCTGTGGCGCGGTACGACACTGGAGGGCATGGAGGTCCCGGCCGCGCTGCGCCCGGACTTCGCCGCACTGAACGCGCGGCGGCTGGAGGCCATCACCGACTGCGCGGCCGCCCGGCTGTCCCTCGGGCAACACCACCAACTCGTACTGGAGTTGCCCGCTCTGGTCGAGGCGTACCGCACCCACGAGCCGCTGTGGCGTCAGCTCATGCTCGCCTACTACCGCTGCGGGCGGCATCGTGAGGCTCTGATGGCGTACCACCGCCTCGGCGCGCAACTGCGCCGGGAAAATGCGGCCGGCCCCAGCGAGTCGGCCACCAAGCTCTACCGCCAGATACTGCACGCCGATCCGGGCCTCACGTCGGCGGTTCCCGCGGTGACGGCCGGTACCCGGGTGCTTCGCCAGCTACCCGCGCCGCCCGGCCGCTTCGTCGGTCGTCAGCGGGTTCTGGCCGACCTGGACCGGATGCTGCCCGCCCTGGGTGGGGGCGCCGGTAGCGTGGCGATTGTCGGCGGCCCCGGCATCGGGAAGTCGGCTCTCGCACTGCACTGGGCACATCGCGTGGCGACGCATTTCCCCGACGGTCAGCTCCATGTGGACCTGCGAGGTTATGCGGCCGAGCCACCCGTCGACCCGCTGGCCGCCGTTGCCCGGCTGCTGCGCGACCTCGGTGCGACCGGGCAGACCCCGGACACCATCGAGGAAGCCTCGGCGCAGTACCGCTCCATCTTGGACGGACGTCGGGTACTCATCGTGCTGGACAACGTCCGCGACACCGAGCAGGTGCGCCCGCTCCTGCCGGGCTCCGCCAACTGTCTGGCCGTGGTGACCAGCCGCGACCGCCTCGACGGGCTGGTCGTACGCGAAGGAGCGCAGCGGGTAAGGCTCGGCGTGCTCACCCCGGTGGAGGCGTCCGTCCTGCTGACCGAGATGCGCGGTACCGGCCGGGTGAGCGACCCCGACGGCATAGGGCGGCTCGCGCTGCGGTGCGGATACCTGCCACTGGCCCTGCGCATCGCCGGCGCCCACCTCGGCGATGGCCGGCCGGTACCGGTGAATCCGCTCACCCTGACGACGGCCGACGGTGAGGTGTCGGTCCGCGCCTCGTTCGAGCTGTCCTATCAGCTGTTGCCGGCGGGGGAACGCTCGGTGTTCCGGATGTTGGGTCTGATCCCGCCCGGCTCGCTCACCGTCGCCGCGATCGCGGCGGCGACCGGCGGATCCCGGCCCGGCACGCGTGCGCTGCTCGACCGGCTGGCCGGCGCGAACCTCGTCGAACAGGTCGACAGCGAGCGGTACCGGATGCACCCGTTGCTGCACGGGTACGCCAGGCAGTGCGCCGTGCCGGCCGCCATGGTGGGGTAGCGCGTTTGGAGGCATGGTGTGGTTCATCGGGTGGCGGCGCGGTCGCCGGCCGGTGCGGCGCCGGGCCGCCTGGCTGCGCGCGGGCCCGCCTTGGGGGAAATCCCCCAGCGGAAGACGGCCGTTAGCCGGGTCCTGCCCGGACGGCCGCGTGGCTAGCGTGATCTTCCGTAGGCACCAACAACGGAAGGAGTTCGGGTGATCGAGGCCCAGGATCTCACCAGGCGATACGGACCGACGGTCGCGGTCGACGCGCTCAGCTTCGACGTGCGGCCGGGCAGCGTCACCGGCTTCCTCGGCCCTAACGGGTCGGGCAAGTCCACCACGATGCGGCTGATCCTCGGGCTGGACCGGCCCGACGCCGGCCAGGTGCGGGTCGGCGGCCGCCGCTACCGCGAGCTGCGCTGGCCGCTGCGCGAGGTCGGCGCGCTGCTCGAGGCCAAAGCGTTCCACCCGGGCCGTAACGCCCGCAGTCACCTGGCCGCGCTGGCCGCCAGCAACGCGATTCCGCGGGCCAGGGTCGACGAGGTGCTCGACATGGTCGGTCTTGCCGGCGCGGCCGAGCGGCGGGCCGGGAAGTTCTCCCTCGGGATGGGGCAGCGCCTGGGGGTCGCCGCGGCGCTGCTGGGCGATCCGGCGGTGCTGCTGCTGGACGAGCCGGTGAACGGGCTGGATCCCGAGGGGGTCCGTTGGATCCGCAACCTGCTGAAGTCGCTGGCCGCGCAGGGCCGCACGGTGTTCGTCTCCAGCCACCTGATCAGCGAGATGGCGATGACCGCCGAGCGGCTGGTGGTGATCGGCCGGGGGCGGCTGCTCGCGGACACGACCGTCGCCGAGCTGTCGGCCGGGTCGGCGTCGCTGGAGGACGCGTTCTTCCGGCTCACCGGCGGGGCGGTCGAGTACCGGGGGAACACGGCGAAGGAGGCAACGTCATGACCACGACAGCAGGGACCCGCGTGCCCCGCGTGCCGAGCGGCCGTTACGGGCTGGCGCAGGCGGCCCGGATGGAATGGATCAAGCTGCGCAGCCTGCGCTCCACCTGGTGGACCCTGGCCGTCACGGTCGCCGGGACCGTCGGGATCGGGGTCGCTGTGGGCCTGAACACCCGGAACGCCTCCGGGGACCTGACCAACAACGCGCTAGCCGGCGTGGTCCCCGGCCTGCTGCTGGCGGGCGCGCTCGGCGTATTGGCCATGACCAGCGAATACACGTCGGGAACAATCCAGGTCACGCTGACCGCCATCCCGCGGCGCCCCCTGGTCTTGGCGGCGAAGGCAGCGGTGTTCGGGACCGTGACCCTGATCGTCGGCGAGGCCGCGTCGTTCATCTCGTTCTTCGCCGAGGGGGCTACGCTGCGCCACGGCGTCGCGGCACCCACGCTGGGCCAGCCCGGCGTGCTACGGGCGGTCGTGCTGACCGGGGCCGGCTTCTGCCTGATCGGGCTGCTCGGCCTGGGCCTGGGCGCGATCATCCGGCACAGCGCGGCCGCGGTCGGGGTGCTGGTGGCCGGGGTATACGTGGTCGCGCAGTTCATCGGGTTCGTCGCGCATGGCGCGGCGGCGTACATGCCGATCCTGATCGTGGAAGACTCGCTGAGCACGACCATGCCGGTGACGTGCGGTACGCAGGGCGCGTCCTGCCCGAACTTCCTGTCCGCGTGGGCCGGGCTCGGCGTGCTGTGCCTGTACGCCGTGATCGCACTGGCGGTCGGCGGATGGCTGCTGGCCCAGCGGGACGCGTGAGCAGAAGGCAGGGCGGGGAGCGAGGAAAATGGGCGGCATGGGCCTTCCGGTGACCACGCCGACCGCGGACCCGCCGCCGGGCGGCCAGACGCGGGTCAGGAACCCGTGGACGGTCGCCCGCGCGGTGGTCGTGGCGCCGTTCACCCGGCGTGAGGGTCGCGAGCTGTTGTTCTGCCTGGCCGGGCTGCCGTTCGCCGTGGTCAACCCGCTGGCGTTCTTCGTTCTCGCCGTGGACCTGACCTGGTTGGTGACCGGTAGCGGGCGGGGTAACCCGTCCCCGGCCGACGCGGCCATCGCCTGTGGCTGCGTGGGACTGCTGCTCGTCCTGCTGGTGTCGACGAGGGCGGCCCGGAGGCTCGGCTCGCTGCAGCGCATGCTCGCGACCCGGCTGCTCGGGACGCGAGTCGCGGCTCCGCCGCCGGTACGGCGGAGCCCCGGCGGTCGGGCCTGGCCCGGCCCGGGCCCTCGCGACGGGGCCGGCTGGCGGGTCATGGCCTACCTGCTGGCCAAGCTGCCGGTCGGCCTGATCGAGGTGTACGCCGTGTCCCTCTGGATCGGCGGCCTGGTCAACCTGAGTTACCCGCTCCTGTGGGGGGCGTTCCGCAACCCCCCGCCGGGGGTACGGCTGAGCCCGATGCCGGTGTTCACGCCGTTCGGGTGGTTCGGCGACGGCACGTTCAGCGTCGCGACCCTCCCCGGCACGTTCGCCGCCGCCGCGGCGGGGGCGGCGATGCTGCTGGCCGCCCCGTGGGTAACCAGGGCCGTCACGTCGGCCGATGCCTGGCTGATCCGAGGCCTGCTCGGGCCCGGACGGCTGGCGCAGCGGGTCCACGACCTGGAGCTGAGCCGGGCGCTGGCCGTGGACGATTCCGCCGCCCTGCTGCGGCGGCTCGAGCGGAACCTGCACGACGGCGCGCAGATCCGGCTGGCCACGCTGGCCATGCACCTCGGCATGGCCCGGGAGAAGCTCGGCGACGGCGGCGAGGTTCCGGACGTCGCGGCTGTCCGCGAGCTGGTCGACGGCGCGCTCCGGGGCGCCAAGGACGCGCTCGGCGAACTGCGCAGCCTGGTCCGCGGGATCCACCCGCCGGTGCTCGACAACGGACTGGCGGACGCCCTCGCCTCGCTGGCCTCCGACAGCGCGATCCCGGTCGAGCTGGAGGTCAGCATCCCGGTCCGGCCCACCCCCGCGATCGAGACCATCGCGTACTTCTGCGCCGCCGAACTGCTGGCCAACGCTGCCAAGCACAGCTTCGCGAACAGGATCGCGATCCGGGCGGCCGGACAGCGGGACGTGCTGCTGCTCAGCGTCGCCGACGACGGCACGGGCGGTGCCGACCCGGCCCGGGGCACCGGCCTGTCCGGGCTCGCGCAGCGGGTCGCCGTGGTGGACGGCCGGCTCACGATCGCGAGCCCGCCCGGCGGCCCAACGAAGATCACCGTCGAGCTCCCGCTGCGCGCATGAACGTGCGGGTCGTAATCGCCGAGGACGCGGCCCTGTTCCGGGCGGGGCTCGCCCGGCTGATCGAGGACCACGGCCACCGGGTGTGCGCTGCCGTGGGCGATGGCGGCGCGCTGCTGGCCGCGGTGGCCGAGCATCAGCCCGACGTCGTGGTGGCCGACATCCGGATGCCGCCGACGCACACCGACGAGGGGCTGCGCGCCGCGCTCGAGATCCGCCGCCAGCACCCCCGCACCGGGGTGCTGGTGCTGTCGCAGTACATCGAGACCAAGTACAC
>DASXOA010000130.1:0-3225 GCA_036494675.1 Rugosimonospora sp.
GCGGCCAGTTGCCAGGTGGTCTGCCCGGGCCGGTCGCGGACCAGCGCGGTCAGTGTCGCCAACCGGTCCTCGTGGTGGGCGATGAGGTCGTCGACGCGGTCGGACAGGCCCCGGAAGCGGTACTCGTGTGCCGGCAGCACCTCGGCGACGGGCAGCGCGCCGACCGTGGCCAACGAGCGCAGGTACAGGTCCAACGGATTGTCCGGGGCCGTGGGGTGTACCGAGATGTTCGGGCTGATCCGGGGCAGCACATGGTCGCCGGAGAACAGCAGCGAGCGCGTCGGCTCGTAGAAGCACAGGTGGCCCGCGGTGTGCCCGGGCGTCCACACCGCGCGCAGGTCCCAGGTCGGCAGGTCCGTCCTGTCGCCGTCGCTCAACAGGCGGTCCGGTTCGGGCATCGCGAGCAGCGGCTCGTACCGCTCCGGTGGGCCCAGCATCTCCGGTACCTCGTCGTCCGGCGCACCGCAGCGGCGCAGCCAGCGCAGGCTGCCGGCGGTCATGGCCTCGGCCGTGCCGATCCGGCGCGGCAGGCTGGCGGCCTCCTGGGCGTGCATGCCGATCCAGGCCCCGGACGCCTCCCGCACCCGGGCGCCGAGGCCGTAGTGGTCCGGGTGCACGTGGGTCACCAGTACCGCTCGTACGTCGGTGATGGCGTGCCCGGTCTCGGCGATCCCGGCCAGGAGTGCCCGCCAGGCCTCTTCGGTGTTCCAGCCGGCGTCGATGATGGCCACGCCGGAGGGAAGTTCGAGCAGGTAGACCAGGACGTACCGCAGGGGCGTGTCGGGCAGCGGTACGGGGATCGACCACACGCCGCCGGACACCCGCTCGACCGGCGGCATGACCCGGTCGCGCCAGGCGCGTACCTGCCGGACACCCGTGATCTCGATCATCGGTCCCCCCTCGTCCCGGGTCAGCTTCCCCGCTGTGGGTGACTCCGCGCCATGGCACGGATCACCGTCGGGGCCGTGCCGCGGGTCGCCCCGTGTCACGACTGGGCCGGGCCGTGTCACGACTGGGCCGGGCCGTGTCACGACTGGGCCGGGCCGCGGTCGGGCCGGTCAGGGGCGAGCCGGGTGGGGGTAGGACAATGGAGGGGATCCGGCTCGCCGACCGAGGGGACAGCGATGGCACACCAGGGCATCCGGCCGGCCGGCGGTCACCGGTGACCGCCGGCACCGCCGCGCCCGCGCCGGGCGCCACCCGGGACTCCGCCACCTCGCGCGACCTCGTCGCGGCGCTGCGCGCGGCCGGGGTGAGCGGGGTGGACGACTCCACGCTGCGCCGGGCGGAATACTCCTCGGATGCCTCGCTGTACCGGGTCGTCCCGCGTGTCGTGGTCCTACCCCGGGCGGTCGACGAGGTGCTCGCCGTGCTCGACGTCTGCCGGCGGCTCGGGGTGCCGCTGACCCCGCGCGGGGCGGGTACGTCCATCGCCGGCAACGCCGTCGGCGAGGGGGTCGTGCTGGACTTCTCCCGGTACCTGGGGCGGGTGGTGTCGATCGACGCCGAGCAGCGCACCGCGACCGTCGAGCCGGGTGTCGTCCTCGCCCAGTTGCAGCGCGAGGCTGGCCGGCACGGGCTGCGGTTCGGGCCCGACCCGTCCACGCACAACCGGTGCACGCTCGGCGGGATGATCGGCAACAACGCGTGCGGCTCGCGGGCGCTCGGCTACGGCCGTACCGCCGACAACGTCATCGAACTGGACGTCGCGACCGGCGCGGGGGAGCGGCTTCGGGCCGGGAGCGGCGCGGACGCCGCCTCGTCGCCCGTGCTGACCTCGGTCGAGAAGATGGTACGGGCGAACCTCGCCAGCCTCCGTACCGAACTGGGTCGCTTCGGCCGGCAGACCTCCGGGTACTCGCTGGAGCACCTGCTGCCCGAGCACGGCTTCGACGTCGCCAAGGCGCTGGTCGGCACCGAGGGCACCTGTGCCGTACTGCTCGGCGCGACCGTGCGACTCGTCCAGGCGCCGCCGGCCACGGTGCTGGTCGCGCTCGGGTACCCGGACATGAGCGTGGCCGCGGACGCCGTACCGGCGTTGCTCAAGCACCACCCGATCGCGGTCGAGGGCTTGGACGCCCGCATCGTCGACGCGGTTCGCGGCCGGCGTGGCGCGGGTGCGGTGCCGGACCTGCCCGAGGGCCGGGGCTGGCTGTTCGTCGAGCTTGCCGGGAACAGCGCGACGGAGCTTCAGGCCGCCACCGGGCCGCTGATCGCCGACGCCGGCACCCCGGCGGCCATGGTGGTGACCGATCCGAAGCACGCGGCCGCGCTGTGGCGCATCCGGGAGGATGGCGCCGGGCTGTCCGCGCGGTCGCCGAGGGGCCGGCCGGCGCACGCCGGCTGGGAGGACGCCGCAGTACCGCCCGAGCGGCTCGGCGCGTACCTGCGGGAGTTCGAGGCGCTGACCCGCCAGCACGACGTGACCGGGATGCCGTACGGGCACTTCGGTGACGGGTGCCTGCACGTGCGGCTGGACTTCCCGCTCGACCGGCCCGGCGGCGCGCAGCGGTTCCGGGCGTTCCTGCTCGACGCCGCGGATCTGGTGGCCACGCACGGCGGGTCGATGTCCGGGGAGCACGGCGACGGTCGGGCGCGCGGCGAGCTTCTCGAGCGGATGTACTCCCCGGCGGTGCTGGCCGCGTTCGCCCAGTTCAAGGGTGCCTTCGACCCGCAGGACATCCTGAACCCCGGGGTGATCGTGCGGCCCCGTCCGGTCGACGCCGATCTGCGGGTACCGGCGGCCGGCCCGCTGCGGGAGCGTCTGGCCTTCGCGTACCCGCATGACAACGGCGACCTGTCCGCGGCCGTGCACCGCTGCACCGGGGTCGGCAAGTGTCTCGCCGACACCACCGGTTCCGGCGGCGTGATGTGCCCGTCCTATCAGGCGACGCGGGAGGAGAAGGACTCCACCCGCGGCCGGGCCCGGGTGCTCCAGGAAATGGTCAACGGCACGCTGGTACGCGCCGGCTGGCGCTCGCCGGAGGTGCACGAGGCGCTCGACCTCTGCCTGTCCTGCAAGGGCTGTGCCTCCGACTGCCCGACCGGCATCGACATGGCGACGTACAAGGCCGAGGTGCTGCACCAGGCGTACCGGCACCGGCTGCGCCCGCGTACCCACTACAGCCTCGGCTGGCTGCCCCGCTGGGCCCGGCTGGCGTCCCGGATGCCGCGGCTGGCCAACCGGATGCTCACCGTGCGCCCGCTGGCCGCCATCGGCAAGCG
>DASXOA010000131.1:0-9798 GCA_036494675.1 Rugosimonospora sp.
GGCCGAGGCGATGTCCGCGCCGATCGTCGCACCGGTAACGGTCACCTGTTCGGTGTCCAGCAGGCCGCCGTCGGCCAGTTCGCGCAGCACGACCGGCAGACCGCCGGCGTAGCAGAAGTCCTCCATCAGGAACCGGCCCGACGGCATCAGGTCGACCAGGGTCGGCACCGGCCGGGACAGCGCGTCGAAGTCATCGAGGTCGAGGTCGACGCCCAGCCGCCCGGCCAGCGCGAGCAGGTGGATGATGGCGTTCGTCGATCCGCCGATGGCGGCGTTGGCCCGGATCGCGTTGCAGAACGCGGCGCGGGTCATCACCGCGCTGGGCCGCAGGTCCTCCTCGACCATCGCGACGATGCGCTGCCCGGCCCGCTGCGCGGTCTCCATCCGCCGGGAGTCCACGGCCGGCCAGGCCGCCGAGCCCGGCAACTGCATGCCCAGCGCCTCGGCGACACAGGCCATGGTCGACGCGGTGCCCATCGTCATGCAGTGGCCGTTGGACCGCGCCATGCAGCCCTCGGCGATGAAACACTCCTCCTGGGTCATCCGGCCGGCCTTGAGATCGGCCTCGAACTTCCAGACGTGGGTACCCGAGCCCACGTCCGCACCCCGGTACTTCCCGTTGAGCATCGGCCCACCCGTCACCATGATGGCGGGCAGGTCGACGCTCGCCGCGGCCATCAACAGGCCGGGTGTCGTCTTGTCGCAGCCGGACAGGAGCACCACGCCGTCCAGCGGGTTGGCGCGGATCAGCTCCTCGGCCTCCATCGCCAGGAGGTTGCGGTACAGCATCGTGGTCGGCCGCATCAGCGTCTCGCCGAGCGCCATCACCGGAAACTCCAGCGGAAAACCGCCGGCCTGCCAGACGCCCCGCTTGACCGCCTCCGCCACCCGGTGCAGGTGGGCGTTGCACGGAGCGAGTTCGGACCAGGCGGTCGCGATCCCGATGACCGGCCGGCCGTCGAAGACGTCCGGTCCGAACCCCTGGTTGCGCATCCACGACCGGTACACCATGCCGGCCCTGCCGGTGGCGCCGAACCAGGACTGGCTGCGCCGCACCGCTGGCTCAACGCTCATACGACCACCGCTCCGCGACTGGCATTCGTCCGCCGCCCACTCATCCGACTCCATCCGGAAACCCTAGGCCTGCCGTTCCCGCTCGTCACGCGCTGGGCGCCCACGGCTCGACTCCCGCGCGCACGGGGCCGCCGGTGCGCAGCGACTCCCCGATCGCGACGCCGATCAGGTGGTCCTGGCACGCCTCGGCGAGCGGGTACGGCTCCGGCCCCTCGCCGCGCGCCCACAGGCCGGTACGCCAGGCGAGGTCGGCCACCGCGAGGTCGTCGTCCGACATCCCGGAACCGACGAACGGGTTGCGGTACACGACGTCGCCGTCGAAGCTGATGTGCTTGAGGTCCAGGCCCTCCAGGTTCAGGTCGACGCCGGTCTGCCGGCGGGTCAGCACCGACTCGACCGGGGTTTCCGGATCGGCCAGCCGGACCACCCGGTCGTCCACCACCTCACCGAGTGAGCCCCGCACCACGATCCGCCTGCTCCGCAACGGGTTCCACCACTGGTTGTCGGTGAAGTCGTACAGTCCCATCCGGTCACCGAAGTCGATGGTCGCCAGCGTCGTGGACGCCGGCTTCGGCGTGGCGTCACCGGTCCAGCCGGCCGGGGTCAGCGGATCCGCCAGCGGCGCGACGAACTCCCGCGCGTTGACCTCGGCCTCCGCGAACCCGACGCCGAGCAGGCCGCGGATCAGCGAGACCGCGTGGTAGAGGTGGGTCGAGGAGAGTTGCACCGAGGTCGGTTCGCCGATCAGCCCGGCCCCGACCACCGCCAGCCGCGCGGCGTGGCCGGGCATCAGCCGGTACTGCTCGGCCACCTGCACCAGGCCGCTGCCGCCCACGTCGGACCACAGGGCGCGCAGGCCGTTCAGGTCGGGGGCGGGCGGCGTCTCGGCGAGTACCGGCATCCCGAGGCCGACCACCTCACGCGTGGCGTCGGGGGTGACGTCCCAGGGCACCGACACGATGACGTAGTCCGGCCGCTGCGCGGCGAGCAGGTCGGCCACCGTCCCGAAGGTCGGCACGCCCCACTCCGCTTCCACCTCGGCGCCCCGCGAAGCGCTCCGGGTGACCACTCCGGTGGCCTGGAGCCGGTCCGGCAGCCTTCGGGCGAGCCGGAGGAAGAACAGCGACCGCCGGCCGCTGCCGACCAACCCGAACCTGACCGCTGGGCTCGATGTCATCGATGGTCCTCACCTGGTGTCGGCATCGTGTGAGGACCATCTTCCCGAGACACCCGCCTCCTGATCAAGGAGGCACCGTCACGGGGTGCCGGTGAGGCTTACGAGCCGCCCGCGTTCAGCGGGTTGACCAGGCCCCGATGGCTGGCCGCGAAGGCCTGGAGCCGGTCGTCGCGCAACGCCTTCCACAGGTCGGGCGCGTCGTCGTCGGGCATCACGTACGAGGTGTCGTCGACCACGTCAGGGTATGACGGGGTACGCAGGCCGACCAGCGAGTTGGCCTTGATGCCGCGCATCGCGATCACGAGGTCGCTGACGGATACGCCGTTGGTGTCCGTGGTCAGCCCCTGCCCGATGTCGTGCACGACCCGGTCGAGCTTGAACGGGTTGCTCAGCATGTGGGTCGACGCGGTCTGCTTGAGTACGGCCATGATGAACTGCTGCTGGTGGCGCTGCCGGTCGTAGTCCCCGCCGGGGAGCAGCTCACGCTGCCGCACGTAGTCCAGTGCCTGCCACGGCGCCATGTGCTGGCAGCCACGGTGGTAGACCTGCGGCGTCACACCGGGTACGGGCTCCGGGTCGCCGGTCAGGTTGGTGTACGGGGCGGCGAAGTGGCCTTGGCTGTCGCGCCCGATGTGCACGGACACCGTCTCCTCGTCCACGCACATGTTGACGCCACCCAGCGCCGTGACCGCCTTCTTGAAGCCGTCGAAGCGGGCCACCATTGCGCCGTTGAACTTCACCCCGGTCAGGTCGGAGACGGTCTGCGACATCAGCGGCATGCCGCCGTAGTTGAGCGCGGCGTCGATCTTCTCCGTACTGCCCTCGAAGCCGGTCGGCGGGTACGGTTTGATGGTGTAGTAGAGGTCTCGGGGCACCGAGATGAGATAGGCGCTCTTCATCCCCTTGGGGACGTGCACTATCATGATCGAGTCCGCGCGCTCGCCGTTGCCCGGATCGTCGTCGCGCCAGTTGGAGCCGATCAGCAGGTAGTTCAGCGGCCCGTTCTTGAGCCCGCGGGGTGCTCTCGCCCCGCCGAGCAGGTTGCCCGGCACCACCGTGTGGTTGAGCCGGTTCATCGCGAAAATCCCGGCGGCGAACAGGGCGCCCGCCAGCACACCCAGTACCAGCAGGGTCACCAGCAGCGCCTTGGCGAGGCGGCTGCGGCGCCGGCGGACCCGGCGCGGCCGCGGTACCCGGCGCTTCGGGCTGCCGCTGGCCTCGACGGTCTCCACCGGTACCCCCTCGCCCCGCGGCTGGCGACGAGCCAGACCCCACGCATACGCCACACACCGCGCGCCAAGGGTGACCCATACCCGGGTCGCCGTGATGCAACCGCCCGGCCCACCGCGTCACGGTTCGGGTTCGTCGCGTCATGGCCCGACTGACCGGTTCAGGCTCGTTGCGTCAGGACCGGCCCGCCTGACCGGTTCGGGCCCGTCGCGTCACGACCGGCCCGGCTGACCGGTTCGTGCCCGCGAAGGCCGGAGGATCAGGTGTGCCGGATAGCGGGGACCTCGCCCACCACGGTCAGCGAGCCCGGTTCCAGTTCGGTCAGGCCGCCGTCGCGCACGGTCGGCAGCCCCGACCCGACCAGCCGGGCCCACTGCGGTGCCGACGCAGTACGCACGGCCACCGGCAGCCCGTCGGCCACCCACCGATCCCGGGTGGGTTCGTCGCTGGCCCACCAGAGCAGTTGAGCGCCGTGCCCGACCTGCGCCATCGCCTTGCCCGCGGTCATCGTGAGCCCCGGGTTGACCCAGAGTCTCGGGTGCGCCGGGTCGGACGGCGGTGGCGGCGTCGCATCCTCCAACTCCGTGCCGCCCACCTGGAGGCGGGCCAGGTCCGGCGGCCACCCGTCCAGCGGTACCGGCGGGAAGACCCGGACCTCGGCGCTGCGTACCGTCGCCGTCAGGCCCGGCAGCGCGACGGCCCGCGACCAGCCCGCGCCGCGCGCCCGGCGGACCACCTTGCGGATCCGGCCCGCCTCCCACTGGCGCACCGCCAGCGACCACTCCCCGCCGGTCGTGCGCGCGTCGGCGAGCAACGCGAGCACCGCCCGCGCGGCCGCCTCCAGCGCGTCGGTGCGCTGTGGTGGTTCCGCCCGTTCCAGGCGTACCACCAGGGGAAGCACCATCTCGGGCGCGGCGTCCGGATCGTCGTCCACGCTCCCCATGATCCCAGTCCGGACCCGCCGCCCGGGCCGGGGTCCGTGGTATCCGACCTCGGCGGTGTTCGCGCTCGTGTCCGGGTCAGCGGTACTCGACGGCGGCGTCCTCCAGCCACTCGGTGAGATAGCCGGCGAACGACGAGCGGACCAGCACGTGGTACGCCGGCCCATCGCCGAGCGCCCCGTGGTTGGTTTCGTCCCGGCCGGATTCCTCGTCGCTCACCGCGACCAGCACGATCTGTGCGTGCGCAAGCATCGTCTGCGCGCACCGGCCGGTCGGGAACCGGCTCGGGTGCAGGTCCAGGGCGCAGCCGTGGGCCAGCAGGTCGCGCGCCCGCGGCCCGGCCACCACGATCGTGGTACGCAGCGCCGACACGTCCACGACCGAGACCGGCCCGGTACCGGCCCGGGCCCGCAGGCGAGCCCCCAGATCGGCGCCGGGAGGCCCCACCACCAACCACTCGTCGGGTCCGAGCCACAGCACGGACAGCTCACCGACCCGGGCGGTGGTGCCCGGCTCGACCGGCAGTGGCGCGCCGAGTTCCAGCCCGATCGCGTCGGCGGCCGGGCACTTCGCGGGCAGCCGCAGGTTCACCTGGGTCCGGAACGGCAACTCGGCGAACCGCAGTCCGGTCAACGGAGGTGGCACCCATCCGGCGAGCGGACTGATCCGTGCGTCGCCCATTCCGATCCCACCCGGCCCGCTCGTCCCACCCGGCCCGCTCGTCCCACCGGCCGTGGCGCGGCCCGGCCCGGTCTCATCCATCACGGCGCGGGCCGCCCCGGTCCCACCGGCCGTGGCCCGGCCCTGCTCGGTCTCACCCATCGCGGCGCGCTCCCTCGGGGTCGTAGGCCACCGGGCCGGCGACCGTCACCGGCACCAGCCGCCCGTCCTCCAGCGGCGCGTAGAGCCGCTGGCCGATCCGGTCCCGCCCGCCGGCCACCAGCGCGAGCGCGAAGGTGCGCTCCAGCGCGACGCTGCGATAGCTGGACGTGACGTGGCCGAGCATCGGCACCGGCGGCTCGGGCAGCCGCCCGTCGACGAGGCACCCCGGATCGACCACGTGTACGCCCTCGGGCAACAGCATCGCGGGGTCTTCCGGCAGCAGGCCGACCAGGTGCTTGCGGTCGGTACGGGCGGTGTCGGCCCGGGCGAACGAGCGCTTGCCGATGAAGTCGGACTTCTTCTTCGACACCACCCATGACATGCCCAGATCCTGTGGCGTCACCGTGCCGTCGGTGTCCTGCCCCACGATCGGGTACCCCTTCTCCGCCCGCAGCACGTGCATCGTCTCGGTGCCGTACGGGGTGATGCCGTACGGCTCGCCGGCCGCGTACACCGCCTCCCACAGCGGGAGCCCGTGCCACCAGGCGACGTTGACCTCATAGGACAGCTCGCCGGAGAAGCTGATCCGGCACACCCGTGCGGGGAACCCGGCGACGTCGGTGTCGCGCCACGTCATGAACGGGAAGGCGGCCGCGTCGACGGCGAGACCGGGGGCGAGCCGGGCCAGCACGTCCCGGGATCGGGGACCGACCACCGCGACGGTGGCCCACTGGTCGGTGACCGAGGTGCAGTAGGCACGCAGGTCGGGCCATTCCGTCTGGAGCCACTCCTCCATCCAGTCCAGCACGGGCGCGGCGTTGCCGGTCGTGGTGGTCAGCAGGAAACGGTCGGCGGCCAGCCGGGCCACGGTACCGTCGTCGAACACCATGCCGTCCACGCCGCACATCACGCCGTACCGGATCGCACCCACCTTCAGGGTGCTCATCACGTTGGTGTACAGGCGATCCAGGAACTCCGCCGAGTCCGGCCCCTGGACCTCGATCTTGCCGAGCGTGGACGCGTCCATGAACGCCACCCCGGTGCGCGCCGCCAGGCACTCGCGCCGCACGGCCGCGGCCAGATCCTCGCCGCCGGCCGGGTAGTACCAGGCCCGCTTCCACTGGCCGACGTTCTCGAACCGGGCACCGTGCCGCACGTGCCAGTCGTGGATCGCGGTCACCCGGACGGGATCGTAGAGTTGCCCACGGTCCCGTCCGGCGAGGGCGGCGAAGCTGACCGGCGTGTACGGCGGCCGGAACGTGGTATATCCCAGCTCGGCGATGCCGGCGTCCAGGGCCTGCCCGACCACGGCACTGGTCAGCAGCCCGGACGTCTTGCCCTGATCGTGCGCCGTGCCGGCGGTGGTGTAGCGCTTGACGTGCTCGACCGAACGCAGGCCGGCTCCGGTGGCGCGCAGCACGTCGGCCACGGTGACGTCGCGCTGCAGATCGACGAAGTGGTTGCGGTAGTCCTCGGCGGGCACCAGCCGCAGATCCGCTCCGGACCGCTCCGGCGGCGGCGCCACGCGGGAGGCTTCGTCGCCACCGCCACCGCCACCGCCACGGCCACGGCCGTCGCCGCCACCGTCGCCGCCACCGCCGTATCCGTCGCCCCGGCACGGCTCGGGCTGCGCCGCCTCGGGAGCCGGGGGCGGGGTCCAACCGTCCGGGGTGATACCGCAGTCCGTCAACGCCTGCCGGGCGGCGGCGACCCCGTCGGTGAGGCACGCGACCAGGTTGGCCAAACCGCGCGCGGCGCCGGCGACCGTCACGGCCTGCCGGCAACCGTCCGGCAGGAACGCACCGATCGTCTCGTCGTAGCGCAGCCGGCCGCCGGCCTGGCTGTAGAGGTGCAGCACCGGACTCCAGCCACCCGACACCAGCAGCAGGTCGGCCTCCAGCCGCACGGCCGGACCACCGCCGATCGGTTCGATGTCCACAGAGGACACCCGACCGTCGCCGTGTACCCCGACCACGACGTGCCCCGCACTGACCGCCGGCACCCGCACGACCGGCGGTGCCGGCGCGACGGGCTGCGATCCGTGCGCCGCCGGTCGGGGATCGACCAGCGCGGCGATCTCGACACCCGCGGCGGCGAGTTCGCCGGCCACCCGGTACGCGGAGTCGTTGGTGGTGAACACGACCGCACGGCGCCCGGCCAGCACGCCGTACCGGTGCAGGTACGCGCCGGCCGCCCCGGCCAGCATCACGCCGGGCAGATCGTTGCCGGCGAACGCGATCGGCCGCTCGTGCGCGCCGGTCGCGAGCACCACCCGTCCGGCCCGGATCCGCCAGATCCGCTCCCGGGCAACGTTTCCGGGTGCCGCCGCGCCCAGGTGGTCCGTCCTGCGCTCGACGGCCACCAGATAGTTGTCGTCGTAGTACCCAAAGGCCGTCGTGCGGGTCAGCACCCGGACGTCGCCCAGGTCGTACCATCCGTCCACCATGGACGGTGGCGCGTCGAGCAGCGATCCCCCGACCTCCGGCCGCTCGTCGACGAGGATGACCCGGGCACCGGAGCGGCCGGCCACCGTGGCGGCGGCCAGCCCGGCCGGCCCGGCACCGACCACGAGCACGTCGCAGTGCGCGTGTACGGCGTCGTACCGGGCCGGGTCGGGCAGGTCCGCGAGCCGACCCCGGCCGGAGCACCCGCTGGCCACCAGCCCGTCGAACAACTCCACCATCGTCGCCGGACGCATCGGGTCCGGGAACGGCGCCTCGATCTGCACCACCCCGGTCGGCTCCTCGCTGCCGGCCGACATGATGCCGCGCGGCCGGTCCAGCCGGGCACTCGTGGCGATCCGGCGCACGCCGTTGGCGAGCAGCGCGGAGGCGAGCGTGTCGCCGGGGTGGCCGGTGTAGTCGACGCCGTCGAACCGGAATCGCAGCACGGTACCGCGGTCGACGCGCCCCGCGTCCGGATGCCGGTAGGGCTGGCTCATGCCGGCTCACCGGTCCGGTACACCCGCAGGATCTCGTTGGTGAGCGTGTCGCGGACCGCGTTGAACCACCGGCGGCAACCCGCCGTGTGACACCACCGCTCCGCGAACGGGCCCTTCGGGTTCTCCCGCACGAACAGGTACCGTCCCCACTCCTCGTCGGTCAGCGCCGCCGGATCGGCCGGGTAGGCGACATGGGCCGCCCCGCCGTAGTGGAACTCGGTCTCGTCGCGCGGCCCACACCAGGGGCAGCGGATCAGCAGCATGGCGCCTCGTCTCCTCTCGTTCGCCGGCAGTCGGCCGTCGGCAGCCGGCAGCCGGCAGCCCGCAACCGGCAACCGGGTCAGTGCGCCACGGCCGCGGCGCCGTGCTCGTCGATCAGCGCGCCGGTGGCGAACCGGTCCAGCCGGAACGGCGCGTTGAGCGGATGCGGCTCGTCGTGGGCGATGGTGTGCGCGTAGCACCAGCCGACGCCGGGGGTCGCCTTGAAGCCGCCGGTACCCCAGCCACAGTTGACGAACAGCCCGTCGATCGGGGTCGACCCGACGATGGCCGAGGCGTCCGGCGTCACGTCCACGATCCCGCCCCAGGTGCGCAGCACGTGTGCCCGCGCGAAGACCGGGAACAACTCCAGCGCGGCGGACATCTGGCGCTCGATGACGCGCAGCGCCCCCCGCTGGCTGTACGAGTTGTACGCGTCGATTCCCGCCCCCATCACCAGTTCGCCCTTGTGCGCCTGGCTGACGTACACGTGCACCGCGTTGGACATGACCACGGTCGGGTGGACCGGCTCCAGCAGTTCGGAGACCAGCGCCTGGAGTGGATGGCTCTGTACCGGCAGATCCAGCCCGACCATCCGGGCCAGCACCGACGAGTGGCCGGCGGCGGACAGCGCGACCTTCCCCGCCCCGATCGTCCCCCGCGTGGTCCGCAGTCCGGTGACGCGTCCATCGTGGACGTCGATGCCGGTCACCTCACAGTGCTGGATCAGGTCCACGCCCAGCGCGTCCGCCGCCCGCGCGAAACCCCAGGCGACGTAGTCGTGCTTGGCGATGCCGGCCCGCGGCTGGTACGTGGCGCCGAGCACCGGGTACCGGACGTCCGGCGAAATGTTGACGATCGGGCAGACCTGTCTGACCTGCTCCGGATCCAGCCACTCGGCGTCCACTCCGGACAGCCGGTTCGCGTGCACCCGCCGTTTGCCCTCGCGCACGTCCTGCTGGCTGTGCGCGAGGTTGAGCACCCCGCGCTGGCTGAACAGGATCGGGTAGTCGAGGTCCTCCGCCAACCCCTCCCACAGCTTCAGCGCATGCTCGTAGATGCCGGCGCTGGCTTCCCAGAGGTAGTTGGACCGGATGATGGTGGTGTTGCGTGCCATGTTGCCGCCGGCCAGCCAGCCCCGCTCCAGCACGGCGACATCGGTGATGCCGTGGTTGCGGGCGAGGTAGTACGCGGTGGCCAGACCGTGCCCGCCACCGCCGACGATGACCACGTCATAGTGGCGCTTCGGCTCGGGATTGCGCCACAGGAAGTCCGGATGCTCCGGCAACTCTTCGCTCATCGCGCCCCACCCGTTCCTCTCGCCTGGCCCCGCAACCGGAGCGTCTCTAGCCCCG
>DASXOA010000132.1:0-1709 GCA_036494675.1 Rugosimonospora sp.
CGACATGGCGGTCTCGACCCTGGTCCTGTGCGGAGTCGACGACCAGCCGAGGGCGCTGCGCGAGCTGCGCCGGGTGCTGCGGCCCGGCGGGAGGCTGCTGCTCCTTGAGCACGTCCGTTCCGACGACCCGGTGCGGGCACGCCTGCAGGACAGGATGAACTGGCTCAACCGGACGTGAGCCCGGCCATCATGGGCGTGGCAACCAAGCCGGCGTGACCACGGCCCAGGACTGAAACGACCCGCCGGCCATGCGCAGGCCCTGAGTCCGACCGCTGATCAGGCCTCGCGGATCGGGGCGGGGCCGGTGGAGCCGCGCACCACCAGTTCCGGTTCGAATAGCAGTTCCTCCGGGTGGGCGATCACCGTTTCCATCTGGTTGACCAGCAGGGCGACGGCTGCCCCGCCCATGGACTGGATAGGCTGGCGGACCGTGGTAAGTGGCGGGTCGGTGCAGTTAAGCCAGGCCGAGTCGTCGTAGCCGACCACGGACACGTCGCCCGGCACGGTCAGGCCCGCCCGGCGGACCCCGCGGATCGCGCCGAGGGCCAGCACGTCGCTGGCGCAGATGATGCCGGTCACGCCCTGCCGCAGCATCCGGGTCGTGGCCGCCTGGCCGCCCTCCAGGGAGAACAGCGCGTGCTCGACCGGGGCCACGCTGATCCCCGCGCGCTGCGCCGCGTCGGTGAAGGCGGCCAGCTTGCGGCGCGACGGCATATGGTCCTCGGGGCCGAGCACGAGGCCGATGCGGTCGTGACCCAGCGCGGACAGGTGCGTGAACGCCTGGGCGGCGGCCGACCCGTCGTCGGTCGACACGCACGGGAAGCCGAGGTTGTCGACCAGCGCGTTGATCAACACGACGGGGACGCCCCTGGCGCGCAGTAGCCGGTAGTGCTCGTGCGGTGCGGCGCCCTCGGCGAAGTTGCCGCCGGTGAACACGACCCCCGACGCGTGCTGCTCAAGCAGCATGTCCACGTAGTTCGCCTCGGACAGGCCGCCCGCGGTACGCGTGCAGAGCACGGGGGTGAACCCGCGCTGCGCGAGGTTGGCCCCGATGACCTCGGCCAGCGCCGGGAAGATCGGGTTCTGCACCTCGGGCAGCACGAGGCCGATCAGCCGGGCGCGCTGCCCGCGCAGCTTGCTCGGCCGTTCGTAGCCGAGCACGTCCAGGGCGGTGAGCACCGCCTGCCTCGTGCTGTCGGACACGCCAGGCTTGCCGTTGAGCACGCGGCTCACGGTGGCCTCGCTGACTCCGACCTTCTTCGCCACCTCGGCGAGCCGCCGCGCGGGTGTACGTGTCGTCATGCCGCAAGAGTACGTCATTTCAACGCAAGTAATTGCGTTATCAGAGAGATATCTTTACTCCCCATCGACTGCTGGCGATCTTGCTTGCGGGCCAGAACCCCAGGATACAGGGCTATGCGGCGATGGTGGCAACCTCAGACACCAGAGTCAGAGACCTGCATTTGAATGTTGTTTCTTTGCATCAGATGATCGGGATCTTGCCAGCAGATGTCCTGCTATGTATGTTCACCCCAACGGCGACGGCGCCCCGGCCCAGCGGAAGTGCCCCATCGCCCACGTTCAGCCCACGGAAGGGATGGAGCGATGAGCAGCATGTATCACCGACTGCGCCACCGCCCGGTGGTCGCGGTCGCCGCCATGGCGGGCCTCGTGCTCGCGGCCGCGGCCTGCTCAAGCAACTCGAGCGC
>DASXOA010000133.1:0-13893 GCA_036494675.1 Rugosimonospora sp.
ACGTGCCTCATCAACGCTATGAGGAGGTCGCAGCCGACCTCCGAAGGAAGATGGAATCGGGCGAGTATCCGCCCGGCGGCAAGCTGCCCAGCCGCGCGGAGCTGCGCACGCTCTATTCGATCTCCGATACGGTTTCCGACAAGGCAATGTGGATCCTGCGGCAGGCCGGTCTGGTCGAGACCCTGCCGGGCGTGGGAGTCTTCGTCGCCGAAAAGCCCACGGCCGGCTGATCGTCCACCGCTGCGGTAGTTGGCTGAATGGCGCCAACTGAACATGCATTCGTCGGTGTGAACGACGTGCCGTACGGGCTGGAATCGGCTGGGCTATCCGGTCGGCTGCGCGTCGATGGCCGCGAACGTGCGCGATGCCACCGCGAAGGCCCGGTTCGCCGCCGGTACCCCGGCGTAGACCGCGACCTGGAGCAGCACCTCCTTGATTTCGTCCCGGGTCAGCCCGTTGTTCAGCGCCCCGCGCAGGTGCATGGCCAGTTCGTCGTCGTGGTGCAGGGTGGCCAGCATGGCCAGCGTGATACAACTGCGTACCCGCCGGTCCAGGCCGGGCCGGGTCCAAATGTCGCCCCACGCGTACCGGGTGATGAAGTCCTGGAAGTCGGCGGTGAACTCCGTGGTGCCCGCCACCGCCCGGTCCACGTGCTCCGTGCCGAGCACCTCGCGGCGCACCGCCATACCGTCCTCATAGGACATTTACCGGCTCCCCTTTCCCGACAAGGTGTTCGACCAGGAGTGCGGTGACCTGCTCGGCCCGCTCGACGTTGGCGAGGTGCGCCGCGTCGGGTACCAGGTGCAGCCGGGCGCCCGGGATCGCGTCCGCGATCGCCTGCCCGTACCTCGGCGGGGTGGCCGGATCCGCCTCGGCCGCGATCACCAACGTCGGCGCGGCCACCGACGGCAGTACCGGCAGCAGATCCATCGCGCCGATCGCCTCACAGCAGCCGGCGTACCCCTCGTTGTCGCAGCCGGACAGCGTCTCCCGGAACCGGTCCACGGTCCCGGACTCCCGGGACAGGAACGGCGGCGTGAACCAGCGGGACACGACCTGATCGGCGATCGCACCGGTACCCTCGCTCCGGGCCCGACCGGCCCGCTCCACCCACGGATCGGGGGAGTCGAACCGGGCCGCGGTGCAGCACAGCGCCAGCCGGTCCACCCGGTCCGGGACGTTGGCGGCCAGCCACATGCCGACCATGCCGCCGAGCGACACGCCGCCGTACACGACGCGGTCCAGGCCCAGACGGTCCAGCAGGGCCACCACGTCGCCGCCGAGATCGTCCAATGTGTACGGTCCGGACGGCGCGGGTGAACCGTCGTGGCCCCGGTGCTCGTAGCGCAGCACGAGGAAATGCTCCTCGAACGCGGCGAGTTGAGACCGCCACAGTTCCCGGGTGGTACCCAGCGAGTTGCCCAACACCAGCACCTGCGCGCCCGGCCGTCCGGTCAGTTCGTGGCGTAGCTCGACTCTCATGTGTCGCCTCCCGATCCGTCTGTCCGGCCCAGCGGCGGTCGACCCTGTGCTCGTGCGCGGTCGACCCGGTGCTCGTGCGCGGCCAGCGCGCGGTCGATGAACGCCGACGCGGAACCCAGGTACGAGCCGGGTTCCACCGCCTCGTCGATCTGTTCGGGGCTCAGGTGCGCCCGTACCCGGGAATCATCGTGCAGCGCGTCACGCAGCGACCGGTCGCCGGCGACCGCGTCCCGGCACACCGTGGACACCAGCTCATGGGCGGCGTCGCGGCCCAGCGCCGGGGCCAACTTCCCGGCGACGTTCTCGGCTAGCGGCAAACCCCGGGTCGCGTCGAGGTTGTGGCGCATCCGCTCGGCGTCCACCCGCAGCCCACCGAGGACGTCGGCGGTACCGGCCGCGGCCGCGCCGACCAGTCTCAGCAACTCGGTGAGCGGCTGCCACTCGGCGTGCCAGGCACCGGTGGCGCGCTGGTGCTCCTGCGCCATCGTGGCCATCAGGGTCGCGACGAGCCCCGGTACCCGCCGGGTGGCGGCGGTGACGAGCACGCTGCGTACCGGATTCTGCTTGTGTGGCATGGCCGAGGATCCGCCGCCGCTGGCCTCGGCGACCTCGCCGACTTCGGTCTGCGTGAGCAGCGTCAGATCCAGCGCGATGGTGGCGAGCGTTCCGGACACGGTGCCGAGCGCTCCGGCCAGTTCCCCGATGCGGGTGCGGTTGGTGTGCCAGGGTGCCACCGGCTCCGCCAGCCCGAGTTCGCCGGCGAGCAGGCCCAGTACGGGTACGCCGTGCTCACCGAGGGCGGCCAGGGTACCGGCGGCCCCGCCGTACTGCACCGCCAGTCTGTGCTCCCGCACGGATTCCAGCGCGGCGCTGCCCTCCTCGACGGCGACGAGCCAGCCGGCACAGGTCAGCCCGAACGTGATGGGTAGCGCGTGCTGGCTCAGCGTGCGGCCGGCCATCAGGGTGTCCCGGTGCGCCTCGGCGAGCCGGGCGCAGTGCGCCGCGACGCCGCGCAGGTCGGCCAGGATCGGTTCCAGGCACCGCGTCGCGACCAGAACGGCGGCGGTGTCCACCACGTCCTGGCTGGTCGCGCCGAGGTGCAGGTACGGGGCCGCCTCGGCGGGTAGCGCACGACCGAGGTCGGCGAGCAGCGGCACGACCGGGGTACCGCTGGAGCGTGCCCGCCGGCCGAGGTCGGCCGGGTCCGGTCGGGCCGCCCGGGTTGCTTCGGCGATGGCGTCGGCGGCACCGGACGGTACGAGGCCGGCCCGGGACTGTGCCCGGGCCAGCGCCCGCTCGAAATCGAGCATCGCGCGCAGCCAGGCCCGGCCGTCCAGTTCACGGTCGACGGCCGGCGTGCCGAACAGCGGACCGAACAGGTCGCCGCCGGGATCGGGCTCGGACGCGACTTGCTCAGAAGTCGAAGAAGACGGCGCGGGCTCCGCCGGCTCGGCGGCCGGCCGGGAGTCCGATCCGGCCGGAGGCGGCTTGGGGGCGGCCGGCTCGGAGCCAGGCCCGTCAGACGTCGAAGAAGACGGTCTCATCGGGGCCCTGCAGGTGGATGTCGAAGCGCAGCCCGCCGTCCTCGGCGACCGCGACCAGGCCGGCGCGCAACTCCGGTTCCTCGATGGTGGACAGCACCGGATCCTGTTCGTTGGCCGCCGTCTCGTCGGGGAAGTAGATCCGGGTGACGAGCCGGTTCAGCATGCCCCGGGCGAGCACGGTCACGTCGATGTGCGGCGCCTGATCGCCGCCGCCGGGCGCCGGTAGCGGGCCGGGCTTGAGGGTCAGGACCCAGTACCGGCCGTGCGGATCGGTGGGGCAGCGGCCGAGGCCGCGGAAGCCGTCGCCGTGGCCCAGCGCCCAGCCGGCCGCCCCCATGCCGCCTCTGGCCGGGTCGGACTCCCGGCCGGCCGCCGATCCGGCGGAGCCCGCGCCGCGTCCCGCCGCCGGGTCCGTCCCGTTGGCGCCGGCCGCCGGCCCCGTCCCGCCGGCCGACTGGTGCGGGATCGACGGGCCGCGCGGATCGTCCGGGTGCGCGAACCGGCCGCCGGGATCGGCCTGCCAGGTCTCGATGAGCGCATCCGGTACCGGTTCCCCGGCGCCGTCGAAGACCCGCCCGCTGATCCGGATCGCGCCCGGCGTGTGCTCCGGTACCACCAGCGGGCCGTCGCTCCACGGCAGCGCACCGGGCAGCGCGAAGAACGGGCCGACGGTCTGGGACGGTGTGGTCGGCTGGACAGTGCCCATCAGTGCTCCTCGTCCTCGAACACGCTGGCCTGCGGGCCCCGCAGCACGATGTCGAACCGGTAGCCGAGCGCCCACTCGGGCACCGTGCTGCCCAGGTCGAAGTCGCAGATCATCCGTTGCCGCGCCGCCTCGTCGCGGACCGAGTTGAAAATCGGGTCCTGGCCGAACAGCGGGTCGCCGGGAAAGTACATCTGGGTCACCAGGCGCTGGGTGAACGCCTGGCCGAACAGCGAGAAGTGGAGGTGGGCGGGGCGCCACGCGTTCGTGTGGTTGCGCCACGGGTACGCGCCGGGCTTGATGGTGACGAACCGGTAGTTGCCCTCGCCGTCGGTGAGGCACCGGCCGCCGCCGTCGAAGTTCGGGTCCAGTGGCGCGTCGTGCTGGTCGCCGTCGTGCCGGTAGCGCCCGGCGGCGTTGGCCTGCCACATCTCGACCAGAGTGTGGGGCACCGGCCGGCCGTTGCCGTCCAGGATCCGGCCGTGCAGCACGATGCGCTCGCCCAGCGGTTCGCCGGCGTGCTGGCGGGTCAGGTCCGCGTCCAACTCGCCCACCCGGTCGTGGCCGAAGACCGGGCCGGTGATCTCGGTCAGTCCCTGCGGCAGCGGCCGCAGCGGCCGGTGCGGCGTGCGCAGCCGGGTCGAGTTGTAGCCCGTGAAGCCCGGCGCGGGATGGGAGTCGTGGTCGGGCGGGTAGAACGGGAGCCGGAGGTCGGTCGAGTCTGACATGTCTACTCCTGCTGTTCGGGTCTGCTGCCCTACTCCTGCTGTTCGGTCTGCTGCCTCAGCCGGCGCAGCTCGGCCAGCTCGGACGGGGTGGGCGGATCGGTCTGGCGCACCGACTCGGCGACCCGTACCGGCCAGCCGGTGCGGGCGCGTACCTCGTCGACGCCGACGCCGGGGTGCAGTGCGGTGAGGACGAGTTCGCACGTCTCCGGATCCGGTTGCAGGACACCGAGATCGGTGATGACGGTACGCGGGCCGCCGCCGCGCAGCCCGAGCCGCTCCCGGTCGCCCTTGCCGTGCCCGAAGCCGAACGAGGTCACGAAGTCGACCCGCTCGACGAAGGCACGCGTGGACTGCCGGACCACGACGATGACCTCCCGGCAGGACGCGGCGATCTCCGGCGCCCCACCCGCGCCGGGAAGCCGGACCTTCGGTCGCCGGTAGTCGTCACCGATGACGGTGGTGTTCACGTTGCCGTACTTGTCGATCTGGGCGGCGCCGAGGAACCCGATGTCGATGCGACCCGGCTGGAGCCAGTAGTTGAACACCTCCGGCACGCTGATCACCGCGTCGGCGGTGTCGGCGAGGATGCCGTCCCCTATGGACAGTGGCAGCCGGTCCGGTTTGGCGCCCAGGGTTCCGGACTCGTACACCAGGACCAGATGCGGGGCATGGGTACGGCGGGCCAGGTTCGCCGCGGTACTGGGCAGCCCGATGCCGACGAAGCAGACGGCACCGTCGCGCAGTGCCCGGGCCGCGGCGACCGTCATCATCTCGTCGGAACTCCACGCCTGCCCGGCCGGGTCTGGACCCGCGCTCATGCCGGATCCTCGCTCGGCTGGCCGTTGAAGATGTGGCTGTCCAGCCATCGGTTGAACTCCTCGCGGTCCCGGCTGATCGCGTCCCATGCCCGGTAGTAGTCGTTGTCCCGTACCGAATATCCCTGCGCGTAGGACGGGTGCGCTCCGCCGGGCGCGACCGCGACGTAGCCGATCGCCCAGGTCGGCAGGACGATGGCGCCCGGACGCGGGTCCAATTCGTCCACGATCTCCTCGACGGTCACCAGCGACCGCGTGGCGCACAGCACGGCTTCCTTCTGCACCCCGGTGATGCCCCACAGTTGCACGTTGCCCTGCCGGTCGGCGCGCTGCGCGTGGATCACCGCGGAGTCCAGGTTCAGGGCCGGTACCGCGGTCAGCACCTCGCCCGTGAACGGGCAGGTGATCGGCGCGATGTTGGGGGTCTGGCCGGGCAGGTCGGTGCCGACGTACCCGCGCATCACCGCGAACGGCAGTCCGGACGCCCCGGCAACGTAGCGGTTGGCCATGCCCGCGTGGCTGTGCTCCTCGATGTCGAGGGGGACCGGCCAGTCGTTGGACACGGCGTCGCGGAAGCGGTGCAGCGAGCCGACGCCCGGGTTGCCGCCCCAGGAGAACACCAGGCGGCGCGCGCAGCCGGCCCCGATGAGCTGGTCGTAGATGACGTCGGGAGTCATCCGGACCAGGGTCAGCCCGCGCCGGCGCTGGCGGATCACCTCGTGCCCGGCGGCGAACGGGATCAGATGGGTGAAGCCCTCGAACGCGACGGCGTCGCCGTCGTGCACGACCTCGGAGACCGCCTGCGCGAGCGAGGTGATTCGGGCCATTGTCCCTCCGCTTTCCGCGTGAACCGCCGCCAACCGGACGCCGGTCGACTCGATGTTCGCTAGGCGAACACTAATCCGTATATCGAACGACCCTATCGAGCCGGTCGGGGACCGGTCAACGACGCACTTATCACATTCAAACAGGAGCCACTCCCTGAGTACGCTGGGCTTTCCAGCCGGCGGTACCGGCCGCCCCCGCAGTCCTGGAGTCTTGACGTGTCAGAAGCGTTCCTTGTCGACGGTGTCCGCACTCCGCAGGGTCGGTACGGAGGCGTGCTGTCCACGGTACGGCCGGACGACCTCGCCGCCCTCGTCGTGGGTGAGGTATTGCGCCGCAGCGGTGCGCCCGCGGACGCGATCGACGAGGTGATCCTGGGTGCGGCGAACCAGGCCGGCGAGGACAACCGGAACGTGGCCCGGATGGCGGTGCTGCTGGCCGGGCTGCCCGAGACCGTACCGGGCTTTACCGTCAACCGGCTCTGTGCCAGCGGGCTGACCGCGGTCGCGACGGCCTCGCAGATGGTGCGCTGCGGCGAGGCGGATCTGGTGATCGCCGGTGGGGTGGAGTCGATGACCCGGGCGCCCTGGGTGATGGCGAAGCCAGGGACCCCGTGGGCCCGCCCCGGCGAGGTCTACGACACCTCGCTCGGCTGGCGCTTCGTCAACCCGCGGTTCACCGCCGCCGACGCCGAGGTGCCCGCCGGCGCCGGGCCGGAGACGACGAAGCTGACCCTGTCGATGGGCGAGACCGCCGAGGAGGTGGCCACGCTCGACGGGATCACCCGGGCCGACTCGGACGCCTTCGCGCTGCGCAGCCACCAGCGCGCCGTGGCGGCCACCGACGCCGGCCGGTTCGTCGACGAGATCGTGCCGGTGCCGGTGAAGGACACCACGGTCACCGTGGACGAGGGGCCGCGGCGTGACACGACGCTGGAGAAGCTGGGCAAGCTGCGCCCGTCGTTCCGCGCCGGAGGCGTGGTCACCGCCGGCTCGTCATCGCCGCTGTCCGACGGCGCCGCGGCCATCCTGGTGGCCAGCGAGCGGGCGGTGCAGCGTTACGGCCTGCGCGCCCGGGCCCGGGTGGTCGCATCGGCGAACGCGGGCGTGGCACCCAACGTGATGGGCCTCGGCCCGGTGCCCGCCACCGAGAAGGTACTGGCCCGCGCCGGTTGGCAGGTGGCCGACCTGGACGCGGTGGAGCTCAACGAGGCGTTCGCGGTACAGAGCCTGGCCGTGATCCGGCGGCTGAAGCTGGACGAGGACCGGGTCAACGCCGACGGCGGCGCGATCGCGCTGGGTCACCCGCTGGGCTGCTCCGGTGCGCGCCTCATGGTGACGCTGCTGGGCCGGATGGAGCGCGCCGAGGCCCGGCGCGGCCTGGCGACCCTGTGCGTGGGCGTGGGCCAGGGCGCCGCGCTGCTGGTCGAGCGCTGACCCTCGCCGCTGCTTTCTCCTGCCGCTGCTTTCTCCCGCCGCTGCCGAACCGGTGGCACCTTCCGGTTCACCTCCCGCAGGCGATGAGGCCTCACCCCGCCGACGCGAACCATGAAAGGCACGACCGGTAGCGGGGCGTGCGATGACGCCGATGGGGGATCGCCCGCCCCGGCCGATGCGGCGAGGGGGATACATGAGCAGGGACAGGAGTCCGGTCAGGAACGGTACCCGCGGCCGGAACAGGCCTGCCGCGGCGCTGGAAGACACCGACCCGATGACCAGGGAAGACATCCTGGAGGCGTTCGGCCATTCCGGCGCGGACGCGTCCACCGCGGGCGTGCGGCACCGGCCCGACCGAACCCCGCCCGATCCGGATCCCAGTGACGATCCGCAGTCACCGTCCTGATTGAGCGATCTGGAGGCAGACATGCGATATGACCAGTTTCTTGCCCAGGTCCGCGAGCGCGGCGAATACGCCGACCGGCACGAGGCGGAGTTCACGACGCTGGTGGTCCTGCGGGTACTGGCCGGCCGGCTCACCCCGCAGGAGGCCGAGGATCTCGCCGCTCAGCTGCCCGACGAGGCGGCCGGCACGCTGACCGGCTACTCGGGCGAGCCGGAGGCGTTCAGCGTGCACGAGTTCCTGCGCCGGATCGCCGAGGTGACCGGGGCGAGCCAGCGCACCGCCCAGTGGGACGCGAGCGCCGTGCTGTCCACGGTGGCGGACGGGGTCAGCGGCGGTGAGGTCAATGACGTGCTCAGCCAGCTTCCGTCCGGGTACGCGGTGCTGTTCGGCCACTCCACGATCAGCGGCTGAGCCGGCGGTGACCGGCCACCGGTGACCGGGCCGGATGCGCCGGGCCGCCGGGCGCGTCAGCGCAGGATTCCGGTGTGGCCCAGCGAGTAGCGGCCCGGCTGCGGCCAGACGCACAGTCCGTGCGGCTGGGTACCGACCGGGATCTTCGAGATGAGATGGCCGTCTCTGGTGTCGATCGCGTAGACCACCGAGTTGTACCGGCCGGAGAGCCACAAGACCGTGCCGTCCGGCGACAGCCCGCCCATGTCCGGGCTGCCGCCGCCGGGAATGTGCCACTTCGCCGTCAGCTTGCCGGTCGCGAAGTCCAGTACGGAGATGGAGCCCTCGCCCCGGTCGGTGATGTACATGCTCCGGGAGTCCCGGCTGATGTACAGGCCGTGCGCCCCGTCGCCGGTGGGCAGGAAGGTGGGCTTGCCGAACGTGTCCCCGTCCAGCACCCACAGGCCGCTGGACTGCATGTCCGCGACGTACCAGGTCTTCCCGTCCGGGGAGACCTTCACGTCCTGCGGCATCGGGTTCCTCCCCGGGAGCCGTTGCTGACCGATGATCTTCTGGGTCGTGATGTCCACCTTGATCAGTTCGCCGGAGAACTCGCAGCTTGCGATCATGTAACGGCCGTTGGCCGAGAAGTCGGCGTGGTTGACCCCGTCGCAGGTCACGTCGATGGTCTTGAGCGGTGCCATGGTGTGCGGGTCGCGGAACACGATCTGGTGGGCCGCCTCCGCCATCACCACCGCATACTTGCCGTCCGGGGTGAAGTAGAGGTTGTACGGGTCGTTGACCGGTATCGGGGCGCCGAACGTGCCGGTCGCCGGGTCGATCGGGGTGACCGCGTTGCCCTGGTCGCTGTTGACCCACAGGGTACGCAGGTCCCAGGACGGGACGACGTGTTCCGGGCTGTGCGGCACGCGTACGGTGTTGATCACCTTGTACGTCGTCGGATCGATCACGGATACCGTGTCGCTGCCGTTGTTGGGTACGTAGATGCGGAACGGGTCGTTCTTGACCGTGTCGGACAGGTTGCCGGGCCGGTCCGCCGCGTACAGGTCGTTTGGATCCAGCACCGGCGGCATGCCGGGCAGCGGTGCGCCGGCGGCCGTTTTGGCGTTGGCGGTCTGCACCGGATGGGGTGAGCCCGCCGTCGGCATCGACATGTCCGGCATCGGGTGAGGCGCGTGCGGCGGGGCGCTCCGGTCGGTGCAGGCGGCGGCCAGGACAAGACTCGCTCCGAGGGTGACGGCGCCCAGCTTCAGGTACCGGGAGGTCGGGGTCACGGCCTCACCAACTCGCTCACGGTCACCGGCCGCAGCCCCATCTGCCGCAGCCGTTCCAGGATCGCTGGGATCGCCGCCACCGTACCGGCGTGGCCGCAGTGCATGCTGACGATGGACCCGCCGCGCACCGAGCCGGACACGGTACTGACGACGGCCGTGGATCCCGGGTCGGTGTTGTCGAGCGAGTCGAGGTCGTAGGACAGGCAGGTGGCGTACCCGACCCGGGTGGCCTGGGTCCGGATGGTCGCCGTGGCGTGCTGCGTCTGGGACGGGCGGAACCAGGTACCGATGGATCCGGTCAGCCGCCGCAGCACGGCGGCGCACCCGTTGATCTCGTCGAACGCGTCGGCCGCGCTCATGCTCGCCAGGTCGGCATGGTTCTGGGTGTGGTTGCCCAGCTCATGCCCTCCGTCGAGGATCCGCTTCGCCATTTCCGGCGCGGCCTGAAGCCAACTGCCCACGGCCAGTACGGTGACCCGGGCACCGCCCCGCTCCAGTTCGTCCAGCAGCGCCCGCACCTGTGCCGGGTCGCCCTGGCCGTGGAAGGTCAGCGCGACGTTCGGCCGGTTGCGGGGCCCGCTGGTCACCTCCGGCGGCAGGGCCGGCCGGCCGCTCGTCCGGGCCGTCGGCGCCGGCTGGGGCGTGGCGGTGGGTCGGGACGTCGCGGTCGGGGCCGCACCGGATCCGGGCGGGGCTGCGTGCCCGGTGCCCGTGGCGGCCGGCTCATGGACGGTGGTCGATCCGTGCCCGCTGCCCGTACCGTGTGCGGTGCCCGCCGCCTGGCCGCCCGCGGTGGCCGGCGCGGTCGCATTGGCGGCGGACGTGACCGGGCCGTGGCCGTGCGACTGGCAGGCGGCGACCGGTACCGCGGCGATGGCCAGCGCGGCCGCCTTCAGCGCGCCGCGACGGTCGAGCGCGGCCGCGGGCTCCGGCGGCTCGGGGGTCGACGCCTCGTCCTGTCGCACGATGTCCCCTCCGGTTCCGGCCCGATCGCGGCGCCGCCACATTCGGTGGGGGAGGGGAACCCATCGCCGGAGCCGCGCGGAGTGCCTGGTCAGCGGTCAGGCCGACGCCGGCCCGCCGATGTCACGGTACCAATTGCGGCGCCCGCCCACGCGACGCTCTCTCGGCGCGACCGCGTGTTTACTCCGTCTCGCCGGCTCCGGCGAGCGGCGTGCCGGGTGGCGTGGTGAGCAGAGTGGTGGCCAGTTGCCGAAGCGTCCGGGCGAGTCGCTGCGATTCGCCGCGCAGGAGCAGGTGACGCACCAGGTCGCTGTGCAGCGAGCCGAGCAGGATGTGGCTGAGCAGCTCGCTGTCCAGTTCCGGGTTGGCCTGCGCGATCAGGTCGCTGACGTGCTGATGCCAGGCCTGGTACAGCGGGCTGGCCTGCCGGGTGCTGTGGGTGCGTTCTTCGTTGGTCATCGCGTGTTCGTACGCGGCGATCAGCGCGACGTTCGCGGTGGCCAGCTCCATCGTGGCGTCCAGGAAGGCGATCAGGCGCTCGAGCGGCGGTGCGCCCGGCCCGAGTGGGGGCGGCCCGCCGGCGACTGCCTCGGTCATCGCGGTCGCCCGCTGGTCGACCAGCGCCTGCATCAGGCCCGTGCGGCTGCCGAACCTGCGGAACACCGTCCCCTTGCCCACGCCGGCCGCCGCGGCGACCTCGTCCAGCGACACGTGCTCCACGCCGCGCTCGGCCAGTAGCCGTTCGGCGGCGAGCAGGATGGCGCGGCGATTGCGGGTGGCGTCGGCGCGTTCGGCCAATTGTGTGCCCTCCCCTGCCATTTGGCCGCGACCAGCCCTAGAGGGCGTCGACCAGCAGCCCTACACGGCGTCGACCAGCCCTAGACGGACTGACGGTCCGGATAGTACGGTCAACCGGACCGATAGTCAGCTTAGCTGGGGGAGCGGTACATGCGCGCGATCGTGATGCACGAGGTGGGTGGGCCGGAGGTGCTGACCCTTGAGGAGGTACCGGTGCCGGACGCGGGGCCCGGGGAGGTCGTCATCCGTACCGAGGCCATCGGTACCCACTTCGCGGAGACCGCCATCCGTGCCGGGCGGTACCTGCCCGCCCGTCCCGAGTCGCTGCCGGCGAGGGTGGGGATCGAGGCGGTCGGCGTGGTGACCGGGACCGGTGCCGGAGTCGAGCCCGCGCTGCTGGGCAGCCGGCGCGCGGTGGCCCTGGTCGAGGGCGCCGGAACGTACGCCGAGTACGTCGCCGCGCCGGCCACGGCGACGCTGCCGGTACCGGACGGGGTGACCAGCGTGGACGCAGTCGCGACCGGGTTGCAGGGGGCCGTCGCGCTGGGCCTGCTGCGCACGGCACGGCTCACCGGGTCGGAGTCGATCCTGGTCGAGGCGGCCGGCGGTGCCGTCGGTGGATACCTCGTCCAACTGGCCCGCGAGCACGGCGCCAAGCGGATCGTGGCCACCGCCGGCAGCCCGGAGAAGCGCGAGAGCGCCCGGGAGCTGGGCGCCGACGCGGTGATCGACCACCGGGAGCCGGACTGGCCCGAACAGGTGGCGCACGTCCTGGACGGGGGCGGGCTCGACGTGGTGTTCGAGTCGATCGGCGGCGGCACGGCCGGCCGGCTGCTCGACGCGATGACTCCGGCGACCGGGCGGATCGTGTTCTACGGCATGCTCAGCGGCGAACCCCCGGCGGTCGCGCCGATGGACCTGCTGCTGCGCGGGCTGACCCTGATCGGCTTCGGCGGCCGGCCGGGCGGCGAGATGGACCGGATCCGGGCACCCCACGCCGACGTCCTGGACCGGCTCGCGTCCGGCCACATCCGGCCGCTGGTGGACTCGGTGATGCCGCTGGCGGAGGCGGCGGCGGCCCACCGCCGGATCGAGGAGCGCCGGGCTGTCGGGAAGATAGTGCTGACGCCGTAGCCGCGGGAGCCGGCGGTCAGGAGTCCGTTGAGCCGGGGGACCCGTCAGGCGGGGTGGTCAGGAGTCCGGTGGACAGCTCGTCCCGGGACAGGACCCACAGCTCGTCCGGGTGCATCACGACGCTGGACGGCTCGCCGTCCGGCCGGACCTCGTACCGGCTGGGCGGCCCGGACGGCTCCCAGAACGCGCCGACGATCGTGGCGCTCGCCCCCGGGTACGGGCCGGCGAGCATCCGTACCCGGGTGCCGGGGGCGTGCCCGTCGTCGCCCACGACCAGTACGGCGTCCAGGATCTGCCGGGCGCCCTCGAACGCGTCCCGCCCCGGGATCCGTACCGTGCCGTCGGCGCCGACCAGCGCCGTGTCCAGTGCCACGGTGGCGGCCTTGATCCGCGGGTACAGGTCGCCCGGGCGCGGGCCGGCGTCCAGGAGCCGCCGGGCGGCGCGGTCGAGCCGGGCACAGGCCGTGTCGATCGCGGTCTCCTCGCCCAGCTCGGCCTCCCAGGCCAGCTCGCCGGCGGACGGCACCAGGTCGGGGCGCTCGTGGGCGAGCACCAGGTACAGCGACGCGAGCGCCGCGCACCGCCCCGGCCCCTGGTAGAGCGACCCGGCGCCGGAGCCGTCCTCTCCCCGGGTGGGCGGAAACCGGTCGGCCAGGTGCCGGGCCCGGCCGTACGGCAGGTCAGCGGCCAGCCGCGCGTCCTGTACCCGCTGGGCGAAGCTGCGGTGCTGCCGGCACTCGACCAGCCACCGGCGATGGCTGTCGGTCCCGGCCGGGTACACCGTGCGCCCGTGGCTGGCGGGGGCACCGGCGGACGGATCGGTACCCGGTGGGCGCGCGCCCACTAGGGCGCCGAGCTGGCGGGCGGCGACCAGGTACGAGACGCCGGTCCGGGCAGCGTGTGCCCGGATGGCGCGTTTGCGAGCCCGGTCCGGTGTCGGCTTTCGGCGCTCTTTGTCGACCATCTCGTCCTCCGCGGGCCCACGCACCCGCCGGTGGGAGGTGAACACGACTCGGGCAGCGGGAGATCCGGCTGCGCTGAGTCGAAGCCTCTTGGCCTGGTCAGGTGGTCGGCGTGGGCGGACCGTCCAGGCGCGGGCAGGCGCGCTGCCCTGCCGCGATGATAGCCGGCGCGCCGGTCCGGCGCGCTGTCGTGCGCCGGACCGTGATGGCGGTTGCGGGCGCGGCGCGCCGGGTGGCGACGCGCCCGGGCGGCTCATTTCGGCCGGCGGGCCGGGTGGCGACGCGCCCTGGGCAGTCACCTCGGGCCGTCCGGCCGCGTTGGCGAGGGAGAAGTCGGCGCGGGGTCGCGGTAGCATCGGATCGGGCAGTGCGCCTGCCCGAGCCTGGTGTGATCGCCCACGCCGATCACCCG
>DASXOA010000134.1:0-26909 GCA_036494675.1 Rugosimonospora sp.
CGCGGCGCGTACCTGCGCGAGGAGGCGGCCCGCGGACTGCCGGCGCAGGAGGACCTCTGGTACGCGGGCCAGTTCGTCACCGACCTCACCACCGGCCGGGTCGCCGAGGTCATCGCGCGGGCGGCCGGCGGAGCGACGGGCCGGGCAGCGGCAGGCGGCACAGCAGTGGACGGGGAGCCGGAGCCGGCCACGGTCGTCGTGGCCCGGGTCCGGGCACGCGCCGCCGGAGTCGTCTCGGGCGCGACCGATCCGGTGGATGCCAGGCTCCGGCTGGCCGCCGACGCGTTCGTCATCGACGGGCCGGACGTAGTGGCCGGGTACCCGTGGTTCGGCGCGTGGTCCCGGGACACGATGATCTCGTACCGGGGGCTGTTCCTGGCGACCGGCCGGGTCGAGGAGGGTCGGGCGCTGCTGCGCCGGTACGCCGGGACGTTGCGCGACGGGCTGCTGGCGAACACCGCCGACACCGGTCAGGTCGAGTACAACACCGTGGACGGCACGCTCTGGTTCGTGCACGCACTCGACGAGCACGTGCGGCACAGCGGCGATGCCGACCTGGCCGCGGAGCTGGCCCCTGCCCTGGAGCGGATCAGGGACGCGCACGTCGCCGGCACCGGGCTGGGGATCCGCGCCGACCCCGCCGACGGTTTGCTCACCCAGGGCCGGTCCGGGTACGCGCTGACCTGGATGGACGCCCGGGTGGACGGGCTCGGGGTGACCCCACGGATCGGCAAGCCGGTGGAGGTCAACGCGCTGTGGGTCAACGCGCTGCGCGCGATGGTCGCGATGCGGGAACGGGTCGGCGCCGAGCCGTCCGTGACCCGGTCGATGCGCTCGCAGGCCGAGGCCGCCGCGGCAACCTTCCTGGCCCGGTTCCCCGCGCCGGCCGGCTGGCTCTACGACGTGGTGGACGGGCCGGCCGGAGACGACCCGTCGCTGCGGCCGAACCAGCTCATCGCGTACGCGTTGCGGCACGCCCCGCTGCGCGGCCAGCGGCCGCATCCCGCACTGGACACCGATCTGCTCACTCCCCTGGGGCTGCGCACGTTGAGCCCGGGCGCCGGCGGTTACCGGGGCCGGCACCGGGGCGGCCCGGCCGAGCGTGACCGCGCGTACCACCAGGGGACCGTGTGGCCGTGGCTGCTGGGCCCGTACTCGGACGCGCGGCGGGCCGCCGGGCTGCCGGTCGACGGGCTGCTCGACGGGTTGACCGCGCACCTCGGCGAGTACGGCCTCGGTTCGGTCAGCGAGACGGCCGACGGCGACCCGCCGCACGGTGCGACCGGCTGCCCGTTCCAGGCGTGGTCGGTGGCCGAACTGCTGCGGCTGCGCGCCGAACGGTAGCCGGCCGGATCCCGCCGATTCCCGGTGACCATCGGTTAACGGGGGGTCTTAACGCGGGCGAAATCCCACCGTCTTCACCGGTACACCGGGGGTGGTGAGGATTGGCGTCGTTCCCCCGTACCTGCGTCCCGGCACCCGAATCGGGTGTCTACCGGCGCATGCCGGGGGGCCGGGGCGGGCGCGGCGAGCGAAGAGGAGGGGGCCATGGCAGACGTGGGCGGCATCCGGATGGAGATTCCGGCGAAACGGACCCGGATCCTGATGCTGTCCTGGGAGTACCCACCGGTCATGGTGGGCGGCCTGGGCCGGCACGTACACGCGCTGGCCACCTCGCTCGTCGCCGCTGGGCACCAGGTCACGGTGGTGACCCGGCACTCGCCGGACGCGCCGCTGGAGGAGTTGCGCGAGGGGGTACGCGTGGTGCGGGCGCCCGAGGACCCGCCGGCGTTCCCGCTGGCGACGGCGACCCTGCTGGCCTGGACCATGGCGTTCAACCACTCGCTGACCCGCGCCGCGCTGCACGCGGCGGCGACCGAGACCTTCGACGTCATCCACGCTCACGACTGGCTCGTCACCCACACCGCGGTCACCATGCGCGACCACCTCGGTATCCCGCTGGTCGCGACGATCCACGCCACCGAGGCGGGCCGGCACCAGGGCTGGCTGCCCGAAGAGATGAACAAGACGATCCACACCGTCGAGTGGTGGCTCGGCCACGAGGCGAGCCGGATCATCGCGTGTTCGCAGTACATGCGCTGGGAGATCGGCCGGCTGCTGGAACTGCCCGAGGACCGGATCGAGGTCATCCCGAACGGGGTCGACGCGCCGATCTGGCGCGCGCAGCCGCGGGCGATTGCCGCGGCCCGGGCCAGGTTCGCCGCCGACGGGCCGCTGATCGGCTTCGCCGGCCGGCTGGTGTACGAGAAGGGTGTCCAGGATCTGGTGCACGCGCTGCCCGAGTTGAGCGACCGGCACCCGGGCCTGCGCGTGGTCATCGCCGGGGACGGGCCGCACAAGGGCGAGTTGCAGTCGGAGATCCACCGGCTGCGGCTGGACGGCCGGGTCAACTTCGCCGGGTTCGTCGGCGACGACCTGCCGGCCACGTTCGCGGCCAGCGACGCGGTGGTGGTACCGAGCATCTACGAGCCGTTCGGCATGGTGGCGCTGGAGGCGGCGGCGGCCGGCGCACCGCTGGCGGTGTCGCGCACCGGCGGTCTGGCCGAGATCGTGCAGCCCGGCGTGACCGGGGTGACGTTCCCGGCGAAGGATTCGGACGCGCTCGCCGCCGCCGTGGGCACGCTGCTGACCGACGGGGTCTCGGCGCGCCGGATGGCACGGCAGGCGCGGGCGATGGTCCGGGCCCGGTACGGCTGGGTCGCGATCGCCGAGCGGACGGCGGCGGCGTACGCGGACGTCGTCGCGAACACGCCGGAGAACCAGGCGCGGGCGAAGCTGGCCGGCCGGCCGCAGATCGTGGTGCCGGACGGCAACCTGCTGGCGACCGACGCCTGAGAAGACACGGGAGACGGGCACTCGGCAGAAAGCTGGATGCCCGGCGGCTGCCGGACGGTCGTCTGGTTGTATGTCTGCCATGACTGAGCTGAGCGAGGCGCGCGGATGAGCGACGACGTCACCTTCTGGTTCGACCCGATCTGCCCGTTCACCTGGCGGACCTCGCGCTGGGTTCGCGAGGTCACGCAGAAGCGCAACCTGGTCGTGGGCTGGCAACTGCTGAGCCTGGCCACGCTCAACGCCGGGAAGGACGTGCCGGAGCGGCACCGCGACATGTTCACCCGCGGCTGGCGGGCGTCCCGGCTGCTGATCGCGGCCGGCCGGCAGTTCGGCGACGAGGCGGTGGACCGGCTCTACACCGAGATCGGCATCCGGACACACGACAACGGCCGGGAGCTGGACACGCAGGTCCTGGAGGAGTCGCTGGAGGCGGCCGGGCTGCCCGCGGACCTGATCGCCTCGGCCGACGACGCCGCGCTGGACCAGGCGATCACGGACAGCCACGCGGAGGGCCAGGCGAGGGTCGGCACCGAGTCGGGCAGCCCGATCCTCGCGATCGGGGACGGGCCCGGCTTCTTCGGCCCGGTGGTGGTGCCGGTGCCGGAGGGCGAATCGGCGGAGAAGCTGTTCGACGCGGTACGGCTGCTCTCGGCGGTACCGGAGTTCAGCGAGCTGAAGCGCTCCCGCAACTCGTTCTGACCCGGACCGGGATGACTCCGGAGCCGGCCCCGCCGGCCGGCCCCGGAGCCACGTTCCTGGTTAACTCACCGAGACCTTGTCGAGGTCGGGTGCGTACGCGCCGTTGTTGTAGAGCTTGATGGTGTTGCCGCCGGCGTTCAGGGTCACCGTCAGCGTGTGGGTGGCCGGCGTGGACCAACTGGTACCGGTCACCGGCACCTCGATCCCGGTGCCGCCGTTCACGCTGACGAAGAACGACCGGGTGCCGTCGACCTCGTACGTGATGGTGAGCGTCCGGGTGCCGGCCGTAGGAGTGCCGACGTTGTTCACGGTCTCGGAGTTGGCGCTGCCGTTGCCGATGAACCGCACCTTGGCGCCGCCGGAGCACGTCGAGCAGGTGGCCACCGCCGCCGCGCCGGACAGCGTGTTGCCGGCCGCCTCGGCCTCGACGCTCGCGTTGCCGCCACCGGAGCCGGGTACCACCCGGATCAGCCGGGTCTCGCCGGGCCGCAGCGTCGCGGAGTAGGAGTTCGCGACGGTACCGGTGTGCGAACCGGACCACAGGTCGGTGACGTCGCCGTTGCCGCCGAAGCCGACCTGCGACCAGTTGACCGTGATGGTCTGGTTGCCCGAGGTACCCGTGTTGAACAGCGCCACCACGTACGCGCCGGACGGCTCCCGCTTGCTGAACACCTGCTGGTTCCCGCTGCTGATGATGCGCTTGGCGGCCACCGCGTCCTGGTCCACGCCGAGCACCCGGTCGTTGGTGAGCATGGCCAGGTCGGTGGCGTCGAGGTGGGTCAGGTCCGTGCCCAGCAGCAGCGGGGCGGAGGCCATCGACCACAGGGTCAGCTGCGAGCGACGCTGGTCGGCGGTCAGGCCCACCTGGTCGCCGTTGCCGATCTCGACCGAGTCGAGGTCGTTCCAGCCGCCCGGCCCGGCGTACTGCTGCCACGAGGCGGCGGTGGCGAACCTGGCGCTCACGTGCGTCCAGTCGGTCAGCGGGTACCCGCTGCCGTTGGCGCCGGGGCCGCAGTAGCACTCGACGTCGCCCTGGGTGCGCCAACTGTTCGCGTACTGCTGCCAGGTGGCCGCGTTGGCGATCGGCAGGTTGTTGGACAGCGCGAAGGTGATCGGACGTCCGGCCTGGCGCAGTGCGCCGGACCACGCCTGCACGTCCGGGATGTCGTCGGCGCCGACGCCATCGATCTTCAGGTAGTCCACGCCCCAGGACGCGAACAGGTCGGCGAACGAGTTGACGTACTGCTGCGCGCCGGACTTGGAGTAGTCGAGGTAGTACATGTGCTTGCAGTTGTAGTTCTTCTCGGTCCTGCTGGTGTCGGCGATGTCGGCGGCGTGCGCGCTGGAACCGAGGATCGGGGTGTTCGCGGTGACCGCGTTCTGCGGTATGCCGGGTGTCACGTAGATGCCGAACTTGAGCCCGTCCGCGTGCACGTGGTCGGCGACCGCCTTCATCCCGTCGGGGAACTTCGCGGAGTCCACAATCCACCGGCCGTTGGCGTCGACCACCGGCCCGTTGGAGTCGCACTTCATATAGAAGTCGTCGAGGTTGACGTACATGAAGCCGTGGGCGGCCAGCCCGCTGTTCTTCATCGCGTCGGCCTGGGCCTCGATGTTCGCCGCGGTCGGGCTGCGGCGGACGAAGCTCCAACTGCTCCACCCCATGGCGGGCGTCAGGGACAGCCCGTTGTTCTCCGCGAACGAGGGTGGCGCGGCGGCCAGCGGGCCGACGACCGTACCCACCGCGCCGACCGACATCGCGGTCAGTCCCACCGTCAATCGTCGAGCCAGCCGATGACGCATCGCCCCTCCTCAAGGCCCAGCGCCCGGGGTCTGCGGCAGCCCACAGGCCCCGAGGCAACAGTTATGAAACCTCCCAGTACTAATTCCTGTCAATATCTGTTTTCCTGTGAGCGAAATTGATGATGTTCGAGTTTCCCGCCGGGCGGGGCGCGGGTGCTCCCCCGGGTTTGCTGGTCACATCTGGGGTATCCGCCCCGGCATGCGGGTTTTGGGGATCAATGCGGTCTTCCACGATCCGGCCGCCGCGGTCGTGGTGGACGGGCGGATCGTGGCCGCCGCCGAGGAGGAACGGTTCAGCCGGCGCAAGCACGGCAAGCGGCCGGTCCCGTTCTCGGCGTGGGAGCTACCCGAGGACGCCGCCCGCTGGTGCCTCGACGCGGCCGGACTGCGCCCGGACGACCTGGACGCGGTCGGGTACTCCTTCGATCCCGGGCTGTGCCTGCCCGCCGCCCGGCTCGGGCTCGACGACCCGTGGGACTGGCTGCGCCAGGAGTACGCCCTGCGGGCCCCCCAGTTCCTCGCCTCCGCACTGCCCGGGCTGGATCCGGCGCAGGTCCGGTTCGTACCGCACCACATCGCCCACGCGGCGTCCGCAGCCCTGGCCGCCCCGGTCGAGTACGGGCAGGGCGACTGCGCCGTACTGGTGCTCGACGGCCGCGGCGAGCGGGCCAGCCACCTCGCCGGCCGGTACGCGAAGGGACGGCTCACCCCGCTGGCGAGCCAGACCCTGCCGCACTCGCTCGGTCTGCTCTACGAGGAGCTGACCGAGCACCTGGGCTTCCTGCGCTCCAGCGACGAGTACAAGGTGATGGCGCTGGCCTCGTACGGTACCCCCCGGTTCATCGGCGCGCTGCGGGAGGCGGTGGCGGTCACCGGTACCGGCGGCTTCACCACCCAGCCGGTCGACCTCGCCGCCCTGGCCGGATCGCGGCGGCCCGGCAAGCCGATCCGGGAGGAGCACGCGGACCTGGCCGCGAGCGTGCAGGCCCGGCTGGAAGAGGTCATCGGTGAGCTGGCCGGGTGGCTGCACGACGCGGCCGGTGGCCCGGACGCTCTGGTGATGGCCGGCGGTGTCGCGCTGAACTGCGTGGCCAACGCCCGGCTCGCCGGTACCGGGCCGTTCCGCACGGTCTGGGTGCAGCCCGCGGCCGGCGATGCCGGTACCGCGTTGGGTGCGGCGCTGCACCTGTCCAGCCTCGACGCCGGACCGGGCTCGGGGATGCCGGTCGCTCCGATGGTCGGCGCGGACCTCGGGCGCGGCTACTCGGAGGCACAGATCGAAGCGCAGCTGCGCCGTGCCCGGATCCGGTACGCCCGCCCGGCATCGGTGGCGGCGGCCGCCGCCGAAGTGTTGGCCGGCAACGGCATCGTGGCCTGGTTCCAGGGCCGCGCCGAGTACGGGCCGAGGGCGCTGGGCCACCGTTCGCTGCTGGCACACCCGGGCCACGCCGGGAACACCGAACGGCTCAACGAGGTCAAGGGGCGCGAGGAGTTCCGGCCGGTGGCGCCGATGGTTCTGGCGAGCCGGGCCGCCGAGCTGTTCGACGGCGTGCTGCCCAGCCCGTACATGCTGTTCACCCACCGGGTACGCGACGGCTGGCGGGAACGGATCCCGGCGGTGGTGCACGTGGACGGTACGGCCCGGATCCAGACCGTCGACCCGTCCACCGAGCCGCTGATCGCCGAGCTGCTGACCCGGTTCGAGGCGGCCACCGGGCTGCCGGTCGTGGTGAACACCTCGCTGAACACCGCCGGCCGCCCGATGGTGGACACGCCGGCCGAGGCGCTGGAGCTGTTCGGCTCCGCACCGGTGGACCTGCTGGCGATCGGCCCGTTCACGGTGAGCCGTGACACGCTGGCCACGGCCGCCCCGGCCACCTCGACGGAGCCGGCCACGTCGACGGAGCCCGCCATGGCGGCACGGTGAGCCCGCCGGCCGGGGTGAGCATCGTCATCCCCACGCTGCGAAGGCCCAGCCTCGACCCGCTGGTACGGCGGCTGGACGAGCAACTCGACGGCGCACCGGTACCGGTCGAGGTTCTGGTCGTACCCGACCCGGACCGGTCCGGGCCGGCGAAGGCACGCAACGCGGGGTGGTCGGCGGCCAGGCACGAGTGGGTGGCGTTCCTCGACGACGACGTGCTGCCGTCGCCCGACTGGCTGGCGGCGCTCATCCGCGACCTGGACCAGCCGCCCGACGTCGGCGGCGTGCAGGGACTGGTGAGCGTGCCGCGCTCGGTGCGTCCCGACGACTGGGAGCACAACACGGCCGGGCTGGCCCGGGCCGCGTGGGCCACCGCCGACATGGCGTACCGGCGCTCGGCACTGGAGTCCGTGTCCGGCTTCGACGAACGGTTCCCCCGGGCGTACCGGGAGGACGCGGACCTGGCGTACCGGGTCCGCCGGCGCGGGTGGCGGCTGGTGACCGGTACCAGGCGGACGGTGCATCCGGTCCGGCCGGCGGGTCGCTGGATCAGCCTGGCGGCGCAGCGCGGCAACGCCGACGACGCGCTGCTGCGCCGGCTGCACGGGCCGGACTGGCACGAGCGACTGGCGGCACCGGCCGGTCGCCGGCACCGCCACGCGGCGGTGGTCGGCGCCGGGCTGGCGGCGGTGGCCTTCGCGATCCTCGCCCGCCGCTCGGCCGGCCGTCCCAGTGGGGCGCCAACGGGCGCGACCCGAGCGGGCACGGCCCGAGCGGGCACGGCCCGAGCGGGCACGGCGCTGGCGGCGGTGGCGGGGGTGGCGTGGCTCGCCGGTACGGCCGAGTTCACCGCGGCCCGGGCCCGGCAGGCACCCGGTTCCGACCCGGTCGCGCTGTTGCTCACCAGTGTCCTGATCCCGCCCCTGGCGATCGGCCACTGGCTGCGCGGATGGCTCCGGTGCCGGGGTGTGCGGCCCTGGCCCTACCCCGGCGCACCACCCCCCGCCGGGGCGCCTCCGGCACGGAGTGGTGCGCCTCCGGCACGGGCCGGAACGGCCTCACCGGGACCCGACGGCGCCGTCGCCGCTTCTCCTTCTTCTTCTCCTTCGAGAAGCGTTTATCGCCATTCCCCCCGGGAAACGGCCTCTCATGTCCGTATCAGTGCAGCTAGGCCGGCGTGGGGGCCGGTTCGACGCGGCGCTGTTGGATAGGGACGGGACGCTGGTGCGTGACGTCCCCTACAACGGTGACCCCGATCGAGTGGAGCCGATGCCGGGTGCCGCCGAGGCAGTGGCGCGGCTGCGCGCGGCCGGACTGCGGCTCGGGGTGGTCAGCAACCAGTCCGGCATCGGGCGCGGGCTGCTCGACGCCGCGGCGGTGGCACGGGTCAACGCCCGGATCGACGAACTGCTCGGACCGTTCGACACCTGGCAGGTCTGCCCGCACACCGCGCAGAACCGGTGCCGTTGCCGCAAGCCGGCGCCCGGCCTCGTCCAGCGGGCGGCGCGGGCACTCGGTACCACGCCGCAGCGCTGCGTGATGATCGGTGACATCGGCGCGGACGTCGACGCCGCCGCGGCGGCCGGCGCCACCGGGCTGCTGGTGCCGACCGAGGTGACCCGGGCCGCCGAGGTCGCGCAGGCACCCGCGGTGGTCGCCAGCCTGGGGGACGCCGTCGACTGGATTCTGGCCCGGGAAAGCCTGCTGCACCCTCCGGTACCGGCCGCGCCGGCCGGGGGCAACGTGCTGGCGGTACGCGCGGACTCCGCCGGGGACGTGCTGATCTGCGGCCCGGCGATCCGGGCACTGGCCGCCCGGGCGGCACGGGTCACCCTGCTGTGCGGGTCGCGCGGGCGGGCCGCCGCACAACTGCTCCCGGGCGTGGACGAGATCATCGAGTGGCCGATGTCCTGGATCGACTCCGCCGCCGGGCCGGTCGATCGGGCCGGGGTCACCGCACTGCTCACCGAGGTGAGCCTGCGCGGCATCGACGAGGCGGTCATCTTCACCTCGTACCACCAGAGCGCCCTGCCCCTCGCACTGCTGCTGCGGCTGGCCGGGGTGGGCCGGATCTCGGCCATCAGCGACGACTACGCGGGCGGCCTGCTGGACGTGCGACACCGGGTGCCCGCGGGGGTACCGGAGCCGGAGCGCGCACTGTCACTCGCGGCTGCCGCCGGGTACCCCCTGCCCGACGGCGCCGACAGCGGCCTGCGCATCAACGTGGACGGAGACCTCACCGTGGACGCGGACATCAACGTGGACGGGATTGTCGACGTGGACGGGCACGGACCGCTCGGGCTCGGGCCACTCGGGCTCGGGCCACTCGGGCTCAACCCCGAGGGCGGCGAGGACGAGGACCCGGGCGACGACATCGGTGACGGCAGCGACTCCAGCAGCGGGACCGGCGGCGGCAGCGGGGACGGCACGGTACGGCGCCGGTCGGGGTACGTGCTGGTGCACCCCGGCGCCAGCGTTCCGGCCCGGGCCTGCCCGCCCGAGCGCTGCGCCGCGATCGTCGAGGCGCTGGCCGCCGCCGGGCGGAAAGTGGTGGTCACCGGCGGACCCGACGAGCAGGAGTTGACCGCGTACGTGGCCGGCGATGTCGCGCGCAACCGGGGCGGGGACACGGACCTGGCCGGGCTGGCGCAGCTCATCGCCGGCGCCGACGCGCTGGTGTCCGGCAACACCGGACCCGCGCACCTGGCCGCGGCGGTCGGCACCCCGGTGGTGAGCCTGTTCGCGCCGACCGTCCCCTTTGGACAGTGGGGACCGTACCAGGTGCCGACGGTACGGCTGGGCGAGCAGTTGGCGGCCTGCCGCGACAGCCGCGCCGTGCAGTGCCCGGTGGCCGGACACCCGTGCCTGAGCCGGATCGACCCGGCCGACGTGGTGGCGGCCGTCGACGCGCTGGTCGGGAGCACCCGGTGAGGGTCCTGCTCTGGCACGTTCACGGCTCGTGGACCACCGCCTTCGTTCAGGGCAAGCACACCTACTTCGTACCGGCGACACCGGAGCGCGGGCCGTGGGGTCGCGGCCGGGCGGACACCTACCCGTGGCCGGAGACCGTACTGGAGGTCACTCCGGAGCAGATGTCCACATTGGACATCGACGTCGTCGTGTTGCAACGGCCGGAAGAGTGGGACCTCGCCGCGCAATGGCTCGGCCGGCGGCCGTGCGCCGACCTGCCCACCGTCTACGTCGAGCACAACACGCCGCGCGGGGACGTGCCGAACACGCGCCATCCGATGGCCGACCGGGACGGGCTGACCCTGGTGCACGTCACCCACTTCAACGCGCTGATGTGGGACAACGGCGGTACCCGCAACACCGTCATCGAGCACGGAATCCCGGATCCCGGCCACCGGTACACCGGCGAGCTGGAGCGCTTCGGCGTGGCCATCAACGAACCGGTACGCCGGTGGCGGGTCACCGGTACCGACCTGCTGCCCCGCTTCGCCCAGGTGGCCCCGCTGGACGTGTACGGGATCGGTACCGCGTCGCTCGCGGAGCAGCCGCCCTCGATGAACCCGGTCACCGCGTACGACGACCCGCCGCAGGAATGGATGCACGCGCAACTGGCCCAGCGCCGCGCCTACCTGCACCCGATGCGGTGGACCTCACTGGGCCTGAGCCTGCTGGAGGCGATGAGCCTGGGCATGCCGGTGGTGGCGCTGGGCACCACGGAGGCGGTCGAGGCGGTACCACCGGATGCCGGCGTGCTGTCCACCAACATCGATGTGCTGGTCGACGCCGCGCGCTGGCTGATGGAAGAGCCAGCGGACGCGAAACGACTGGGCGATCGCGCCCGGACGGTGGCACAGGCCCGGTACGGCCTGGACCGATTCCTGTCCGACTGGGACCGACTGCTGATGGAGGTGAGTCCTTGCGCATCGCAATGATCTCCGAGCATGCCAGCCCACTCGCGGCCATTGGCGGCGTGGACGCCGGCGGACAGAACCTGCACGTCGCCGAGTTGGCCGCGGCCCTGACCGCGGCGGGGCACGAGGTGTACGTCTACACCCGGCGCGACGGCGTCGGGCAGTCCGGCATGGTGCGCGCGGCCGCCGGATTCACCGTCGTACACGTGCCGGCCGGACCGGCGCGCCGGCTGCCCAAGGACGAACTGCTGCCGTACATGGGCGAGTTCGGGCAGTGGCTCGCGGCGCAGTGGACGACCGGCCCGTGGGCACCGGATCTGGTGCACGCGCACTTCTGGATGAGCGGGCTGGCCGCGCTGACCGCGCGGGCCCGGTACCCGGTGCCGGTGGTGCAGACCTATCACGCGCTGGGCGTGGTCAAGCGCCGGTACCAGGGTGCGCTGGACACCAGCCCGGCACAGCGGATCAGCTACGAACGGATCCTCGGCAAGCAGGCCGACCAGGTGATCGCGCAGTGCTCCGACGAGCTCGCCGAACTGGTCGCGATGGGCGTGCCGCGCCGCTCGATCCGGCTGATCCCCTCCGGCGTGGACGCCACCCGGTTCACCCCGAGCGGGCCGTCCGCGCTGCCCCGCCGCGCCGGGCGGATCCTGTCCGTGGGCCGGCTGGTGGAGCGCAAGGGTTACGCCGACCTCATCGAAGCGATGCGCCTGCTGCCCGACGCCGAGGCGGTGATCGTGGGTGGTCCGCCGGCCAGCCAGTTGGACGACGACCCGGTCGCGGCGCACCTGCGCCGGCTCGCGGAGGAGCGCGGGGTCGCCGACCGGATCCGGCTGACCGGTGCGGTCGCCCGCGAGGAGATGCCAGAGTGGTACCGCAGCGCCGATCTGGTCGCCTGCCCGGCCTGGTACGAGCCGTTCGGGCTCACTCCGCTGGAGGCGATGGCCTGCGGCGTGCCGGTCGTGGCGTACGCGGTCGGCGGGCTCGTCGACACGGTGGTGGACTCGGTCACCGGGTACCTGGTGCCGCCGCGCGACCACCGGGCGCTGGCCAAGACCCTGCGCGAGTTGCTGGCCGATCCGGTACGGCGGCTGGAATTCGGCGCAGCGGCGGTGGACCGGGCGGCGGAGTGCTACTCCTGGTCGCGTACCGCAGAGCAGTTGATCGCGGTGTACCAGGGGCTGATCCGGGTCGAGGTGCCGGTCGAGGCGGTGAGCGCGGGATGAACCTCGGCGGATCGCAGCCGGCGCCGGGTTATGGCGGAGGCGAGTACCGCGCGCACAGCCTGGAGCACGTCGACGCCCTGCGCGACGCGCTGGACGAGTTCCGCGAGGACGCACCCCGGCTGGCGGACTGGGCCGCACAGTTGGCCTGGAGCCTGCCGCGCGGCGGCCGCCTGCTGGCCGCCGGCAACGGTGGCAGTGCGGCGCAGGCGCAGCACCTGGTCTGCGAGCTGGTCGGCAAGCTGGACGCGGACCGGGCACCGATGTCCGGCATCGCGCTGTGCGCCGAGACCAATGCGCTGACCGCGATCGCCAACGACTACGGGTACGAACAGGTCTTCGCCAGGCAGGTGCGTGCGCACGCACGTGATGGGGACGTGGTGGTGTTGCTGTCGACGAGCGGGCGCAGCGCCAACGTGCTGGCCGCCGCCGACGCGGCCCGCGAGCTGGGACTGGCGGTGTGGGGGCTGACCGGGGCCCTGCCCAACCCGCTGGCCGCGCGCTGCACCGAGGTGCTCGCGATTCCCAGCCGGGACACCCAGGTCGTGCAGGAACTGCACCTGGTCGCGGTACACCTGCTCTGCGGATACCTGGACGCGCAGCTCGGGGTGCCGCTGCTCGCGGAGATCGCGGAGGTCGCGTCGTGAACGGCGTACCGCCCGGGCCCGGTGAGGCAGCGCCGTGACCAGACCGCTCGTGGTGGTCGGCGACGCACTGCTGGACCGGGACGTCATGGGTCAGGTCGAGCGGATCTGCCCGGACGCCCCGGCTCCGGTCTTCGAGGAGGCGCACGCGTTCGACCGGCCCGGCGGGGCCGCGCTCGCCGCCGCGCTGATCGCCGAGTACGGCCGGCCGGTCAGGCTGGTCACCGCGATCGGTGACGACCCGGCCGGGGACCGGCTGCGCGAACTGCTGGAGTACGCCGGGGTCGAGATCGTGACCCTGCCGTACCGGGGCGACACGCCGGAGAAGATCCGGCTGTGCGCCGGGCGCCAGGTGCTGATGCGGATGGATCGGGGCGCGCCCGGCCAGCCGTTCGATCCGGACGGCGGTCTCGGTGCCGTGTTCGCCGACGCCGGCGCGATCGTGGTCAGCGACTACGGGCGCGGCATGAGCCGGCTCGCCTCGGTGCGCGCGGCGGTGGCCGACAGCGCGGCGACCCGCCCGGTCGTCTGGGACCCGCACCCGCGAGGCCCGGCCCCGGTGCCGGGCGTCCGGCTGGTCACGCCGAACGAATCCGAGGTGATGGCCACCGCGGGCAACGGCGCGGGCTTCGGTGACGGCGCGGGCAACGGTGACGACGAGCACGCGGGCGGCGCCGGCGGGCGGCACCGCGCCCCCGACGGTGCGCCGGTCGCCACTCGGGACGGATATGCCCCGGACGGATATGCCCCGGACGGATATGCCCGGGACGGATCCGGCGGCGCGAGGTCCGGGCACCGCTTCACCTCGCTGGCCCTCGCCGCGAACCGGGCCCGGGAGCGCTGGCGGGTCCGGGCGGTCACAGTCACCCTCGGCGCGGACGGGGCACTGCTGGCGCACGGCGGCGCGACGCCGATGGTGGTGCCGGCACCGGTGCGCGCCGACTGCGACTCGTGCGGGGCCGGGGACCGGTTCGCCGGTGCCGCCGCCGCGGCGCTGGCGGACGGGGGGCTGCTGTCCGAGGCGGTACAGAGCGCGGTCACCGACGCGGCGACGTTCGTGGCGGCCGGGGCGGCCCGCGGGTACGCCCACCGCAGCAGCGGTGCCCCGCAGCCACCGACCGAGGTCAACGTGGACGCCGCGATGGCCATGGCGGCCGCGACCCGGGGCGCGGGCGGCACCGTCGTGGCCACCGGAGGCTGCTTCGACCTGCTGCACGCCGGCCACGTGGCGACCCTGGAGGCGGCCCGGGCACTGGGCGACTGCCTGATCGTGTGCCTCAACTCCGACCGCAGCGTGCGGGCGCTCAAGGGATCGGACCGGCCGCTGGTATCGCAGCACGACCGGGCCCGACTGGTCGCCGCGCTCGGCTGCGTCGACGTGGTGGCCATCTTCGACGAGCTGACCCCGGAGCCCCTGCTGGCCCGGCTGCGCCCGGACGTCTGGGTGAAGGGCGGCGACTACTTCCTCGACGATCCGGACGACCGACCGGTACTCCCGGAAGCGGAGCTGATCCGCGGCTGGGGTGGGCAGAGCGTGGTCGTGCCGTACCTGGCGAACCACTCCACCAGCGGGCTGATCCGCAGCGCCCGGGACCGGTTGGCACCCCCGCCGGCCGAGCCGCGCAGGGAAGGGGAAGAGCGATGAGGACACCGAACGATCCCGGGCTCGCCCAGGCCCAGCCGCTGGCCGGCGAACGGGTACTGGTCACCGGCGGGGCCAGCGGGCTGGGCGCCGCGGTGGTCGACGCGGTACGCGGGGCCGGGGGCAAGCCGTACGTGCTCGACATCCGTGAGCCCTCCGACGGCGTACCGGCGGTGGCCGTCGACCTGTCCGACACCCGGGCCGCCGAGCGGGCCGCCACGGAACTGGCCGAGCACGCCGGCGGCCTGGACGCGGTGATCACGGCGGCCGGCATCGACCTGCCCGGTCAGTTGGCCGACGTGCCGGGGCCGGACTGGGAACGGGTGGTCCAGGTCGACCTGCTCGCCCCGGCCGCGGTGATCCGGGCCTGCCTGCCGTACCTGGTGTCCAGCCACGGGCACGTGGTGACCGTGGCCTCCACGCTCGGCCTGCGCGCCCTGTCCGACGCGACGGCCTACTGCGCGGCCAAGTTCGGCGTGGTGGGCTTCACCCGGGCGCTGGCCGTCGAGCTGGCCGGCCGGGTCGACGTCACCCTGCTGATACCGGGCGGGATGCGCACCGGCTTCTTCGAGGGGCGTACCGAGCAGTACCGGCCGGGTGCCGACGCGGTGCTCAACGATCCCGCCAACGTGGCCCGGGCGGTGCTGTTCGCGCTGTCCCAGCCGCCCGGCTGTGCGGTACGGGAACTGGTGATCGCCCCAGACGTCGAGCCGTCGTACCCATGACGGCGCCGAAGCGCTGGAGGTGAAGTCAACGTGAGCGTCGTCGCGCTGCGGGCACTGGGCATCGGCGACCTGGCCACCGCGGTACCGGCGCTGCGCGGCCTGCGCGCCGCGTTTCCGACAGGCCCGCTCGCGCTGGCCGCACCGGCCTGGCTCGCTCCGATGGCCGAGCTGACCGGGGCGGTGGATCGGCTGATCCCGCTGTCCGGGCTCGCCGCCGCGCCGCGGGACGTCTCACCGCCGGCCGTCGCGGTCAACCTGCACGGCAGCGGGCCGCAGTCGCACCGGGTACTCGCCGCGCTCAAACCCCAGCGGCTGCTGGCGTACCGGACTTCGGAACACCCCGACGGTCCACAGTGGAATGATGACGATCACGAGGTGTTGCGCTGGTGCCGCCTGCTGGCGTGGTACGGGATCGAGTCCCACCCGGGCGACCTGGCCCTGCGCGTACCGGCGGTCCGGGCGCCGCTGCTCGACGTCACCGTCGTGCACCCCGGTTCCAAGTCACCGCAACGGCGCTGGCCGGCGCACCGGTTCGCGGAGGTGACCCGCCGGTTGTCCGCGGACGGCCACCACGTGGTCATCACCGGCTCCCCCGACGAACGGGACCTGGCCATGTCCGTGTGCCGGGACGCGGGCCTGCCCGAGGAGCGGGCGCTCGCCGGGCACACCGACCTCGGTGCCATGGCCGCACTGGTGGCCGCCGCCCGGCTGGTGGTCTGCGGCGACACCGGCACCGCGCACCTGGCGACCGGGTACGGCGTGCCGTCGGTCGTGTTGTTCGGCCCGGTACCGCCGAGCCTGTGGGGGCCGCCGGTCAACCGCCCGCAGCACCGCGCCCTGTGGCATGCCACCACGCACGGCCCCGCGCTGCTGGAAATCAGCGTGCCGGAAGTCCTGGCGGCGGTCGCCGACGTGCTCACGATCAGGCCGGATCGGCCAGCAGCCGTTCGCGCAGTGTCGCCAGGGTCTGGCTGAGCAGGCGGGACACATGCATCTGAGAGATACCCACCTGATCCGCGATTTCCGACTGGGTGAGGTTGCCGAAGAAGCGCAGCGACAGGATCCGCTGCTCCCGCTGGGGCAGCTCTTTGATCAGCTGATGCAGCGCCTGCCGGTCGGCAAGCGACTCGATCTGGTCGTCCGGCTCACCGATAAGCTCGCCCAACTCGATGCCCCCGTCATCGGTACCCACGGCGCTGTTCAACGACCTGGTTGCGTACGCGCTGCCGCACTCCAGGCCGGCGAGCACCTCTTCCTCGTCGATGCGCAGTCGCGTCGCGACGTCACTGACCAACACCGACCGGCCCAGTTCCTGCGCGAGGTCGGTGAACGCGCGGCTGATTTCCAGATGCAACTCCTGCATCCGGCGGCTGACCCGGACACTCCACCCCTTGTCCCGGAAGTGTCGCTTCAGTTCGCCGACGACGGTCGGGCCGGCGAAGTTCGCGAACGGGATGCCCCGGTTGATGTCGAACCGGTCCACCGATTTGATCAGGCCCACCGTGGCGACCTGGGTCAGGTCGTCCAGTGACTCGCCGCGCCCGGAGAAGCGCCGCGCCAACCGGCGGGCGAACGGCAGGTACGCGCAGATCAGCTCGTCGCGCAGCGCCAGTCGACGTGGATCGTCGATGGCCAGCGGCGCCATCCGTGCGAACGCTTCGGCCGCGAACTCGTCAACGGGTGAGCCACCGGCCGCCTGGATGACCGGACGGGTTTGAACTGGTTGCTCAATGGCGATAACAGACATGGCCTGCCTCTGTGCTGCGACTCACGACCCGGGCAACGGCGTGGGGCCAAGCCGGATACGGCCGAGCGAACTAGCCCGCGCGTGGCACGGGACGGTCGGTCAATCGGTCAAATGGTGGCGGCGCCCTTCTGAGCGCCGGAAGCGACCTGACATCCCCAAAAACGCAGGATGCGACTCTTCATCGAGGCCGCGGCCACACCACTGCCTGAAGGGTGTGCCACTTCCGTACGTTACTCGCCGACCATGGCCCCGCAAGCGGCTTGGAGAAACCTGGGTCAGGCCGGTACGGCGAGTCGCGCCCACACCACCTTGCCCTCGCCGGTGGGGGCACAACCCCACCCGTCGGCCATCGAGTCCACGATGAGCAGACCGCGCCCGTACCCGTGGCCGTCGGCGTCGACTCCGCCGCCCGCATCCACCAGCAACCGGGGATCCCCGTCCCGTACGGCGAGGTGCAGCACCGTTCCGACCAGCCGTACGGTCAGTTCCATCGGGGTACGCGCGTGCACCACCGCGTTCGTGACGAGTTCGGACACGATGACCTGAGCCAGTTGACTCAGCCGGGGAACACCCCACTCGGCACACGAGCGGTCAACCGTGATCCGGGCCTGTTCCGGAGCGTGCCGGTCGGGTGGCAGCCGCACGGAGTGCCGGGGCGGTACCGGCAGCCGCAGCGCTACGCGAACCGCGTCCTCGACCCGGTCATACAGGTCGACGCCGCCCACCCGCTGGTCGCCTCCGGTACCGCGGTCGCCGACCCGCTGCTCCCCCGCGGGGCGCCCGGTGGTGTGTCGCGGCCGACGCGCCGCCGCGTCTCTCAGCAACGCACGGACTCCGGGTCCGGCACCGCACAGCGCGATGCGGGCACCCGGCCAGGTGAGGGAGTCGTCGGCCAGGTTCAGCAACGCCGACACCGCGGCGTCGCCGGCGACCGAGAGATGGCCGGCGTCCAGGACCAGCGCCATCGGCTGGTCAGCCAGCCGCTCCCGCAGCGAGATCACGCCGCTGACGGCCGACGAGTCGTCGAAGGTGCCGTACAGGTCCACAACGGCGACCGGCAACCGCCGTCTCACGCGGCACAGCAGCGTCGACACGGGGGTCAGCATGCCTGGCCGCACACGCTGTGTTCGGTGGCAGCACCCATGGTGTACCTCAACCTTTCCGATAGCGACCGGAGCCACGGGAACTTGATACCCACCGCGATCCAAGTCATTCGTCGGTATCGGTCTGACTTATCGGCTAACATCGGCCGCGACAGATCGCGGTTTCAGACAGCAGCGTACTGGAGTGTCCATCCGGGCACAGAACTCCACGTCGCGTGCCGGTTGCGGGGGCTGGTTCTCGCTCCTTCAGAACACGCCGTGGTACATGGCACAGCCGCGGCACACCTCGGGCGGGTCGCCGTCGCGTAACCGGCGGCGGAACTCCTGGTACTCCGACCCGGCCCAGATCTCCGCGAAGCTCCGCTCACCCAGCCGGCCCAGCGACATCCGGTCGTCCCCCATCACCATGCAGCACGGCTGCACCACACCCTGACTGGTCACGTACGCGGAGTCCCAGGGCCAGCCGCACCCCGGCCGCTTGGCCTCGACCGGCTCCGGCAGGCGCAGCGCCACCCCGTACTCGTGGGCGGCCCGCCCCGCGGCGGCGTACGCCGTCTCGGCCGCGCGCCGGTCGGCTCCGGTCCACAGCGCCTGATCGGCGGCGTACTCACGGATCTCCCGGTAGGCGCCGGCCGGATCGGTGTCGCCGAAGCTGTGCGACAGGTTCTGCACGCGCAGGTCGCGCACCCCGATCCGGCCCAGCAGCGCGACCAGTTCGGGCAGTTGGGCGACGTTGCGGCGCATCGCGACGAACACCACCCGCAGCCACGGGGTGGCGCTGCCCGCCGCCCGTTTCGCCGCGACCAGCCCGGCGAGGTTGGCCAGTACCCGATCGAAGCGGGCACCCTCCCGGATGGCCTCGAAGGTCTGCGCGTCGGCGCCGTCGAGGGACACGTGCAACCAGTCCAGCCCGGCCGCGACGAGTTCGTCGGCCCGGTCCCGGGTGAGCAGGGTGGCGTTGGAGTTGAAGCCGACCCGGACACCCCGCGACTTCACGTACCCGATCATCTCCAGCAACTCCGGTGCGAGCAGCGGCTCGCCCAGCCCCTGCAGGGTCAGCGCCCGCAGCCCCGGTACGTCGTCGACGAGCCGGCGCAGCATCGCCAGCGGCATGGCGCCGGCCAGCTTGTTGACGGGCGGCCGGTACCGGACCAGACACATGGCGCAGCGCAGGTTGCAGGCGGAGGTGACCTCGACCTGGAGCGCGGTCGGCAACGGAGGGGTCAGGCTTGCCGGCATTGCCGCGCCGTACCCGGGTCGAACGGGCCGAAACCCGACGCGTGTATCGGGAGCCGACAAGGGTACCCGCCGGGCATGCTTGGATCCCTGCGACGACGACTGGACATCATCGGCAAGGATTACGGCGGCGGGCAACCGCTGCGCGGATACCTGACGACGCTCACGGTGTATGGCAGCGTGGTGGCGGGGTTGACCGGGCTGGCCGGCGCGACCGGGCGCCGTGGCCCAAGCCGACCGGCCGCCGCCGATGTCGTGCTCATCTCGGTAGCCACCCACAAACTCAGCCGGCTGCTGAGCAAGGAGGCGGTGACGAGCCCCCTGCGGGCGGCGGTGACCCGGTTCGACGGGGCGGCCGGCAGCAGTGAGGTGAACGAGGTACCCCGCGCGACCGGCTCCCGGCACGCGGCCGCCGAGCTGGTCAGCTGCCCGTTCTGTCTCGGTGTCTGGGTGGCCACCGGGTTCTGCGCGGGCCTGGTGTTCGCGCCGAGGCTGACCCGGCTGGTGGCCACCGGGCTGACCGCGGTCGCCGGCTCGGATTTCCTGCAACTGGCCTACGACGCGGCCAAGCACGCGACCGGCAACGCCGGCAGGCACGAGAGCTGACGCCGGAGCGGGTGGGCTAGAACCGTTGCCGTTCCGGGCCTCCACCCAGCGCGGCCCAGACCTCCGACACGGTGCCGTACAGGTGATCCGGCGCGAGTCGGGTCAGCGCGGCCACCACGTCGTCGGGTGCGTGCGACGCGCGGGCCGCCGCGGTCAACGTGGACCGGTCCGCCGGAAACGCCGACCGGGTCAGGTAGCGACCGAGCCGGGAGCGTGCCTCCCGTTCGTCCGGCGTCATGCCGGCCGGCGCACCGCCCTCGTGACCGGCGGTCAGCTCCGGTATCAGCGAGTCGTTGGGCTGATCCTCGGCGGACGGTTCGGGCTCGTGCCACTCCTCGGCGCGGCCGATGGCCGGGCCGCCCTGAACCATCCCGCGGGTCTCGTTCGCCATCTCGTCGTCGACTCGCGGCCCGTGTTTGCTGTTTCCTCGGTCCATGGCCGTCGGCTACCCCCTGGCTCCGAGGGGCAAACCGCCCTCCGGCCCGGTACGGCGGCGGGAAACCGCCCTTGGATGGCCGGTTGGGCAGCCGGCGGGACAGCCGGAAAATCATGCCCCGCCCGCGGTTGGACGCACGGGATGTGGGTAAGCAGCGGCCAGCGCAACCGGACGGCGGGCCCAGGACCGAGGTCGTGGGCACGGAGCGGTCACGAGGGGGCCGACGCTCCGACGCCGCTGCGGCCCTGCGGTCGGCGGTGGGGGGCATTCGGGGGGATGCGTCATACGCACCGCGGGGAAACGGCGGGGCCGGCAGGATATGTCCTGCCGGCCTCGTTGTGTTTGCCGGACCGCGGTGTGGGGGCCGTGTTGCGTCGGCCGCGTTGCGGCCGGGTCAGACCGGACCGGGTCAGACCGGACCGGGTCGGCCGTCCGGCGTCGGCCGGATCCGCCGGCCCGCCTCACTGTCCGGGTCGGGATCACGATCCGCGGGTACCTCGCGGTCGACCTGCCGCATCGTCTCCTCGGCGCCGACGTCGCCGCCGCTCGCGTCGTCCACCTGGCCGTCCGCCGAATACACCGCCATCGCCTGATCCAGCTCGGACAACGGCACCTTCTTCTCGTCCCGCCACGATTCCATGTCACTCTCCTTCGCTGCGATCAGCTCCGGTTACCCCGGCCCGGACCGGGTAACACCCCCGACGCCGAGGGCGACCAGGAGGTACCCGATGACCCAGACGGCCCAGCGCGACGTCATCGACGTGCTCAGCCAGGAGCACCACGAGATCGAAGAGCTCTTCGTGCGGCTGGAGGAGTTGGCCGGTACCCGGGACGCGCCCGACTCGGCCGGCGAACGGGCCGAGGCCAGACTCATCGCCGACCAGGCCATCGCCGAACTGGCCCGGCACTGGCACGCCGAGGAGCGGCACCTCTACCCGGCGGTACGCAGGCACGTCCCGGCCATCCAGTCGCTGGCGGACCGGGAAGTCGCCGAACATGCCAAGGCCGAACGGAACATGAAGCTGCTGGAGCGGCTCGACCCCGACGACGAGGAGTTCTGGATCCGCACCGAGGTGCTCATCGGGCTGATCCGGGCGCACGTGCAGGTCGAGGAGGCCGAAGTGTTTCCTGGGCTGCGCGATGCGGTACCCAGAGAGTTGCTCGTCGAACTGGGCGGCAGGGTCGAGCGGGCGCAACGCGGTGGGCCCACCCACCCGCACCCGGCCGCGCCGGACCGCCCTCCGGGCAACCGCCTGGTCACCCCGGCCACCGCACTGGTGGACCGGATCCGGGACACGATGTCCAGCCGGGGACGCGTCGATTAGCGGAGCGGCGAGGACGCGCACCGCGACGATGCGGCGTGACGGGTCGCGAGCGTCGACGCCGTGGGTGGCGGCGCGGCACCGACGATGTGGGGAGTGAACATGCGCGACGTGGATGATCTGCTCGATGAGGTGTACTCCGGGCAGGAACGGATGACGCGCGACGACATCTACCGCCGGGCCGTGGCGGCCAGCCTGCCCGCCGAGGTGATCGTGGCGCTGACCGCCCTACCGGAGGGCGAGTACGCGCAGGACGAGGTCAGCGAATCCCTGGCCCAGATCGGCGACGTCAACGCCGAGCACGCCGAGGGGGTGGCGGTCAGCGGCCTGTCCGACGACGACCTGCTCCGTGAGCTGGCCGAGTTGCACCGTACCCGGAACGAGACCCTGCGGCACGGCTCCGATCAGGCGCTGGACCGCCACGACGAGCGCACCACCGAGATGGAGGCCGAGTACCTGCGCCGGTTCCCCGAACGTGAGGTCGACCCGGACCGCATCCGTGAGGGCGCCAGGCACCGCCAGTCGGCGGTGGTGCGACCGGTCGAGGAGACCCTGGAGGTCGAACTCGCGGTGGGCGACGAGGCACCGGTACCGGCGCTGGCCGAGCAGGGGGGCTCACCCCCGGCGTTCCGGGAACCCGGGCCGACCGGCGGACCGGGGCCACGGGGCGGCGCGGCCGCCCGGGCCGCCGGCGCCTCCCCGGACACCGGCGCCGCCCGGACCGGCGCGGAGCAGCCGTGGGATCCGGAGGACCTGGCGGTCGCCGAGGGCCACGATCCGACCCCGAGACACCTCGAGAATGCCCGCCAGGAGTTGGCCCGCGAGGGGCGCTCCGCGATCGAACGTACCGTGCCGTGAACCTGTCCTTCCTGCGTCCGCTGTACGAGCGGCCCGGCCCGTGGGCATCGGTGTACCTGGATGCCACCCACAACCGGACCGACGCTGACCAGGCGATCCTGCTGCGCTGGCGGGGTCTGCGCGAGGAACTGGCCGACCAGGGTGCCGACGAGCTGACGCTGGTGGCGATGGACATCGCGGTGAACCCCGATCGCGGCGTCGCGCCGGGCCGGGTGGGGCTGGCGGTGTTCGCGGCGGAAGGCCGGGTCGCCCTCGCCGAGCCGCTGCCCCAACCCCCGCCGGTGCAGGTGGCGACGTGGTCGCCCAGGCCGCAGACCGGCATGCTGCTGTCCGCCGGGCACGAGCAGGTCCAGTGGGTACGGGTGGTGGTCGACCGGACCGGTGCGCAACTGACGGCGGTGGACACCGGCCGGCTGCGGATCAACAAGGAGGTGGCGGGTTCCCAGGAGTACCCGATCCACGACAGCCAGCAGGGCGGCTGGGCCCAGGCCCGGTACGAGCGGAGTACCAACGTCTCCTGGGACCGCAACCAGAAGGACGTGGTCCCGCGGCTGACCGCGATCGTCGACGCACTCGGCGCCGACATCATCATCGTGGCCGGCGACGTGCGGGCCCGCCAGATGCTGATCGACCGGCTCCCGGTCCGGCTGAGCGGCCGGGTGGTCGAGTCGGACACCGGAAGCAGGGCACTCGGCGCCGAGCAGCAGCACCTGGACGACATCACCGCGCAGGAGGTGGCCCGGGTGGCGGGGCACCGGCGGTGCGAGGTGCTCGACCGGTACCGGATGGATCTGACCAGGGGTTTCGCGGCCCAGGGCATGCCGGCGGTGACCGAGGCGGCCTGGCACGGGGCACCCGCGTTCCTGCTGCTGTCCACGGGTGCCGAGCTGCCCCGGCTGTGGGTCGATCCGGACGATTCCCGGGCCGTGGCCGTGGACCCGCAGGTGCTGCGGGACGCCGGCGTCGCCCATCCGGAGGAGGAGACGGCGGACGCGGCGCTGATCGGCGCCGCGGCGGCCACCGACGCCGATGCCTTCGCCATCTCCATGGAAGAGGAGCGGCTGCTCGACGGGGTCGGCGCGATCCTGCGCTACCAGGACCGGTCGGCCGCGGAATAGCCGCGTGACGTAACCCGGTGACGGAATCCGGCCGGCCACCCCGAGGGGCGGCCGGCCGGATCGTCGCGTACTACTCGCTGTGCGCACCGGCCCCGGCGGACGCGGCTCCCTCGCCGACCCAGACCGTCTTGGCGTTGCAGAACTCCCGGATGCCGTGCCCGGACAGCTCCCGCCCGTACCCGGAGTTCTTCACCCCGCCGAACGGAAGCTCCGGGTACGAGGTGGTCATGCCGTTGACGAACACCATGCCGGCATCGAGGTCGGTGATGAACCGCTCCTGCTCGGCCGGGTCGGTGGTCCACGCGTTCGAGCCCAGGCCGAAGTCGCTGTCGTTGGCCAGCGCGACGGCCTCCTCGTAGGACCCGACCCGGTACAGGCCGGCCGCCGGCCCGAAGACCTCCTCGGCCCACATCTTCATCTCCGGGGTCAGGTCGGCCACCACCGTCGGCGGGTACCACCAGCCCGGACGGTCGGGCTTCTCGCCGCCGCACAGCACCCGGGCGCCGTGCTCGACCGCGTCCCGAACCTGCGCCTCGACGTCGTCGCGGCCCTGCTCCAGCGCGAGCGGCCCCACGTCGGTGTCGGCGTCCATCGGGTCGCCGACCCGCAGCGCGGCCATCCGCGCGACGAACTCCTCGGTGAACGCGTCGTACACGTCGGCGTGCACGATGAACCGCTTCGCCGCGATGCAGGACTGGCCGTTGTTCTGGCAGCGGGCGGTCGTGGCGACCTCGGCCGCGCGGGCGATGTCGGCGGACGGCATGACCACGAACGGGTCGCTGCCGCCCAGTTCCAGGACGGTCTTCTTGAGTTCGCGCCCGGCGACCGAGGCCACCGCCCGGCCGGCGGCCTCGCTGCCGGTGAGGGTCGCCGCCCGTACCCGGTGGTCGCTCAACACCCGCTCCACCTGATCCGAGCCGATCAGCAGCGTCTGGAACGCGCCGTCCGGGAAGCCCGCCCGGGCGAACAGGTCGGCCATGAACAGCGCGGTCTGCGGCACGTTGGACGCGTGCTTGAGCAGCCCGACGTTGCCCGCCATGAGCGCCGGCGCCGCGAAGCGCATCGCCTGCCACAGCGGGAAGTTCCACGGCATCACCGCGAGCACCGGCCCGATCGGCTGGTAGATCGTGTAGGCCCGGCGGGCCTTGACCGCACCGGCGTCGGCCGGCTCGCTGGCGAGGAATGCCTCGGCGTGCTCGGCGTAGAACCGGCACGCGGCCGCGCACTTGGAAACCTCGGCCTTCGCGGCGGCCAGCGTCTTGCCCATCTCCGTGGTCATCAGGGCGGCGATGTCGTCGCGCTCGGCGTCGAGGATCGCCGCGGCCGCGGTGATCCACTCGCCGCGCTGCGCGAACGAGGTGCCCCGCAGCGCGGTGAAGCCGTCCGCGGCACGGGTCAGCGCCCGGTCGATCTGATCCGGAGACATGGCATCGAACGTCTTGAGCACCTCGCCGCTCGCGGGATTGGTTGTCGCGATCGCCATGCCGCACCGTCCTTTCGTTGGCTCCGCCCACCGTATCCAGGTTGGTTTCCGGCCGCGACCGGCGGACCCGCGATCTGCCGCACACGTGTTTAACGGACCGTGACGAGGGAACTCTCCCGCAGGTCGGACCCCCGCAGGTCAGGCCGCGGAGCCGGGCCGATGAGCACGGCCGTAAAGGACGATGGCGAAGTTCAATGTGACAGCGGACGTCGACGGTACGGCGCCGATCGTCAATGTTGCGGGTGAGGTGGACATTGGTGACGGGCGCGCTGACCACCACCGTCACGCCGGACGCGTTGACCGGCGCACTGGTGGTGCACATCGACGGAGAACTCAGCCCGACCACCGCCCCGATCGTGCGGGCCACCCTGGCCCGGTGCTTCGCCGAGTGCCCCTCGGCCATCGTCGTGGACCTGACCCGTACCCAGGCCGAGCAGCACTCGGCGCTGACCGTGTTCCCGACCGTGCAGCAGCACAGCCCGCAGGCCGCGTACGTGGCGCTGATGGTCTGCGCGGCGGGCGGCCCGCTGATCGGCCGGCTCGGCGCCACGGCGCTGGGCCGCTACCTGATGGTCTACAACAGCTGTGCGGACGCGCTGGCCTCGGTGGGAGCCGGGCCGGTCGGTCGCGAGCAGCGCCAGTTGCGCCTGCCGCCGACCGCGCAGGCGCCGGCCGCCTCCCGGTACTTCGTCGCGGACACCTGCCGCTGCTGGGACCTGGGGCACCTTCAGCCGGCCGCCGAGTTGATCGGCTCGGAGCTGGTCAGCAACGGGGTGCGGCATGCGGGTACCGATCTGGACCTGACGCTCAGCCGGCGCGGCCGGTACCTGCACATCGGGGTCCGGGACACCCACCGCTCCCTGCCCCGGGTGGTCGAGAGCCGCCCGGACCGGGAGGGCGGGCGGGGGCTGCGTCTCATCGAGGCGTACGCGTCGAGTTGGGGCACCTCGGTCAGCGGCTCCGGCAAGATCGTCTGGGCGAACCTGGACACCGAGCCACGGTAGCGGCGCGGTAGTGGCGCGGTAGCGGCGCTGGCCGAGAGGTAACGGAGGGGTGCTTCGACAGCGGCGCCGGCCGGCGTGTAAGCCCGGCGGTGACGGGTAGCGATTCAGCATGACTGTGAATCCGATCCAGCTCCAGAAGTTCCTGGGTGGCATCGACTACCCGACAGACAAGCAGCAACTGATGAAGAGCGCCCAGAAGCACGGCGCGGACAAAAAGGTGATGGACACGCTGCGGGCACTGCCCCGGGACGATTTCAACTCACCGAACGACGTCAGCGAGGCGATCGGCGACATGCGCGCCTGACCGTTCCACGCGACGCGGGCGTCTGACCGTTCCGCCTGACCGGCACGACGGCACGGACCCGACCGGCTCACGGCCCGCTGCCTGACGGGCCGCGGCCGGCGGAGACCCGTCCTGCCACAGGCTCAGGACCGCCGGTGAGATCGACCGCCGCTGGGATCCGCCGCCGATGAGACCAGCCGCCGGTGGGATCAGCGACCGATGAGATCGAGCAGCGGCTCCGGCGTCATGTGCTCGACATTGACCATGACCCCGAACGGCACGGTGGCAGAGATGGCCTCCGTGACGGCGCGGATGG
>DASXOA010000135.1:0-17552 GCA_036494675.1 Rugosimonospora sp.
CATTCGCGTACCCGGACGGACCCGACGTCCTGTCCGCGGTCGACCTGAAGATCTCCGCACGGCGCCGGGTCGCGGTCGTCGGCGAGACCGGCAGCGGCAAGACCACGCTGGCCAAGCTGCTGACCAGGCTCATGGACCCGACCCAGGGCCAGGTTCTGGTGGGCGGCCAGTCGCTGACCGAGGTCCGGTTCGACAGCCTGCGCCGGCGGGTGGTGATGGTGCCGCAGGACGGCTTCCTGTTCGACGCGACGGTCGCCGACAACGTGCGCTTCGGCCGGCCGGAGCTGGCCGACGAGCGGATCGGGCAGGCGTTCGCCGAGCTGGGGCTCGCGGACTGGCTCGACGGGCTGCCGGCCGGCCTGGCCACCGAGGTGGGTGAGCGCGGCGAGGCGCTGTCGGTGGGGGAACGGCAGCTGGTGGCGCTGGCCCGCGCGTACCTGGCCGACCCGGACCTGCTGGTACTGGACGAGGCGACGAGCGCGGTCGACCCGGCGACGGAGGTACGGCTCCAGCGCACGCTGGACGCGGTGACCCGGGGCCGGACCACAGTGGCGATCGCGCACCGGCTGTCCACGGCGGAGGGAGCCGACGAGGTGATCGTGGTGGACGCCGGCCGGATCGTCCAGCGTGGACCGCACGCGGCGCTGCTGCGCGAGCCGGACTCGGTGTACGCCAAGCTCTACGCGTCCTGGCTGGAGCAGACCCAGGCCGACGGGGTGTCGTCCCCGGGAGCCTGAACCCGGCGTCTTTGGTCGTCTGGCCGTCTTGGTCGTCTGGCGTCTTTCCGTGGGGCGCGGCCGGGTTTTTCGGTCGTCCGGCGCGGCCGGTCGCGGTAGCGTCCCCGTCGTGTCAGATGAGCTCCTGCCGGAGCCCGCGCCGCTGCGGGAGCGGCTGCGCGCCGCGCTTCCGGTTGCCATGAAGGCCCGCGACCGGGTCGCGGTCGCCGCACTGCGCTCGACGCTGGCGGCGCTGGACAACGCGGAGGCGGTCGACCGGCCGGCCTCGGTCGACGAGCGGTTGGCGATCGAGCAGATCCCGGTCGGTGTCGGCGCGGCCGAGGTGGAGCGCCTGGTGCTCACGCCGGAGCAGGTGGAGAGCATCGTGCGCGCCGAGGTGGCAGAGCGCGAGACGGCCGCCCGCGAGTACGAGGTGGCGGGCCGGCCGGAGCGGGCCGAGCAACTGCGTTCGGAGGCCCGGGTACTGACGGCGCACCTGGCGGGATAGCGGCCTTGAAGCAAGCCTCGCTTTACAGCGTTTCCCGCGCGACGATCGCCATCGTGATCAGGCTGCTTCGGGACCGCGGGGTGATCGTCGGGATCCCGGGGCGCGGCACGTTCGTGCCGGAGTGACCGAGGTCAGGACTTCGCGTACACGCTGAGCGCGAACCGGGCCGCCCGGAACCGCTTGCTCCCCGCCCGGGGCAGGTCCCGCAGCAGGTCGATCGCCGGGACCACCTGCCGCCGCCAGGTCTCGTCGTCCATGTTCCACAGGTACGAGAAGACCCGCTCCTCCAACCGGTCGGCGACATCGTCCGGCGACTCCTCGAACGGCACCTTGCCGGTCATCGTGTCGGCCACCGACCGGAATCCGGCCGCCCGGGTCGCGTCGAGGATCGCCAGTTCCGAGTCGGGTCGCCGGCTGCGGAGCCGGGCCAGTGGCCGCAGCGCCTCCTCGATGTCGTCCGGGTCGTGAACGGACCGGCCGTGCACGATGACCAGCCGGCCGTCCGCCGCCAGTACCCGGGCCGCCTCGGCGAGGGCGAGGCGGAGGTCGTCGACCAGGTGCAGTACGGCGGCGATGACGACGTTGCCCACCGAGCCGGTGGCGATCGGCAGCGCGAGCGCGTCGCCGCGCAGCACCCGGCCGGGCAGCCGTTCCCGCGCCACGGCCAGCATCGGCTCGGACAGGTCGACGCCCACCACCTGATGCCCACGGGCGAACAGTTCGGCCGCGACCAGCCCGGTGCCGACACCGATCTCCAGTACCGGGCCCGGCATCAGCCAGCGATGCACGTCCATGCCGATCTGCCGGCCGCGGGCAGGCCCGCCGCGGGTGGCGTCGTACCGGCTGGCGACCCGGTCGAACGGAACGGGCACGGGTTCAGGGTACGCGTACGGCCGCCCCCGACCAGGGGTCATTCATACCGGACGATTCGCGGACCGCCAGCGGCACCCGCTGCTTCGCGAAGCGGAGACGACCGACCGGTCGGTGTCACGTGGGAAGCGGCGGGAAGTGGGAGACTGAGCGGCGTGGCTAGCGTCTTGGATCGCGAGATGTATTCGGAGGCGGAGGCAGCCCGGCTGCTGCATCTTCCGCAGTCGACGCTGCACTACTGGCTGGAAGGCGGCGATCGCCCGGGTAGGACCTACCGGCCGGTGATTCGCACCGAGCCACGTGGCTCCCGCTCCGTGACATGGGCCGAGTTCGTCGAGGCGGGCCTGCTTCGGGAGTACCGGCGGACCCACAAGATACCCATGCCTGAGTTGCGTAACTTCATTGATCACCTTCGTGAGGATTTCGGCGTGCCATACCCGTTGGCGCACCGTCGGCCGTTCGTGGCGGGCCAGAAACTCGTGCTGAAGGCGCAGGCCGATGCCGGTCTGGATCCCGAGTTCTGCCTGGTTGTCGCTGTGGGCGGGCAACTGCTCCTGACCTATCCGTCGGAAGCGTTCCTCGCTCGCGTGACCTGGGATGGCGATATCGCGGCAGGCTGGCGTCCGGACGCGAACCCGGATTCACCCGTGCGGATTCTGCCCGACATCCGATTCGGCCGGCCTTCCATCAAGGGCATCAGCACCGAGACCCTCTGGGAACAGGCCGACGTCGGCGAAGACGTCGAGGACATCGCCGAGGTGTATGGACTTGAGGTCGCAGATGTGCGCTGGGCGCTGGGGTACGAGAACTCCCAGCGCGCAGCAGCGTGAGCCGGGTCAAGGCGGCCGAGGTCCGATTCTATGTAGACGCTGATCTCCTGGGTGTCGGGCACGTGCTCGCCAGCTTGCGTTCCGATGTGACCTATCCGGGCGACCCAGGTGCCGTCATTCACAAACGACAGCGGCCTCCGTGTCCGATTGCCAGTCCGGCTGTGAAGGATCATGAGTGGATCCCGGAAGTCGCTCGTCGCGGCTGGCTGCAGCGTCTTCGACCAGCTGGAGGTCATCATGTGCCGCTGGAGAGACATCGAACGCCGCCTGCTGGAGCCGGCACCAGTGATCTACGCGGCCACCAGAACGCAGTTGAGGCAGATCTCGTTGAGCTGAACGTTGCGCCTTGGCGGACCACGGCGGGTGGTCTGGGCGTACGGCGGTCCTCAGGCCGGGAGCGGTTCCAGCAGGTACCGCCGGATCGTCGGCGCCAGCGATGCGACCACCACCTCCGGATCGGCGCTGGCCAGGGGCTCCAGCTTCAGCACGTACCGGATCATCGCCATGCCGATCATCTGCGACGCGATCAGCGAACCGCGCATCGGCGCCTCGGCCGGGGCCAGATCGAGTTGGGTGAGCACCCGGCGCAGGATCTGGGTGGTCACGAACTCCCGCAGCATCCGGGCGGACCAGTCGTGCTGCAGGCCGCTGCGGACCAGTGCCACCGCGGCCGATCCGGTCACCGGATCGTCCCAGACGCGCAGGAAGGTGCGCACCAACCGCTCCGGCACCTGCTGGACGTCGCCGCCGAGCACCTGGGACAGCAGGTTCGCCGGGTCGATCGGGGCCTCGACCGTGGCGAGGAACAGCTGATCCTTGGTCCCGAAGTAGTGGTGGACCAGCGCCGGATCGACTCCGGCGCCGGTAGCGATCTGGCGGATCGAGGCCTGGTCGAAGCCCCGGTCGGCGAACGCTTCCCGTGCCGAGCGCAGGATCGCCTCGCGCGTGTCCTGGTTACCGGGCCGCCGGCCGGTACGTGCCAATTGCTCGTCTCTCCTCTTCCGCCGCTGTTGCCCGGCCGATCAGCCCGTCCGCCGGCGCAGGGTCGCGGCGGCCAGGCCGAGCGCCAGGACAGCCGCGCCCAGCACGATGCACAGGTCCCGCCACATCAGGCCGGTCGGGTCCGGGTGCCCGCCCACCTCCTGCAGCCCCTGTACCGCATAGGTGAGCGGCATCGCCGTGGACACCGCGTGCAGCCAGCCTGCCATCTGGTCCCGTGCCACGAACAACCCGCACAGGAAGATCTGCGGGAACGCTACCAGCGGCATGAACTGCACCGCTTGGAACTCGCTGGCCGCGAAGGCACTGAAGAACAGACCCAGGGCCATGCCGAGTACCGCGTCGGCCACCGCGATCACGATCACCAGGCCGGGGCTGCCCGCCGTCTGGAGGCCGAAGGCCCAGTACGCCAGGCCGGTGCCGGCGGCCGCCTGCACCGCGGCCAGCAGGCCGAAGGCGATGCCGTACCCGAAGAGCAGGTCCAGCTTGTGCAACGGAGTGGTCAGCAGCCGCTCCAGCGTGCCGCTGGTGCGCTCGCGAAGCATGGCGATGCTGGTGATGAGGAACATCAACACGAACGGGAACACGCACAGCATGACCAGGCCGATCCGGTCGAACGTGCCGGGCGTGTTCTGGAACAGGTAGTAGACCACCGTCAGCAGTAGCAGTGGCAGCACGATGACCATGGCGATGGTCCGCCGGTCATGGGTGAGTTGCCGCAGTACGCGGGCGGTGGTGCTGAACAGGATCGTCGCCGACATCACGCGGCCACCTCCTCACGCTGCCGGATCAGCCGCAGGAACGCCGTTTCCAGATCGTCGGTGCCGGCGCTGGCCCGTACGGCGGCGGGGGTGTCATCGGCGATGACCAGCCCCTCGCGGATCAGCACCAGCCGGTCACAGCGGCCCGCCTCGTCCATCACGTGGCTCGACACCACCAGGGTGGTACCGGCCGCGGCCAGCGCATGGAACCGTTGCCACAGGTCGTCGCGCAGGACCGGATCCTGGCCGACGGTCGGCTCGTCGAGGATCAGCAGCCGGGGACTGCCGAGCAGTGCGCAGGCCAGGGAGGCGCGGCTGTGCTGCCCACCGGACAGCGTGCGGACCAGTTGGCCCGCCTGTTCGGCCAGCCCGACGTCGCGGACGGCCTGATCGGCGTCGCGGTGGGTCACGCCGGGGTAGAGGCTGGCGAAGTATCGGGCGTTTTCCCGCACGGTCAGGTCCGCGTAGATGCTGGGCGCCTGGGTCAGGTACCCCACCGTTCGGCGCAGCGCCGGCCCGCCCGCGGGCTGGCCCAGCACGGTGATCCGGCCCGAGTGGATCCGCTGCACGCCGACGATCGCACGCATCAGAGTGGTCTTGCCGCTGCCGCTCGGGCCCAGCAGGCCCGTCACGCAACCCTCTGGCACCGTCGTGCTGACGCCGTGCAGCACGGTCTTCTTCCCGCGGATCACGACGAGGTCCCGGACCTCAACCGCATTGGCCATGGTCTCCTCCCAGATTTCATCAACCGTTGAACTCAACGCTAGATGACATGTTGTCCGCGGGCAAGCGTGGTTGTCTTGACTTCGAGCGCACTCGAAGGGGAAGGCTGATTGGCATGGATCGCGGGCTGACGGTGGGGGAGGCGGCGGCCAAGGTCGGGCTCTCCGCGCACACTTTGCGTTGGTACGAGCAGGAGGGCCTGGTCGAGCCGGTGGGCCGGGACGGTGCCGGTCGGCGCCGGTACGAGAGCGGCGACGTGGACTGGCTGATGCTGCTGACCCGGCTGCGGACCACCGGCATGTCGGTGCGTGACATGCGCCGGTACGCCGAACTGGCCCGCCGGGGGCCGCACACGGTCACCGAGCGGCGCAGGCTCTTCGAGGAGCACAAGGCGCGGGTACTGGAACGGATCGCCGACCTGCACCGCGACCTGGAAGCGATCAACGTCAAGATCGAGATCTACCGGCGGATGGAGCACGAGCAGCAATGAGGCGACGGCGGTTGGGCGGCGGGGGACCGGAGGTCTCGGCCATCGGGCTGGGCTGCATGGGCATGAGCTACGGCTACGGCGAGCGCGACGACGAGGAATCCGCCCGTACCCTGCACCGCGCGCTGGACCTCGGGGTGACCTTCCTGGACACCGCCGACATGTACGGCGCGGGCGACAACGAGACGCTGATCGGACAGACCCTGCGCGACCGGCGCGACGAGTTCTTCCTGGCCACCAAGTTCGGGTTCCGGTCGCCCGGCGGTGCGCCGCGGTCGGACCTGCCCGGCACGTACGTCGACACGTCGCCGGAGTACGTCCGCGAGGCGTGTGACGCGTCCCTGCGCCGGCTGGGCTTCGAGACCATCGATCTGTACTACGCGCACCGGCGCAACCCGGAGGTTCCGATCGAGGACACCGTCGGGGCGATGGCCGAACTCGTGGCGGCCGGCAAGGTGCGCCACCTCGGCCTGTCCGAGGTGTCCCCGGCCACCCTGCGCGCCGCTCACGCGGTGCACCCGATCGCCGCGCTGCAGACCGAGTACTCCCTGTTCAGCCGGGACATCGAGGATGAGGTGCTGGACACCTGCCGGGAACTGGGGGTGGCCGTGGTCGCGTACTCGCCGGTCGGGCGCGGCCTGCTGACCGGTACGGTCACGGCCGACCAGGTGAGCCAGCCGAACGACTTCCGGGGCGGCGTGCCGCGCTTCCAGGGCGGGAACCTGGACCAGAACCTCAAGCTGGTCGAGGCGGTCCGCGAGGTGGCCGCGTCGGTCGGGGCCACGCCCGCACAGGCGGCCCTGGCGTGGCTGCTGACCAGGGACGAACTGGTGATCCCGATTCCGGGTACCAAGCGGGTGACCTACCTGGAGGAGAACGCGGCGGCCGCCGAGATCGTCCTGACCCCGGAGCAGCTAGCGGCGATCGAGTCCGCGGCGGCCGGGGTGGCGGGGGACCGGTACAACGAGGCCTCGCTCCGGTTCGTCGACCGGTAGGCGTACCACGTGCGTGGTACGGTGGGTGGCGTGGAGGAGCGCTACAGCTTCACGACCGACGGCCTGCACAACCTCGCGGTCTATGGGGTGAGTCCGGCGCACGCGTGGTCCGCGTTGACCGCGCTGCGGCGGGTGATCCGCTATCTCGGCGACGAGCTGGACGAGACCGATGTCAAGGTGGTGTTCGCGCAGACCGAGGGCGGGTATCTGGTGGTGTTCCTCGCGGAGTCCGACCGCGACGACAACGACTGGGACATCATCGCGGCGCGGCACATGTGGCCGGACGAGGTGGCCATGTTCGAGAAGGTCGCTGCAGGGGGTTAGTCATGAAGCGGGACAAACGAATCAACGAGGCGATCGGCGGCAGCCTCAGCGACGTGCTCGCCACCGGCGCCGACGCATCACTGTCCACTCCGGACACCGCCGCGCCCATGGTGAGCCGGTCGCTACGGATGCCACTGGATACCTACGAACGGCTCCAGGTGGCCGCCGCGACCCGTAACGTGCCGATCACCACGTTGATGCGGGACTTCATCGAGGCGGGCCTGGCGGAGTTGGACGACACCGCGACCGTCCCGCTGGCCGACGTCCGGCGGGCACTGGCCGCGCTGGCGAGTCACACTCGGGCGGCCTGACGGTCGCAACGATGAACGCGGCCGGGGGCTTCCGCTCCCAGCCGCGTTCGTCGACGTCGTTCTACAGCGCCAGTACCCGCTCCAGGAAGTCCCGGTACCGGCGCAGCGCGATACGCAACGCCTCGGTGTCCGGGTTGTCGGAGTGCCGGCTCGGGTCGAGGTCCAACTGTTCGGTGAGCAGGGCCTCGGCCAGAGCCCGTACCGCCTCGGCCACGAGCGACTGAGCCTCGGCCACCGCCTCGACCGGCTCGTCGACGAACCGGGCCTGAACCTCCTTGAGGTGGTCGCGGAAGCCGGCCGCGGCGTCCGACTTCCAGATCGCGATCGTGGTCTGCGGTACGTCGCCGGGGCGCAACGGTGCGACCTCGGCATAGACGATGTTCTCCGACCCGGGGTCGGCGGACTCCCCCTCGGCGGGCTCGATGTCGGTGAAGCCGGCGTCCTCGACGGCCACGAACGTGGCACCGGCGTCGTCCGCCTCGTCGTCGGCGAGCGGGTCGGATTCATCGATGACGTCGCTGTCGGTCGGATCGGCCTCAGCGACGCTGTCGGTCGGATCAGCTTCGTCGACGCTGACGGCCGGATCGGCCTCGGCGACGAGCAGGTCCCCGGCCTCGGGCTCGGCGGCGAACGCCGCGATCTCCTCGGCCTCGGGCTCGGCTTCTTCGGCCTGGGGCTCGGCTGCCAACGCCGCGATCTCCTCGGCCTCGGCAACAACCTCCTCCGGTTTGACCTCGGCGAACTGGTCGTCGGTCAATGCGTCCTCGCTCTGCACACTCTCGGGCTCGTCAATGGCTTCTGCCACCGGCTCTTCGGTGGCCTCGGCCTCTTCGGTGGCGTCGGCCGTCACGGCCTCCTGCGCGTCCTCGTCGCCGGACTCGGCCACGAGGTCATCCGTTCCCTCGGCCTCATCAGTGGCGTCTCCGGCCTCTTCAAGGTCGACTTCGGCTGCCGGATCCTCGGCAGCCTGGTCGTCGGCTTCCTCAGACTCCGTGAGGGTTTCGGCGTCGGCGTCGGCGTCGGCTTGGGTTTCGGCTGCAGGCTCTTCGGCGGTCTCGGACTCGGCCTCCAGCACGGTGGCTGGCTCGGCTTCGGCTTCCGGTGCTTCGGGCTCCGGTTCGTCGGCCGGTTCCTCGGTGGTCTCGGCCTCGGGTTCGTCGGTGCTGTCGTCGTCCTCGTCGTCGCCGTCAGCCTCGGGCTCTTCGATGGTCTTGGCCTCGGGTTCGTCGGTGCTGTCGTCCTCGTCGTCGTCGCCGTCGGCCTGGGGTTCTTCGGTGGTCCCGGCCACCGGTTCCTCGGCGGTCTCGTCGTCGGCTGGCTCGGTCTCTGCGAAGGTCTCGGCCTCCGGCTCTGCGGCCGTCTCCGTTTCGGCCGCCGCCTCGCCCTCCGCAACGGCTTCGGCTGCCGGCTGTCCGTCGGTCTCGGCCTCGACGTCGGGGTCTCCGATCGCGTCGCTCACCACGCTCTCGTCCTCCGCGACGGTCTCGGCCGGTTGCTCGCCCGCCTCGGACCCATCGACATCGGTTGCGGCGGAAGCGAACTCGTCGTCGCCATCGGTCTCGACATCCCCCGCCACTGCCTCGGGCTCGTCGTCAGCTTCGGCTTCGGGCTCCTCGGTCGTCTCCGCCTCGTCGTCGGCTTCGGCTTCTTCGGCCAGTGCTGCTTCGGCTTCGGGCTCCTCGGTCGCCGGCTCCGCGTCGTCGTCGGCTTCGGCTTCGGGTCCTTGGGCTTCCGGCTCGGCGTCGACCACGCCGGCGCCGGTGTCGGCCGTCTCCGCGATTGAGTCGGCGGCGGCTTCCGGCTCTGGGTCTGCTTCTACGTCTGGGTCTGCTTCTACGTCTGAATTCTCGGTGTCGGCTGCTACGGCGAAGGCGGGCTGCGCGTCGGTCGCCGGCTCGATCTCGGGCGCGCTGTCGGCTGCGGGGTCCAGCACGGCTTCGGCCGGGGCCTCGGCGGTGGCTTCGGGCTCGGCGGTGGCTTCGGGCTCGGTCGGCGCGCCCACCTCGGCGGTGCCATCGGGATCGGCTTCGGGATCGGTCTCGGTTTCCGTGACCGATGCCTCCGCATCGGCCCCCGTGTCGGCGTCGGTCGCGGGCTCGCCGTCCGCGTCGGGTTCGGCCGGGGCCTCGCCCGTCGTCGCGGTGGCGACCCCGCCCTCGGCGGCCCCGCTCTCGGCGGTCGCCTCGCCGTCCCATCCGGCATCGGGAGCGGCAGGTGTGGTGTCGGCTGTGAGTGAGCTGTCGGTCGGCTGGCTCTCCGGCTGAGCCTCGGCCGGGTCGGCCGCTGGCGTCGCGGTCGGTACCCGCAGCGTCGGGTACTCGGCGGTCAGATCGTCGGCCGGCGGTCGGGGAGAGGGGATCGCTGCCGGATCCGGCGGGGATGTTGGCGGCACGTCGTCGGCACGTTCGATGTTCGCCTGCATGGCAATTCTCCGTCCGCGTCTGTCTGGCGGTACGAGGCGCCAGACCCTGGTCCGCTCGCGTCAGCGCGGACTCGCGGCATAGGCCACGCACCCTCCTGCAAAGCGCACGGGGGTACGCCGATCGAGCCGCGGCGGCACATGAAGCGACAGTGAGTCGCCCCAGATGTCCACTCTGGTGACGGAGGCCCGAAAAGTGCAGGGGAATGTGCGATCGCCGGGAATCAGCGGCGGCGCAGTCATACGGTACTCCCGCAAGTCCTGCAGCACAGCCCCCGAAACAGGCCGAGCTGGCAAGGATGATCGTGAGCTGGCCGACGTATGTGGGACACCTTGGCAACGGCCCCGGCGAGTAGGGAACAATCGGGCAGTGGTCCCCGCTCTTGCCCCCGAAGTCGCCGCCCGGCTGCGCCGCGATCCGGCCGGTCTGGTCGCCGCCATCGTCCAGCAGCACGACACCGGCGAGGTGCTGATGCTCGCCTGGATGGACGAAGAGGCGCTGCGCCGCACCGTGACGACCGGGCGGGCCACATACTGGTCGCGCAGCCGCCGGGAGTACTGGGTCAAGGGCGCGACGTCCGGACACCACCAGTACGTGCGCTCGGTGGCGCTGGACTGCGACGGGGACGCGTTGCTGGTGAGGGTGGAGCAGGTCGGTGCGGCCTGCCACACCGGTACCCGCACCTGCTTCACCGATGTGATCTTTGAGGAGAAGGACCAGTGACCACCGGCGTCGTGACCCCGGACGAGGGAACCTTCCGCGCACTGGCCCGGGCACACCGGGTGATCCCGGTCACCCGGCGGCTGCTGGCCGATGGCGAGACTCCCGTCGGCGTCTACCGGAAGCTCGCCGGCGGCCCGGGCAGCTTCCTGCTGGAGTCCGCCGAGCAGACCGCTGGGAACACGGCGTGGTCGCGGTACTCGTTCATCGGGGTACGCAGCGCCGCCACGCTCACCGAGCGCGACGGCCGGGCGCACTGGCTCGGTACCCCGCCCGAGGGGGTGCCGCACGACGGGGATCCGGTCGAGGCGCTGCGGGACACGGTCCGGGCGCTGGCCGGCTCGGGTACGCCGGTGACCGGCGAGGATCTGCCCCCGCTGACCGGTGGGCTGGTCGGCTACCTCGCCTATGACGTCGTGCGCCGGTTCGAGCGGTTGCCCGAGCTGGCCGAGGACGACCTGCACGTCCCGGAGCTGGGCATGCTGCTGGCCACCGACCTGGTGGTGCTGGACCACTTCACGGGTTCGGCACTGCTGGTGGCCAACGCGGTGCTGCCGCTGGAGGTGGACGACGCGAATGCGAGCGCGGCGTACCATCACGCGATCGGTCGCCTGGACGCGATGACCTCCGCCCTGTCCCGGCCGACGCCGCCCCTTGTGTCCACTGTGGACTTTCCGAAGCCGGGTCGGGTGGTCTCCCGTACCCCGGCCGGGCTGCACCCGAAGGCGGTCGAGGCGGCCAAGGAGGCCATCCGCGACGGCGAGTGCTTCCAGATCGTTGTGTCGCAACGGTTCGAGCGGGCCACCGACGCCGACCCGTTGGACATCTACCGGGTGCTGCGTACGACGAACCCGAGCCCGTACATGTACCTCATCCGCTTCGACGGCTTCGACGTCGTCGGCTCCTCGCCGGAGGCACACCTCAAAGTGACCGGCCGGCGCGCGATGCTGCACCCGATCGCCGGTACCCGCTGGCGGGGCAGCACGCCGGCCGAGGATGCCCGGCTCGCCGAGGAGTTGCTGGGCGACCCCAAGGAGCGTGCCGAGCACGTGATGCTCGTCGATCTCGGCCGCAACGACCTGGGCCGGGTGTGCCGGCCCGGCACGGTGCAGGTGCAGGAGTTCGCCACCATCGAGCGGTACAGCCACGTCATGCACATCGTGTCCACGGTGGTCGGCGACCTGACCGACGACCGTACGGCGTTCGACGCGCTGGTGGCCACGTTCCCCGCCGGTACTCTCTCGGGCGCGCCGAAGGTCCGTGCCATGGAGATCATCGAGGAACTGGAGCCCACCTGGCGTGGCCTGTACGGCGGGATCGTCGGTTACTTCGGCTTCGGCGGCGACCTGGACACCGCGATCGCGATCCGGACCGCCCTCGTCCGTGACGGCGTCGCCTATGTCCAGGCCGGCGGGGGCGTGGTCGCGGATTCGGATCCGCTCGCCGAGGAGCAGGAGACCCGCAACAAGGCGGCCGCCGTGCTGGCCGCGATCGCTGCCGCCGAGACACTACGTCCGGCACGATGAGCGAGCTTGGCGAGCGAATCATGGGGTGCGGTGCGGTCGAGCCTCGTCGCGTCGGCGAGCGCAGCGAGGCGGCGCGATGAGCGGATCACGGCGTGCGTTGACCAGGGCGGTGCTGGGCTGCGCCGTGGGGGCGGCCCTGGCACTGCTGGCCGCATCCCGGACCTGGACGGTGGAGATCACCAGGCGGAGCGCCCCCGCCGCGGTGCTGCGTACCCCGCGTACCGGCTCGTCGCTGGAGCCCTGGCTGACCGCGCTGGCGCTGGTCGCGCTTGCCGGCGCCGGTGCGCTGCTGGCCACGCGGGGCCGGTCGCGGTCGCTGGTCGGGGTGCTTCTGCTGCTGTCCGGGCTCGGCGTGCTGGCCGGTGGCGGGTACGGCCTGGCCACCGTCGCGCACGTCACCGTGGTCTGGCCGGTACTGACGATGGTGAGCGCGGTGTTGATCGGGTACGGCGGCTTCGAGGCGGCGTTGCGGAGCCGTTCCTGGCCGGCGATGGGCGGGCGGTACGAGCGTCCGCAGGTCCCCCGGACCCCGGCCGAGGATCAGCCGCAGCACACCGGCCCGTCCCGATCGGACGTGGCGATGTGGGACGCGCTGGACCGCGGCGAGGATCCGACCAGGTGATTGCTACCGATCATGTGCCCAACCATCGGGAATGGGCATTATGCAGCAGTCCATCTCGTGAGGCGTGCCATACCCCCGGCGCTTCGAGTCTGGGGCCGCCCCCTAGCATCGGCCCCATGACACCCGACGAGGGGAGTCCGATGTCAACCGCCGCGGGCAGCCCGAGTGTGCTCGATGAAATTCTGGCTGGCGTGCGGGAGGATGTCGCGGCCCGGCAGCAGCGCACTCCACTGGAGCTGATCCGCGAGCTCGCGGCGGCGGCTCCGCCGCCCAAAGACGCGTTCAGCCTGCTGCGCTCGCCGGGCGTGGGCGTGATCGCCGAGGTGAAGCGATCGTCGCCGTCGAAGGGACGGCTCGCCGAGATCCCGGACCCGGCAGATCTTGCCGGGGAGTACGCGGCCGGCGGGGCACGGTGCATTTCGGTGCTCACCGAGAGCCGTTGGTTCGGCGGGAGCCTGGAGGACTTCGACGCGGTACGGGCGGTGGTCGACGTGCCGCTGCTGCGCAAGGACTTCGTGGTCTCCAGCTACCAGGTGCACGAGGCCCGCGCGCACGGCGCCGACCTGGTGCTGCTCATCGTCGCCGCGCTGGAGCAGAACGCGCTCATGGGCCTGCTGGAGCGGGTCGAGTCGCTGGGCATGACCGCGCTCGTCGAGGTGCACACCGAGGACGAAGCGGACCGGGCCATGGCCGCGGGCGCCCGGGTGATCGGGGTGAACGCCCGGGACCTGCGCACCCTGGAGGTCGACCGGGAGGTCTTCGAGCGGATCGCTCCCGGGCTGCCGAACAACATCGTCAAGATCGCCGAGTCCGGGGTGCGTGGACCGCACGACCTGATCCGGTACGCCTCGGCCGGTGCCGACGCGGTGCTCGTGGGCGAGGGTCTGGTGACCCAGAAGAGCCCTCGCGACGCGGTGGCGGAGCTGGTGACGGCCGGCAGCCACCCGGCCACGCCGAGGCCGGCACGATGAGCGTGGACACTCCGGGCGGGCAGCCGGCGATCCCCGAGCAGCAGCCGGACCCCGCCGGGCACTTCGGCCGATTCGGTGGCCGGTTCATGCCGGAAGCGTTGATCCCGGCATTGGACGAGCTCGACGCGGAGTACCGCAAGATCCAAACGGATCAGGGCTTCCAGGACGAGTTCGCCACGCTGCTGCGCGACTACGGCGGCCTGCCGTCGATGCTGTACGACGCCACCCGCCTGTCGGAGGCGGTCGGCGCCCGGATCCTGCTCAAGCGCGAGGATCTCAACCACACCGGAGCGCACAAGATCCGCAACGTGCTGGGCCAGGCCCTGCTGACCCAGCGGATGGGCAAGAAGCGGATCATCGCGGAGACCGGCGCCGGGCAGCACGGGGTGGCCAGCGCGACTGCGGCCACGCTGTTCGGCCTGGAGTGCGTGGTGTACATGGGCGAGGAGGACACCCGCCGCCAGGCGCTCAACGTGGCCCGCATGCGGATGCTGGGTGCCACGGTGGTCCCGGTGGGTACCGGCTCGCGCACGCTCAAGGACGCGATGAACGAGGCGTTGCGCGACTGGGTCACCAACGTCTCCACCACGCACTACATGATCGGTACGGCGGCCGGCCCGCACCCGTTCCCGGCCATGGTCCGGGACTTCGCCCGCGGCATCGGGGTCGAGGCCCGGGCGCAGTGCCTGGAGCTGACCGGCCGGCTGCCGGACGCGGTCTGCGCCTGCGTGGGCGGCGGCTCGAACGCGATCGGGATCTTCCACGCGTTCATCCCGGACTCCTCGGTGCGGCTGTACGGCTTCGAGGCGGGCGGCGAGGGCATCGCGACCGGCCGGCACGCGGCCAGCATCACCGGCGGGGACACCGGCGTACTGCACGGCGCCCGGACCTACATCCTCCAGGACGAGGACGGGCAGACCATCGAGTCGCACTCGATCTCGGCCGGGCTGGACTACCCCGGCGTCGGCCCCGAGCACGCCTGGCTGCACGACACCGGGCGAGCTGTCTACGAGCCGGTCACCGACGCCGAGGCGATGGACGCGTTCGCGCTGCTCTGCCGTACCGAGGGGATCATCCCGGCGATCGAGAGCGCGCACGCGCTGGCCGGCGCCCGGCGGATCGCACGCGACCTGGGCCCGGACGCGACGATCATGGTCAACCTGTCCGGCCGTGGGGACAAGGACGTCGAGACGGCGGGGAAGTTCTTCGGCATCCTCGGGGAGCGGTCGTGAACGGATCCGGTCGCGGCGACGGGGCGGTGGCGCCGTGAGCCTGGCACCCATCTTCGAGAAGGCCCGTGCGGACGGGCGCGGGGTGCTGGTGGGCTGCATGCCCGCGGGCTTCCCCACGGTGGACGGCGGCATCGAGGCGATGCGCGCCATGGCGGCAGCCGGCGTCGATGTGATCGAGGTCGAGCTGCCGTACTCCGATCCGGTGATGGACGGGCCGGTGATCCAGCGGGCCAGCGAGATCGCGCTGGCCGGCGGGGTACGCACGGCCGACGTGCTGCGTTCGATCGAAGCGGTCGCGCAGGCGGGTACGCCGGTGGTGCTGATGACGTACTGGAACCCGATCGAGCGGTACGGCGTCGAGAAGTTCGCACGGGACTTCGCGTCCGCCGGCGGAGCCGGGATGATCACGCCGGACCTGATCCCGGACGAGGCGCAGGAGTGGCTGGCGGCCTCCGACCGGTACGGGTTGGATCGGATCTTCCTGGTCGCGCCGGCGTCGACCGACGAGCGGCTGGAGATGACCGCGGCACACTGTCGGGGCTTCGTGTACGCGACCAGCGTGATGGGGGTGACCGGCGCCCGCGAGCACACCTCGTCGGCCGCGCCGGCCCTCGTCGAGCGGCTGCGCCGGTTCACCGACCTGCCGGTCGGGGTCGGGCTGGGGGTACGCGACGGCAGCCAGGCGGCGGCGGTCGCCGGCTACGCGGACGGCGTGATCGTCGGCAGCGCGCTGATCCGCTGCCTGCTCGACGCGCCCGACCTCGGCTCGGGCCTGGACGCGCTGCGGACGCTCAGTGCCGACCTCTCGCAGGGCGTGCGGGCGCCCTCTCCGGTCATCACGGAGTAAACGGGGCTGCGGAGTAACCCGGCTGCGGAGTAACCGGGCTGCGGAGTGACCGAGAGCGCTTAGATCGTGGACAGCACCGTGTCGGAGGCGATGCCCGTGTCGGAGGCGATGTCGACCGCCTCGGGGACGTCCGGCTCACGGTTGCGCTGGACGACGCGCAGGACGCCGGAGCGGTTCGCCGCGGCGTCGGCGAGCGCGGTCTGCGTGGTCGCGGTCATCGGCGCCGGCAGCGAGCCGGGGTCCTCCCAGGCAAGCCGGCGGATGCGACCGGGTGCGTTGAGGGTGGCCTCGCCTTCGAGGCGGGCCCGGAAGACGTACACCAGGACGTCCGGCAGGTCGTCGCCGCACGCGTTCCCGGTGAGCTGGTACAGGCCGACGAGGTCGGAAACGTCCACATCCGTGCCGATTTCTTCGCAGATGTCGCGTACGGCGGCGTGGACCGGGCTCTCCCCGTGGCGGATCTTGCCTCCGGGCAGGCCCCATAGCTGGTGACCCTGGCTCTGCTGGCACAGCAGAACGCGGCCGGCCGGGTCATGGATGACCGCCGCGACCGCGGACTCAACGGAGTTCATGGACGAAAAGCGTAGGCCCGTCATTTAGTCCAGACCAGGGGCGACTGGAGGTTCGTGACAGCGGTAGCGTGTGCAACCGTGAGCCTCGCCGCAATTCCGAGCCCGACCACCGCGGTCTGGGACCTGGGACCGATCCCGATCCGGGCGTACGCGTTGATCATCGTGCTCGGCATCGTGGCCTGTTGCGCGATCACCGAGGTGCGGATGCGCCGGCGCGGCGCCCCGCCCTACCTCGTGCTGGACGTCGCCGTCTGGGCGGTGCCGCTGGGCATCGTCGGCGCCCGCGTCTACCACGTGATCACCTCGCCGGACGCGTACTTCGGCCACGGCGGCCACCCGGTGGACGCGCTCAAGATCTGGATGGGCGGCCTGGGCATCTGGGGCGCGATCGCGGGCGGCGTGCTGGGTGCCTGGATCGCCTGCCGGCAGCGTGGCGTCCCGCTGATGCTCGTCGCCGACGCCGCCGCGCCGGGCCTGCCGCTGGCGCAGGCGCTGGGCCGGTGGGGCAACTGGTTCAACAACGAACTGTTCGGCCGCCCGACGTCGCTACCGTGGGGCCTCCAGGTGCACGTGATGGACACCGACAACCCGGGCCACGCACTGGTCATGGACGGTAAGCCGGTGCTCCAGGAGGGCCTGTACCAGCCGACCTTCCTGTACGAGTCGCTGTGGGACGTGGGCGTGGCGATCCTGGTCTGGCAACTGGACAAGCGCTACCGGTTCGGCAGGGGTCGGGCGTTCGCGCTGTACGCGATGGCCTACACGGCCGGCCGGTTCTGGATCGAGGCGCTGCGGGTGGATCCCGCACACCGCCTCCTCGGCCTGCGGCTCAACGAGTGGACCGCAGTCGTGGTGTTCGTGGCGGCGTTGATCTACTTTGTCCGGGTCCGCGGGCCGCAGCTGCGCCTGGTCACCGGCGAAGACGGTCAGCTGACGGCGGTCCCGAGGGGCACCGACGAGCCGACCGGTGACGCCGGCACGGTCGCCGGCGGCGACGGGGCCGCTGTGGTCGCCGGTGGCGACGGGGCCGTGCAGACCACCGATGCCGATGCGGTCGCCGGGAGCGACGAGGCGGGGGAGCCGGCCGGGGACGTGGCAGGGGAGCCCGCCGGGGATGC
>DASXOA010000136.1:0-4060 GCA_036494675.1 Rugosimonospora sp.
GCCGGTCCTGGCGCCGCCGAAGATCTGCGCCAGATGCTTCATGTCGTCGAGGAACTGGCTGGACAGCGGGTAGGCCCGCCCGCACGCCGGACCGTACCTGGTAGTCAGCTGACCCTCGCCCTCCGGCGCCCACTCCACCACATGGATGGCGTAACCGGACCGGTAGAGCTTGGGGATCAGCGTGTTCTTCCAACCGTCCATGAAGTCGCCGAAGTCGGATTCCTCGTTGTACCAGCTGGTCAGCATCCTCACGGAAGACTGCTTGGCGAGCGCGGTCTGGGCGGCCCGATCGGCCTCGTCGCCGATGCCGATCAGCAGTTTGCCCGGTACGACGCCGGTGAACGGGGCGAGCGGACCGGTGGGCGTGGCGCTCGGCGACGGCGAAGGCCGGCTGGACGTGGCGGCTCTGGGTGATACCGCGCTGGCCACGGGCGAGGGTGAGGCCGTGGCGGCGGCGGAGCTGGCCGGTGCGTCGGCCAACCCGAACATGGCCCAGCCAGCGGTACCGACAAGGCCGACCAGGGCGGCGGTCAGCAGCACGCCGAACAGCACCCGGCGAGCGCGCGGGCTGCCGGGACGCCGGTGCTTGCTGGTGACCACGGGTAGCGACGCTAGCCGGGCCGGCCGAGAAGATCCAGGTTCCCGGCCACATCCCGCGTGCCGTCCGGTTCGATGCCGGGATTTACTCGCCGGCGGTGTCGCGCGCTCCGCGCACCGCGATGGCCGCCATTCCGAGGACGAACACCAGGCCGGCGCAGAGGGCTGCGCCCGTGTCGTGCGGGGGCCGGGCCGGCCAGAGCCACGGCGTGGTCAACGCGGGCCCGTGCCACTGCGTGTAGAGCGCGTACACGGCGATCACCAGGTACGCGGTCGGGGCGGTCCAGGCCAGCGCACCGCCGAGTACGGCGGCGCAGAGCAGACCGATGCCGGTCAGCCCCGCGATGTTGCGCAGCGCATCCACCTGGCCGCCGGCGAGGTGGGCACCGATGCCAGCGGCGGTCAGCACGCCCACCGCAACGGCGGTCAGCGCCAGCGCGGTACCCAGCCGGAGCAACGGCAGCCACCGGACGGTGGCGCGTTCCGGTTCGCCGAACGGGCTCGCGGTCGCGACCGCGATCGCCGCCGCGCAACCGGTCTCGAACACCAGCGGGAGTTGCAGCGCGCCATAGGCATCCCACTGCCAGTGCAGCGCGATCCGCAGTGCGACAGCGCAGGCCGCCATCGCGGCCAGGGCCGCCGGGACGCGGCGACTCACCAGGTGCAGGCGGGCCAGTCGCAGACCCGTCCGGACTCCTCCGGCCGGTACGGGACCGGCCGGCAACTCGCGCGCCGCGCCGGTGGTCACGGGAGCTCCGCCAGGGTGATGCGCCCGGCGCGCAGCGCCACCACATGCTCCATGAGCCAGGTATGCCGTGCGGCAGGCGGCAGCGCGGCAAACCGCTGCGCGGCGGCGGCGACCGGGGTACCGGGCGGCAGAGCGGAGGGCTTCAGGAGTGCCCCCGCTACCGCCTGCTGCGCTCCGGTCGCGCTGCGGCCGCCGCCAATGACCAGGTTCACGATGTCGCCTCCCTGCCTTCGTACCTCCGCGGCGAATGCGCCGGTGGTCGTCGAACCGGCGTACTGAACCGGGAGGAGCAGGTGGTACACCGGCGGCGTCTCGGTCATGGCGGGGCCGTCCCGGCCGATGTAGACATCGTTGCCTGGTTCCTGGCGATAGGTCGCCGCGGCCTGGCTGATCCGGACCGGAGCGCCGGGCAAGCCGGCCAACTCGGCCAGTACCGGTTCCAGGGCGGCGGCCGCGGCGGGCAGGTACGACCCGTAGGCGGGGTGCAGGCACACCGGAATCGGGGTGGCGCTGCACACCGGCGTGTACGGGATCGGACGGTCGTCGGCGGCGTTGTGGAGCACAGGGATGGCGATCATGCCGTGCGTGTCGAGGCGGCCGGTGCCGGCCAGCCAGATCGCGGCTCCGGCGGCCACCAGGCCGGCCGCGGTGATGGTCGCGGCGGACCGGCGCAGCCACCGCCCGCCGGCGCTGGCGGGCAGGCCGAGGACGCCCAGCAGTGCCGCGGTGAGGCCCGCGGCGAACATCAGCTGGACGATCGGGAGATCGGGTAGATAGCGGTAGAACGTCGCGACACCCTGATCCCCGGCGAGTTCCCAGGGGCCGGCGACCAGCGGTGAGACCTGCCAGTAGGAATGGTCGCCGTGGATGAACTGGGCGGTCAGTTCGAGCGCGAGGAAGGCGGCGACCGCGACCAGCGGTGCGGTGAACCGGCCGGGGCGCAGCGCTCCGGCGGCGAATCCGAGCGCGGAGAATGCTGGCAGGCTCGCGGCGCCGACCGCGACGGGCCACCACAACGGCGCACCCCACGCACCCTGCCGTGCGGTGACCACGTACAGCACGGCCACGCAGCCCAGGTAGGCCGCCACGGCCCAGCAGGTGGTGGCGACCCAGGTGGCAAGCTTGCGGGCCCACGGTGGCCTCGCGGTGACCGCGAGCAGATCGGTGATGGCGCTACGGCGCTCCCGCGAGCCGAGCCAGGCGGCGGTACCGACAACGATGGGGACGAAGACCGTCGAGGCAGTCGTCTGCATCGTCATCGCACGGACGTTCCAGAGCGGCGGGTGCGCCATGCTCAGCCGGTACGTGATCAACCAGAAGAGAACGGCGACGAGCGGCACCATCCACGGCATCGCGTTGCGGCGCAACTCCAGCCGTAGCAGCCGGCCGGCCGCCGCGAACGGCACGCGTGGAGCGCGCACCGGCACGATCGGTGCCGGCCCCGCCGACGCGGCGGTCATGAGCGCGTCTGCGCGAGTACCGCGCTGTATCCGCGCTCCAGCGGCGCATCGCCCGCTGCGGTGGTTCCCTCGCCGCGCGCCGTCAGATCGGCCGGACTGCCGTGGAAGACAAGCTTTCCGCGGTCCATCAGGGCGACTTCGGTACATGCGGCGCCGACATCCTCGACCAGGTGCGTGCTGACGATCACGGTGGCGTCCTGACCGAGGTCGCGCAGCAGTGCCCGGAATGCGATCCGCTGCTCGGGATCCAGTCCGGCGGTCGGCTCGTCCAGCAGCAGCAGGTCGGGCTCGTTGACGATCGCCTGCGCGATTGCCACCCGGCGCAGCATCCCGCCGGACAGGGTACGCAGCTTCGCCGTCGCCTTCTCTCCCAGACCGACGCGCTCGACCGCGGCCGCCACCGCGCGGTGCACCCCCGCCGATGGCATCTCCTTCAGCAGCGCGAAGTACTCGATGAACTCCACGACGGTGAACCCCGGGTAGTAGCCCAGATTCTGCGGTACGTAGCCCAGCCTGCGCCGGATTTGTCTCCGCTGCCCGTACGAGCCGGGGTCCCGACCAAGCAGCCGTATCCGGCCCGAGGACGGCGGGATCACGGTAGCCAGCATCCGCAGCAGCGACGTCTTGCCCGCCCCGTTCGGGCCGAGCAGTCCGAAGACCCCCGGCCCGGCTTCCAGCGTGACGTCGGCGACGGCCAGGGTGCGACCGAATCGCCGGGTCACATCGGTGATCGCGACATTCATGACGTTCCTCTCCGGATCCGGGTCGCGTAGAGCACGATCGCCGTGCAGCAGCCGGCAACCGTCAGATAGGGAAACCACAGGACAGAGTCGGTAACCGCGGCGGTGATCCGGCCGGTACTCAACTCGCTGGACAAGACCATGATCACCCAAGCCGCCAGGCCGGCCGCCACGCCGACGTTCGCCGACCGGGCAACCGTCGCCGCGGCCAGGGCCAGCGCGCACACCGCGGTCATCGGAACCAGCCAGCCGACCGTGACGGCCAGAGCCGCGCCGGACGCGGCCGAGGCGGCCAGCCCGAGCGCGGCGTTGACGCCGAACACCGCCAATGCGCGGACCAACAGCACCATCCGATCGCTGATCGCCATGCTGCACGACAGCTCCCAGGCGGGATCGATCCCCGGTCCGTAGGCGTACGCGATGCCGGCCGCGGCGACGGCGGGCGCGGCGAGGGCCACATACGGCGCCCCGGTCTCGAACGTGGCCAGCGCTCCGGCGAGCAGTACGACCGCGGT
>DASXOA010000137.1:0-8911 GCA_036494675.1 Rugosimonospora sp.
CGGGTACCTGGCGAAGATCGAGTACGGGAAGGTGTGGGCGGCCGACGCACCCGCGCCGGCGTACGTGACGTTCCAGAACTACAACCGGTGCACCCAGCGGACCGCGATCGCGGACCCGGACACCACCCCGGAGCCGAACTGGCCCACACAGGCCGACTCGCCGACGTCGTACCCGGACGTGCCGACCGACCTGCTGTGCTCCACCTCGTGCAGCAAGCACTCGCCGACGTTCTTCATCAGCGACATGCTGGACAACATCCAGGCGTACGTGCAGAACACCTCGGGCGGGTACGACGAGGTGACGAAGTGGCAGTTGAAGCACTCGTTCCCGGCCGCCGACGACGGTACGGATCCGGCGTTGTGGTTGGACTACGTGCGGGAGATCGGCTACGGCGGTGTCGGTGGCACGATCCGGGATGCGGTCACGTCGTTCGACGGGAAGAACTACAACAACCGGGTGGACTGGAACAAGAGTCTCGGTGCGCTGCCGCTGTCGATGCGCCGGTTGACCGCCATCCACAATTCGTTCGGTGGTGAGACTGACGTCGTCTACGACCACCAGAACCCGTGCTTCACCGGCGGCAGCGAGGCGTCGGGGTGGGATGCCTGGTACTCGAAGAAGCAGGGGCACTGGGACACCAACACCGACGAGTGTTTCCCCGAACTGTTCAAGCCGGACGGAGAAGATCCCGGTTTCGGTATCTTCCACAAGTACGTGGTGACCTCGGTGACCGACATCGACCACGTCGGTGGGCAGCCGAACCGGGTCACCGCCTACACCTACCTGGGCGGCGCCGGGTGGCATCACGACGACGGGATGCTGTTGCCGGACACCGAGAAGTCCTACGGGGACTGGCGCGGGTACCAGCAGGTGCAGGTGACCGAGGGCACCGGCGCCAACACGGAGAAGACGGTCACCACGACCGCGTACTTCCGGGGCATGTCCAAGAACGTCCATGTGGACAACACCACGCCGGTGGTGAACCTGACCGACTTCGACAAGCACCCGATCGAGGATGCCCAGTTCATGCAGGGCCAGAAGCTGCAGGAGCAGAGCTACCGGTTGAACGCGGACGGCTCGCCCACCGAGCTGTCGGGGGAGCGGTGGACCTACGGTACCCCGACGTTGACGGCGAACGGGCCCGGGGCGCATGACGCCTACATGGTGCGTCCGGCCACCCATGTCACCCGCGAGCTGCTGGACAGCGGGGCGTGGCGCGAAAGCGAGACCGACGACACGTACGACAGCTCCGGCCTGGTGTCCACCGAAACCGACCAGGGTGACACGGCCGTGTCCACGGACACCATGTGTACGACGACGAGCTACGCGCGTGACACCGACGACTGGCGCTGGATGATGAACTACCCGGAGACGGTGGAGAAGCACCAGAGCTCCTGCACCGGTCCGATGGTGTCCCGGACGGTCACGCTGTACGACGGGGCCGCCTCGACCGACGACACGGCCAACAAGCCGATCGACGGCAACCCGACCGAGGTACGCACCTACGTCAACGACACCACCTACAGCGCGGTCGACAAGACCTACGACGAAGAGGGCCGGCTACTGACCCAGACCGACCCGTTGCAGCACAAGACGACCACGGTGTACGACCCGGCGACCGGGTACCCGACCAACGGCGTCACCGTCACCAACCCGCTGGGGCAGAAGACCGTGACGTGGACCAGCCCGGTCTCCGGTCAGCCCACCAAGGTGCAGGACCCGAACGGCAATGTCACCGAGACCGACTACGACGCCCTCGGCCGGGTGGTCGCGGAGTGGCTGCCGACCGAACCCCGCGGCGGTGCCACACCGTCGTACTCCTACAGCTACGTCACCCCGGCGTCCGGGATCGCCCCGCCGACCGGGCCGACCCTGGTGACCACGAAGCAGTTGCAGTCGGGCAGCGGGGCCGGCGCGGTGTGGCTGTCCAGCTACGCGTACCAGGACGGGTTCGCCGAGCCGGTGGAAGTGCAGATCCCCTCACCGCAGACCGGTGGGCGGCAGGTGACCGTGACCCGCTATGACAGCCGCGGGCTGACCGCGTTGAGCTCGAAGTCGTTCTACAACTCGGCGGCGCCCGGATCGGGGCTGTTGAACCCGGCGGAGAGCGCCATTCCGGTCTACACCACGACCAGCTACGACTCGCTGGAGCAGAAGGCCGCCGAGGTCACCAAGTCCGCGGGTACCGAACTGTGGCGCACCACCACCACCGACCACGGCGACCACACGGTGACCGTACCGCCGTCCGGGGGCCAGGTCGTCGAGTGGAGCGACGTGTTCGACAAGACCACCAAGGTGCAGAACTACCTGGACGCCACCAACCACCAGGACTACACGTACACCTACACCCCCAACCACCAGCACATCGCGAGCATCACCGACCCCAACGGCGACGTGACCAGCTACACCTACGACTGGCTGGACCACCTGCTGACGTCCGTCGATCCCGACAGCGGCACGACCACCAACACCTACGACCTGGGTGGCAACCTCGCCGCCAGCACGGACGCCAAGGGACAGAAGATCTCGACCGGGTACGACGCGCTGAACCGGGTCACCTCAACCTGGTTGGGAGACGTCACCGGCGGAACGCAGCTGACCGGCCGGACGTACGACACCGTGCCGCACGCGATCGGCCAGCCGGCCAGTTCCACCACCTACTCGGGCACGCAGGCGTACGTCGATACGATCACCAGCTACGACCCCCGGTACCACGTCACCGGCCGCGAATACACCATCCCCACCACGGAGAAGGGGCTCGGCGGCAGCTACGACTTCTTGTACTCCTACGACAGCGCCAACCACGAGACGTCCATCACCTACCCGGACGCGGGCGGGCTGCCCAAGGAGACGGTCACCGAGAAGTTCACCGGATTCGGGCTGCCCGACACCCTCATCGGGTCGGCCACCTACGTGGCCGCCACCACGTTCGCCGGTGACGGAAAGCTGGCCGGCCGGCTCTACGGCGCGGGCACCGAACGCCGCTACGCCTACGAGCCGACCACCGAGCGGCTGTCCACCATCCAGACGATCGTGGGCGGCGCCACCGTCCAGAACGACGAGTACCGCTACGACCCCGCCGGTGACGTCGCCTCTGTCACCGACCACGTCGCCGGCCAGGCCCAGTGTTTCGGCTACGACGGCCGGCACCGGCTCACCACGGCCTACACCAACGGCGGCGACTGCTCGAATCCGGCCGACACCGCCGGGCCCGCTCCCTACAACCTGACCTACAGCTATGACGGCGCGGGCAACCTCACCGCCACAGGCAGCAACGGAACCACCACCACGTACACCTATCCCAGCCAGGGAGCCGGTGCGGTACGGCCGCACGCGGTGTCGGCCGTCGGCGCGAACAGCTACACGTACGACCCGAACGGCGAATTGGCCGCCCGCACCGTCGCGGGTACCACCTCCACCCTCACCTGGGACCCGAACAACCACCTGGCCAGCATGGCCACGGCGGGGAAGACCTCCTCGTTCGTCTACGACCCGGACGGCAACCGGTTCATCCGCCGCGACCCCGACTCCGCCACCCTGTTCCTCGACAACACCGAACTGACCAGCAACGGAGGCGCCACAGCCACGGCCACCCGCTACTACAGCACCACCGACGGCAGCACCGTCGCCGAGCGGACCGCGGCCGGGCTGACCTGGATGACCGCGGACGCCCAGGGCTCCGAGCAACTGGCCATCTCCGGTACGGGAACGGTCAGCCGGCAGCGCTACCTGCCCTACGGCGCGCCCCGCGGCACGACCAACCAGATCCCCGGCGACCGCGGGTTCCTCGGCAAGGTTCAGGACGCCTCCACCGGACTGGACCTGTTCGACGCTCGCTACTACGACCCGACGATCGGCAGGTTCCTCTCGCCCGATCCGATGGACAACAACGACGAGCCGGACTCCGCGAACCCGTACGCCTACGCCGCGGACAACCCGGCGACGTTCACCGACCCCAGCGGCCTGAAGGTGGAGTGCCCGAGCGGGCACGGCTGGTGCGGCCCGAGTGTAAAGCCGCCGAAAAAGAAGACGTCGGGCGGCTCGTCCCACCGCTCCGGAGGTTCCCACTCCAGTTGGTCACCGGCGAGCTGGTGCCGGGGGTGGGAGTGCAATCCAGCGCTCCCGGGGGTGGTACCGATGCCGATCTTCCTGAGTTGCTTCCTGCCCAACGCCAGTTTCGACTACTGCGGTAACCCGGATCCCCCGACCGAGCCGGACCATTCGAGCGGCGGCAAGAACTGGTTGGGCTACAGCTACACGGACCACTGGGACATCGGGCCGACGTCCAAGACGGGATCTCCCGAGCAGGCGATGACCTTCTTCAGACAGCACCCCAAGGACGTCTTCCCCTTCCCGATCACCGGATGCTCGGCGTTCGCCGACGGTGGCTACTGCATCCTGCACCCCGGTCCGACGTTCGTCCACGGCGTCGGCACGGTACGAGTCAACGTGCTCGGACCGACCAGCTTCAAGTTCACGGTCGTGTCGCACGAGTACTTCGATCCAGCCGGATCCCAGATCAGCTTCAGCCTCAGCCAGTCGCACGGCGAGCTGTATCTGTCACAACACGGCGCGACGAAGCGGTCGGGGCTCTTCAGTGGGATCGGCGTGAGACTCGGCATCGCCAATATCACCTGGCAGCAACAGGCCGCGAACCTGAGGTATCAACTCACGGGTCTGCAGCCATCCCATCCGCCACTGCCCAAGCTCTACGGACACTGACGCCGGGAGCCACGTAGCCGGGGAGGCCGAGGCACCGCACGGTGCCTCGGCCTCCCCGTGTCCGGCCGCGTCCGCTCGTTACACCGTCCGGGCCGTACCGTTGAGTGTCCGTACTCGCCGCAGAACCTCGTCGGTCCCCAACGTCATCGCGACCTGGTACAGATCGGGGCTGCGGGTAGATCCGGTGAGGGCTATCCGGACGATCTGGGACGCCTCACGGATGGAACCGTGGTAGGCGTCTCGGGCGGCCTTGTACTCTCCCGGAGTGGCGGCGAAACCGTTGGCCGCCGCGATTCGACGGAGTTGCTCGAACCATGCCGCCGGTTCGGCGATGGGCTGATAGGCATCGGCGAAGTTCGCCGCGAACTCGCGCACGACGTCGCCGGGGAGGCCTTCGAGAGGTTGGCCCGTCAGGTCGGTGACGGGGGTGAACAGCTGTGGGAAGAAGTAGCCGTAGACGGGCCGGAAATCGGACCACTTCTGCAGGTCCTTGCGGGGATTGGCCACTCCCTCGCGTTCGATCGCGAGCGCCCGCAGGGCAAGGTCGCGTTCCTCGGCAAGGACGCGGCCAAGCTCGGGGTCGTAGAACGCGGCCCAATCGGCCACTGCCTCCAAGACCCGTTCCCCTGGCATCGTGGCGATCTGGTCCGCACAGATCCCGGCCAGTTTGACCATGTCGACCATCGCGCCGGAGACGCCACACGCGGACAGGTCGAGACGAGCGCTCAGTGCCTCGCGCAACGGCAGTTCCGCGAGCCGGCCGTTGGCCAGGCCGCGCAGGTAGTAGAGAACGGACTCGGGCGGATAACCGGCCTGCAGGTAGAAGTCGACAGTCGCCTCGGGATCCTTGCGCTTCGACAGCTTCCGCTTACCGTTGCCATCCCGCTTCAGCAGCGGAGCAATGTGAGCGTATTCGATGCGTTCAAATCCCAACGCGTCGAACAACTGCAGGTGTACCGGTACCGACGAGAGCCACTCGTCCCCTCGGACCACCAAGTTGACTCTCATGAGGTGGTCGTCGACAACGTGGGCGAAGTGGTAGGTCGGCAGCGGGAGCGTCTGTTCCGAACTCTTGAGGATCACAACGTCGTTGTGGTTCGCGTCGAACTCCAGGCGGCCCCGAAGGGCGTCCTCGTAAGACACCCGCGCGCCCGACGCCGCGTTGCTGCGGAACCTCACCACGAATGGGCGCCCGGCGGCGAGAGCCTCCTCGACCTCCGCGACGGGGGAGTCCCGCCAGAGAGCCCACTGTCCATAGTATCCAGTCGGCACCTTTGCTCGCTGCTGGCGAAGCGCGATGTCTGCCAACTCTTCCCTGGTCGCGAAACACAGGTACGCGAGCCCGTCCCGAAGCAGATCCCGGACGTAGGTCAGATAGATCTCCGCCCGCGCCGACTGCGTGTACGGACCGTAGTCTCCACCGGTGGGCTCGGACTCGTCCGGTTCTAGATCGAAGTAGTCGAATGCGCGAGTAAACTGTTCCATCATGCCGGGAACCTCGCGCGCCTTATCGGTATCCTCGATCCGCACCACGTACCGTCCACCGGATTGGTCTGCGAGATCCTTGTCGATCATCGCGACGTAGATTCCACCGATGTGGAGCGGGCCAGTTGGACTCGGAGAGAACCGGGTCACCCTCGCACCCTCCGGAAGCTTCCGGTCGGGATAGCGCGTCTCCCACTCCTCCCGCTCCGCGAGGTTCGCCGGAAACAGCGAGTCGACCAGGGACCTGTCCAGCATGTGCGCTCCATCCGAGATCTACTGTGATTGCCTGCCGCCAATTTACGCGCAGCCGATTCCGGATGATTTACAGGGAGCGGAGGTAGTCGGCGATCGCCAGGGCGTTGTCCGTGTCGGCGATCAGGCCGATGTATCCATCGGGGCGTACGAGATCGCGGTACAGCGGGTACTCGCCCGGACCACCTGGCAGAAACTGGTGGCCGGGCAGACCGCCGACGACGTGTATCCCGAGGCCGTCGCCGACACCGACCGCGCATTCGCGCTACTCCAGACCGGGACCGGCGACGCCACCGACGCCGGTTCGTAGGAATCCCACCACGAGCGATCAGTCGTAGTGGCGCAATTGGGGCCACAGCTGCGGCCAGGACTGGCGCAGGCCGGTGCAGACGAACACGTGGTCGCCGTACTCGTCGTTGTGGATGCCGTACGGGTTCGTGACCGTGGCCGCCATCCGTACCCCGGTGAAGTACCGGCCGACATCGGCGGCGGTGACGTCGGGCGCCGCGACGACCACGACGGTGGTCGCGTCCTGGGTGCCGGGACCCCACCACCATTCGCTGTTCTGCCCGCTGATCGCCCCCGGCAACCCCACCTTCCGGCCCAGTTCGTTGATGGCCGAGGCCTGGCTGTAGTTCCCGGTGAAGATCACGGCATTGGCCCGCTGCTCGGGCGGCAGCGACACCCAGACCGACTGGACGGTATTCACGAACTCCGGCCAGCCGATCTGCTCGCCGCCGTCCTGGTTCACCGCGTAGGTCCATTCGGCGTCGGCGGCGGGCAGCACAGGCAGGACGATCGGCAGGATCAGCGCGGTGGCCACAGTGGTGGCCACCGCCAGGATGGGGACCCGCCGCCGTTTCGCGTGCAGCCACCCGTCGACGGACACGGCGCCGGCGGCGAGCAGGTACACGTAGGCGCCGGCCAGGTAGTAGATCTGCCCGCCGGTGGTGACCGCGAAGACCACGAACAGCAGCCCGTACGCCCACACCAGGGCACGGCACAGCGGCCGCCCCGAGCGCCAAAGGAAACGTAGGCCGGCTACCCAGATCCATACCGTGGCCAGGGACGCCATGATCAGCTGGCCGACGACCCAGCCGGGGATCTCCCCGGGGCCGCCGTTCTCCCCGTTGAGGGCCTGTGTCATGGCGATCGTCGCCCAGTGGTGCTGGGCCTGCCACCACAGGTCGGGCACCGTGAACGCGGCCGCGATCGTCGCACCGGCCAGGAACCACCAGTTGAGCACGGTCCGGTGGCCGCGGCTGAGCAGAGCCCCGATGAACATCGCCACGGCGAAGAAGCCCACGAGGTGCTTGTTGGCCAGCCCGAGACCCAGGATCACGCCACCGAGCAGCCACCAGCGGTAGTTACCGGTACGCCCGATCCTGATGACGACGAACGCCAGCGCGCTCCAGGCCAGGATGTCGAACGTCGTCGTTTCCAGCACGTGGTCGGCCGCCAGGAGGGCCGGCATCGTCGCGGCCGCGAGCGCGGCCAGCAACTGCGCCCGCCGCCTACCACCCAACTCGCGCGCGGTCAGTCCGCACATCAGCACGGTGGCCCACGCCGCGAGCGCGGACCACACCCGCAACCCGGTCAGGGACAGACCGAACAGCGACAGCGACACCCGCGCGAGTAGCGGCACCAGCACCGGCTGGTCGACGTAGCTGCCCTGCAGATGCCGGGCAGAGTCGAGGAAGTACAGCTCGTCGCGCTGGAAGCCGTACCGGGTGGACAGCGCCATCAGCACGGCGAACACGACGGCGCCCACGACGATCACTCGCCGGTCGAACGGCTCCGTACCGGTCGGCGGGTCGGCGGCGGCCATCCCCGTTCCGGAGCCGGGAACGTCCACGTCGGGCGTCGACGACGACCGGGTGACAGGCGGTGTCGTCGATGCCCCGGCAGGTTCGGCAGCGCGCCGCCAGGTCCATCCGCCGGTCGGTCGGTCGGCCGCCGGAGCAATTCCTGACGTCATCGGATTCCTTTCGTGGATGCTCCGGCCTTCAGGTCGGAGAGGAAACGGAACGCCTGTGGAGCAGGGCAGGGGTAGTTGATCCGCCGGTGAGGGGGATCGGCGTCTGCCCGCGCGTCTGCGTACGGTTCACGAACAGCCCTGCTAACGTCTGAGCCGTGGCTAGGACCGTGAAGCGGGCCTTCAAGTACCGCTTCTACCCGACCGGCACGCAGGCCGGTGAGCTTGCCCGGACGTTCGGCTGTGTCCGGAAGGTCTACAACCTGGCCCTCGCGGCTCGCACCGAGGCATGGACGCTGCGGCAGGAACGCGTCAACTACAACACCACATCGGCGATGCTGACCGCCTGGAAGAAGACCAACGACCTGGCGTACCTCAACGAGGTGTCCAGTGTGCCGATGCAGCAAGCGTTGCGGCATCTGCACGTCGCGTTCACGAACTTCTTCGCCAAACGGGCCAGGTACCCGACGTTCAAG
>DASXOA010000138.1:0-36494 GCA_036494675.1 Rugosimonospora sp.
CGCCGCACGAGGTACGCCCCGAGCGCACCCTCATGGCGGCAGATCACCTCGACAAAGGCTTCTGTGTCGCCGTCCAGCGATCTGCCGATCAGTTCCGCGTCTGACGTCATGACCCTCCTCGCCGCTGCCTTGCCCTTCCACCCTGAGATTGCCAACTCGACCCCCAAAGCGTTCAGGCCGAGAAGGGCGACACGCGCGGGCCCGAGCGTCGGCCCGCGGCCAGGGATGCTCCGGGGTCATGGAGAACTGTGCCTCCGACGGCCTCCGACACCGATCACCGGCGCATGCTCACCGTCGAACGCCGCTTAACTGCGTGTCCAGGGGGTGCGCGGCGGGAGTGCTGGCCCAATGGAGAGTCAACTGAGATCCGCTAGATCACCTAGTTCGTGATCTAGACAAAAGCGAACGGTGACCAGGGATCTTCACTGGTCACCGCTTCGTCAGCCCGGCGAAGAGCTGGTGGCAAGGTGTTGAAAGGCGAGCTCCACGCGGACCGTAGGGTCCGGCGCCTCTGGGGTCATCAGGCGGTCGGTGATGAGAAAGCCGGGTAGCTCGAAAGCTGCGCCGTCGCCAGTTTCGGACAGGGCGAACGTGCCGCCCGAAGCGGCTGGATCCCAGCCTCGCTTCAAGGCGTAGCGAATGACCGTTCGTACGTCGGCTGGCCCGGGGTGGACGTCGTCGGCAGCGCAAGCTGTGCCCCAGATGCCGGGATACGACTTGGATAGCAGGTCGACCTGCAACGCTCGGCCGTTCTTGCCGTTGCCCCAGATCCGCAATCTGATGCAACGATGGCAATCACCATTGCCCGACACGTGACGGATGTCGGCCTTCCACGCATAGGTGTGACCATCAGTGTGTAGCTTCCTGAGCCTTGGCCTCATCGCTATTCCGTCCGTCCGGCCGGTCCGAGAGCCTTGCTCAGGCAATCGCGGCGATGTCGCCGTCGTCAAAGTAGATCGCCTGGTGCAGCCGGCCGCCCAGGGCCGCCGCGAACCTCGCCAACACGTCCTGGCCGGACACCTTGCCCTGCTCGATCTGGGAGACCCGGCCCTTCGTTACACCCATCCGCTCGGCCACCTGCTGCTGCGTCAGGCCGCGTGCGCGGCGGACCTCGGCAAGGCGGTGACCGACAACCTCGGCAAGTAGTTCCTGCTTGCCGGCCTCCACGGCCTCCTCGCCGCCCGCGCGCTCTACGTGCTCGGCGCGGATGTCGGTCCAGCGGACGTAGCTGTTCATCGCTGGCCTCCTTCTTCTTGTGCTCGTTCCTTCAGGTAGATCTCGTAGCGCTGTTCGGCGAGGGGGATGGCTTCGCTGTACCACTCGTTCCAGCGTCCAGCCTTGTCGCCGGCCACGAGCAGGATGCTGGAGCGCCATGGGTCGAAGACGAAGAGGATGCGTACCGTGCCGGGGCGTAACTCCTTCAGGTTGGCGATCGACGAGCCGGTGATCGTGTCTACGAGCGGCCTTCCAGTCCCGGACTTCGTTCACCAGGTAGACGTCCCACTCCGGAGTGGCCACGACGCGAGTATACCTTTTGCTATACCAGGCAGAGGGGTAGCGATGGCTTGACCGTCCGCCCCGTGCTGGACTGCGCCGCTACATGTTCGACGCAATATGATCTAGCTGAAAGCGAAACGGCGACCAGGGATCTTCACTGGTCACCGCTTCGTCAGCCCGGCGAAGAGCTGGTGGCCAGGGGCGGGGTCGAACCGCCGACCTTCCGCTTTTCAGGCGGACGCTCGTACCAACTGAGCTACCTGGCCGTGCTCCGGCTCATGGTACCCGTCCCCGAACTCGGGGCCGGGCTTCCACGTGCCCATAAGCCAGACGCCGCACGAAACTCCGCGCGGCGTCCAAGCTTGGCGGTCCTGACGGGACTTGAACCCGCGACCTCCGCCTTGACAGGGCGGCGAGCACTCCAACTGCTCCACAGGACCTTGCACCGGCCGGCTAAGCGTACGCCAACCTGACCGTGCCCCCAACGGGATTCGAACCCGTGCTACCGCCTTGAAAGGGCGGCGTCCTGGGCCGCTAGACGATGAGGGCGGCCCCGCTATCATCGCATACCGCGCGATGTCAGCGGCTTGTGCTCCCATCCGGCCCCGCCGGAGGCCTGCAAAGCATACGTGATGGGAGATGGAACGCCAAAACCCCATCGAGGGGCCCGGGATCGTGCGGGATGCCGGTCAGCCGGACGAGGTAGCGGAGGTCGGCAGCGCGACCAGCTTGTACCGGTTCTTGAGGGTCGGAAGGAGCGTCTTCAGCGCGGCCACCGTCTCGGCCCTGTCCCCGCCACCGTCGTGCATCAGCACGATCGATCCCGACCTGGTGTGGCTGATCACATTGTTGATGATGGTCTGGGTACCGGGAACGGTCCAGTCGTCCGGGTCGACGCTCCAGTACAGCGACCTCATGCCCATGCTCGCCGCGATCGCGACGGTCTGCGGGCTGAAGTTGCCGCCCGGGTTGCGGAAGTAGGAGATCTGCGCGCCCGGCACGATGGCGTGGATCGCGTCGTCGGTCCGCCGCAGCTCGGACGCGATCTGTGCCGGGGTGCGGGTGCGCAGCTTCTCGTCGTGGCTCCACGTGTGGTTGCACAGCGTGTGGCCCTCCCTGACCATCCGCCTGATCAGGCTGGCCTGCGCCGCGACCTGGCTGCCGATGATGCAGAACGTGGCGTGGATGCCGTACCGCTTCAGCACGTCGAGGATCTGGCCGGTGTAGCGGCCTGGGCCATCGTCGAAGGTCAGCGCCACGGCCGACGAGCCGGTCCGGTACATCGAGCCGTCGGGGCCGCGCAGGCCACCCGGCCCGAGCAGGGGTGGCAGCGGGATGGGTGACGGCGACGGGCTGGCCAGCGCCGCCGGCTTCGCGGGCGCCAGTGGTGTGGCCGACCGCGCACCGTCGACTCTGGTGAGGATGCTTGTCGTGCCCGCGGATGCCGCGGGGGCATGCCAGGCCGCGGAGACGCTGGCGGTACAGCCAGCGAGCACGACCAGGACAGCCAGCACGAGGGCGACCGTGCGGCGCCGAACCATCGACATCTCCGGATAAGGGGGGTACCGGCATGTGCCGCATCACCGTATCCAGAAACCGGCTCGCATCGAAGCCCGCTGTCCATCGAGCGCACCGACCGTCGGGTCGGGGTCGTACCGCTGAAGTCAGTAGGAGTCGGCGCTGAGGATCGCCACGGCCTCACCGAGTGTCCGGGGTCGGCACACACTGTCGGGGAATTCGACCGCGGCCCAGCCGGGACCGGCCGCCATGAGCAGCGTCGGGGGGTTGGGCAGCTCCGCGAGGTCGAGAAGCTGGGCCGCAACGGCGTACCGGTCGGCATGGGCCCACAGCCCGACGGCGGCGGGCCCGGTACGGCGGACCGCGTCGCGCAGCGCCCGGGGCGGGACGCGGGCACCGAGCTGCCGTACCGGCAGGCCGGCCTGGGCAAGGCCGGCGGCGAGCGCTTCGATCGGCAGGCTGTGCTGTTCCTCGTCGGCGCAACCGAGCAGCACCCGCGGCAGGCTGCCGGGTGCCGGGCGGGGTACCGCGGCCAGAGCGGTCGACACGCAGCCGCTGAGCAGGTGCTCGACCTCGACCATCGCGCCGGTGGACGCGTGCCGGTCGCCGATTCCGCGCAGTACCGGAACGATCATGTCTTCCCAGGTGTGGACGACGCCCCCCGCGCCGATCGCCTCGGCCAGCAGGTCGGCGATGGCGGCGGCGTCCAGCCGCAGTGCCGCCCTGGCCAGGCCGCGTGCCGCGGGGTGCGACCGGCCGACGCCGATGGCCCGGCCGCCACCGTCCCGGGCCGGGGTGTCCGGCTGGTACGCGCCGAGCACCTGCCGGGCCGCCTGTGCCGGCGGGACGCCGCGCGTGATGAGCTGGCGCATCCGCTCCAGCAGGTTCAGGTCGTCGGCGGTGTACCGGCGGTGGTGGCCGGGCGCGTGGCCGGTGGGGCCCAGCCCGTACCGCTGGTGCCAGGCGCGCAGGGTGGTGACGGCGACTCCGAGCCGGCGGGCGACCTCGCCTGCGGACAGGCTGTCAACGGTCACCGGCGCCGTCCGGCAGCAGCGCGACCACGCCCGCCAGCCAGGGAGCGTACCGGTCCGGCTCGGCGACCAGTCCGGACCGGAGCACCTCGACATCCACCCAGTCCACGTCGGCGACCTCGGCCGGGTCCGGGTGCATCGCGATGTCCGGGGTGACCCGGCCGAGCAGCACGTGGTCGTACTCGTGCTCGATCCGTCCGGTGACCGGGTCGGCGGCCCGGTACAGGTGCACCCCCAGCTGCTCGAACGGCACACCGATGACGCCCAGCTCCTCGTCCAGCCGGGTCGCGGCCGCCTCGGGGACCGGTACTCCGGGGGCGGGGTGACCGCAGCAGGCGTTGGCCCAGCGCAGCGGGAACCGGGTCTTGACGGCGGCCCGTTGCTGGAGCAGCAGCCGGCCGTCCGGATCCATCAGGAGGACGGAGAACGCCCGGTGCAGCCGGCCATGCGGCGCCCGGTGCGCGTCTTCCACAGTGGACTGTCCGACGTGGATTCCATCGTCGCCGACCAGTTCGACGAGATGCGATTCGCGATTCATGAAACGGTACCTGTGATTCGTTGAGCGGCGAGCTTTCCAGAGATGAGCACCATCGGCACCCCCACGCCGGGCTGGGTACCCGACCCGACGAACACCACATTGGACAGTGTCGGGTGCAGGTTGGCGGGGCGGAACGGTCCGGTCTGGCGCAGCGTGTGCGCGGCGGCGAACGGGGTACCGGCGGCCATCCCGGCCTCGGCCCAGTCGACCGGGGTGACCACCCGGGATATCTCGATGCCGGCGCCGAAGTCGTAGTACCCGCGCGCCTCCAGCGTGGCGACGAGTTCACCCGCGTACTCCCGCCCGACCCGGCCGGTCCAGTCGAACGTCGAGGTGGCGAGATTGGGTGCCGGGGCCAGCACGTAGTAGACCTCCCGACCGGGTGGGGCCAGGGTCCGGTCGCTCCTGGTCGGGTTGCTCACCAGCAGGGACGGGTCGCTCATCAGCCGGCCCTTCCGGATGACCTCGTCGAAGGTGCCCCGCCACGTCCGCCCGAAATGGATGTTGTGGTGGGCGATCCGCTCGTACCGGAGGCTGGACCCGATGTGCAGCACCACCGCGGACGGCGAGTGGCGCAGCCGGTCCATCCGGCGCGGGGCGTCGGGCAGCAGGTCACGGTAGGCGACCGGCAGATCCGGGTTGAGGATCACGGCGTCCGCCGGGATGCGCTCGCCTCCCTCGGTGATCACGCCGACGGCCCGGCCGGCCCGGACGTCGACGGCGGAGACGGCCGTCGAGTACCGCAGGTGGACGCCCGCCTTCTCGGCCGCGCCGGCCAGCGCCCGGGGGACCGCGTGGATGCCGCCGCGCGGGAAGTAGACCCCGGCTACCGAGTCGAGGTACGAGATGACCGCGTAGAGCGCGAGTGCGTCGTGCGGCGCGACCCCGGCGTAGAGGGACTGGAACGAGAAGATCCGCCGGGTACGCGGGTCCCGGAAGAACTGGTTCACCTGGGTCTGGAGGCGCCGGAACCCGCCGGCCGCGATCAGCCGCAGCAGGTTGGCGGTGAGCAGGTCGCGCGGCGCGTCGAGGTTGCGGTCGATGAAGTCGTGCCGCTGCAACTGCCACAGTCGCCGCGTGTAGTCGACGAAACGCAGGTAGCCGTCGGCCTCGCGGGGACCGCAGACCCGGGAGATCTCGCCCGCCATCCGGGTGGTCTCGCTGATCACGTCGAGCGTCGACCCGTCGTGGAAGTGTGCCCGGTACGCGGGGTCGACCGGCTTCAGGTCGAGCCAGTCGGACAGGTTCTCGCCCACCGCTCCCAGCGCCTCGGCGATGAGTTCCGGCATGGTCAACACGGTCGGGCCGGTGTCGAACTCGTACCCGGCCACGGCCAGCCGGCCGGCGCGGCCACCCGGTACCGGCTCCCGCTCCAGTACGGTGACATCGCGCCCCGTCGCGACCAGGTGCAGCGCGCACGAGAGGCCGCCGAGCCCGGCGCCGACAATGACCACCCGGTCGGTGCGCCCCGACACAGTCCGCACTCTTCGTCGCCTCCTCTTCGGTCCCGTCCCGCCGGTCGTCCGCCGGCATGGGGCGGGCCTCGTCCCGCGACCCCGCCGGGCCGGGGCCTGGACTTCGCCTCGGCTCTGGCGGATCGGCAGGACAGGACCTGGCTCGCCGCCGACCATCATGCCCGCTTCCCCGCGCCGCCGGCCGGCTATGCCGCGCCTACCGTTGTCGTGCTGCCGACCGCCGGCGCAACGCGGTGTGCCGGAAGGTACCCGGCGAGGGGGCGTGGGCCATGGGGGCAGCATAGCGTATGGTGCGAGTTGCATCGATTGATGAGTCGATTCGGGAGCCGGTGCGGTGGACGAGAGTGGGGCAGTGGACGCGAGCCTGTCGGCCTCGTACGACCGTTGCCGCGCCCTGCACCGGCGCCACGGCCGGACCTATTACCTGGCAACGCTCCTGCTCCCGCAATGGAAACGGCGCCACGTGCACGCGCTGTACGGCTTCACCCGCTACGCGGACGAGATCGTGGACGCGTTCGACGACAGCACACCGGCGCGGCGGGCCGCCCGGCTGCGCGAGTGGGGCGGCCGGTTCTTCGCCGGCGACCTGGACGATCCGCTGCTGCCCGCGGTCCTGCACACGATCGAGATCTTCGGACTGGACCGGGGCGACTTCGAGAGGTTCCTCGGCTCGATGGCGATGGACCTGACGGTCGCCGAGTACCAGACCTATGACGACCTGCTCGGCTACATGGAGGGCTCGGCCGCCGCGATCGGCACCATGATGCTGCCGATCCTGATGGCCGGCGGCGGGGCGGCGGATGGCGAGGTGGCCGGCGCCGGGCGGGCCGCCGCCCGGGAACCGGCACGGCAACTCGGCCTCGCCTTCCAGTTGACCAACTTCATCCGGGACGTCGGCGAGGATCTGGATCGCGACCGGCTGTACCTGCCGGTGGAGGACCTCGACCGGTTCGGCGTGACCGTCGACGACCTGCGGGCGGCGAGCCGTGCCGGCGCCGCCACCGAACCGATCCGGGCACTGGTCGCCTTCGAGGTCGCGCGCGCCCAGCGGCACTACGAGCGGGCCGCACCCGGCGTGGCGATGCTGGCGCCGACGTCACAGGCCTGCATCCGGACGGCGCTGCTGCTGTACCGGGGGATCCTCGACGAGGTCGCCCAGGCCGACTACGACGTCCTGGCGCGGCGGGCCAGGGTACCGGTGCCGCGCCGGCTCACGGTGGCCGCCGGCAGCCTGCTCACCCGTCCGGGTCGCCCCGTCCCGATGTCAAGCATGTGACCGGACGCACGATGACGCGAATTCGACCGTACGCACGACGCCTTCCTGACGATTCAGGCCCGGATGCGCAGCTCATCGCATAGCGTTACGCGTGTCTCCTCGAGTTGCCCGTTGTGCCACTTTGGGAGTTTCCGACGGGCGGCAGACGTACGGGAGACCGGCCGCGGTCACCGGGGGGGAGACCGCGGCCAGGCCATCCTCCGCACGTGAATCGGCCGGCCGCAGGTGGTTCCTACGGGGGGATTTCACCATGGCGTCGCTTGGCGAATGGGTATGGGCGACCGCGAGATGCTGGGCCGCGGCGACCTCCACCCGCGTGACCGCGCTGGCGCTGGCGGTGGTGTTGTCGGCGGGAACCGTGATGGCGGCGCCGCCGCGCGCGCTGGCCGATCCCGCGGTGGTCAACGGAGGCGGGTGGGCACACGCCGGGTCCGCTCCCGGGGCCGCTCCCGGTCCCGGCACACCGGGCCTGGTCGTGCCGGCGGCGCCGGTGGGCTATCCGGTGACCGGAGTCGACGTGTCCAGCAACGACCACAGCGGCGGCCGGACCATCGACTGGGCCGGGCAGGCGAGGGCCGGTGTGAAGTTCGCGTACGTCAAGGCGACCGAGGGCACCGGCTACGTCAACCCGTACTTCGACTCCGACTTTCACGCCGCGAAGAACCAGGGATTGTTCGTCGGCGCGTACCACTTCGCCCGGCCGGACATCGGCAACCCGGTCGGCCAGGCGGACGCCCTCGTCAACCACGCGCAGTACGCCAACGACGGGCTGACCCTCGTGCCGTTCCTGGACATCGAGTGGCCCTACGCGTCCCTGGGGCTGTCCGCCTGCTGGGGGCTGAGTCCGGCGCAGATGTCCGGGTGGATCGGCGCCTTCGTCAACGAGGTGCAGGCGCGCATCGGCCGGCCGCCGATGATCTACACCAACAGCAACTGGTGGAACCCGTGTACCGGCAACAACGCGGCCTTCGCCAACCTGCCGCTGGACATCGCCGCGTACACCACCTCGCCCCCGGTACTGCCGGCCGGGTGGAACCGGTTCACCATCTGGCAGTACGCGGATGCCCCGTGGCCCGGGGACAAGGACGCGTTCAACGGTTCGCTGGCCGACCTGGCGGCGTTCGCCGGAGTGAGCACCGTGCCGTTGACGCCGCACTTCGACTCGGTACTGGCCCGGACGCCCCAGGGCACGCTGGTGGTGTACCCCAACGTCCATGGGCGCGGCGTGAACACCCTCGGCTCACCGTCGACGGTCGGCCTCGGCTGGAACGGCATGGACCCCATCGACGCCGCCGACGTCAACGGCGACGGGTACGACGACCTGCTGGCCCGCGACAGCCTCGGCCGGCTGTGGGTGTACCCGGACCGGAGAGGCACCGGTACCACGCTGTTCGCGCCCCCGACCCTGGTCGGCCTCGGCTGGAACGGCATGAACTCCATCGCGCTGGGCGACGTGACCGGCGACCACCGTGCCGACATCGTGGCGCGCGACGGCCTCGGCCGACTGTGGCTGTACCCGAGTGCGGGGGGCACCGGCACCACGACCTTCGGGGGGCCGGCACTCGTCGGTACCGGCTGGCAGGTGATGAACACGATCAGGCTGGGCGACATGAACTCCGACGGCAGGGCCGACCTGGTGGCCCGGGACGCGTCCGGCAACCTGTGGATGTACCCGAGGACGGGCGGCGTGAACACCACGACGTTCGGTACCCCGATCCAGTTGGGCATCGGCTGGAACGGCATGAATTCGATCTCACTGGGCGACATGAACGGCGACGGGCGCACAGACCTGATGGCGCGCGACGGCAGCGGCCTGCTCTGGCTCTACCCGAATGCCGGCGGTGCCGGGGTCTACACCCTGGCCGGCCCGAGCGAACTGGGGTTCGGCTGGGGCTCGATGACGGCGCTGGACCTCGGCACGTTCTGACCCGGCCTCCGTGAGCATGTGCTGCCCCTGGCCTCCGTGAGCGTCTGCTGACCTGGGCCTCCGTCAGCGCGTCCTGACCTGGGCCTCCGTAAGCTGGGCGGATGCCGTACCGCCCGCAGATCGACCTGGACCGACCGGTCAACGACCAGCTGATCCTGCGAACCGTGCCGGGTGCGGTCGACTACCTGGCCGAGGACGTCCGGGCGCTGGGGGCGCGGGTGCTGCGGCGGTACCCGGACGGGCTGCTCGTCGAGTACGCCGGGCCGCTGCGCCCGCTGGCGGCCAGCCGGTACTTCGACGTGCTCGCGGTCGACCCGGCGGCGCTGGACGCCTCGCTCAAGGACGGCGTGCTCGGCGCGCTGCGTCCGTCCACGGACGCCGGAGACGGAACCCGAGACCAAACCGAGGACGGACCCGGAAACCGAACCGACCGAACCGGGGACCGGGCCGAAGACCGACGGGCCGGCGGCGGGGTCCGGTTCCGGGTCGGTGAGCTGGGCGACGACCGGTGGGCCGTGCGCGACCGGTTGGAGTCCGGGTACGGCTGGACGAACAGCCCGAACGCGTGGGACGTCAACGTGGAGCCGGGCGGGGCCGAGATCGGCGCCCTGTACCTCACCCAGCGCTTCGGCGAGTTGCGGCGTACCCCGGCGTCGACCAACCCGGTCGTGGCGGCCGTGCTGACCAGGCTGGCGAAGATCGAGCCCGGGCAGACCGTGCTCGACCCGTTCTGTGGCGCCGGAACCCTGCTGGTGCACGCCGCGGAGATGGCCCGGCCCGGCCGGCTGCTCGGCTTCGACGTGCAGAACCGGTGGCTGCGCATGGCGGCGGAGAATCTGCGTACCCGGCGGGTCGCCGCGCTGCTGGGCCGCGCCGACGCCGCCCACCTGCCGGTGGCGACCGGCGCCGCGGACCGGGTCGTGGCGAACCTGCCGTTCGGCAAGCGGGTCGGTTCGCACCGGGTCAACGCCGAGTTGTACCCGGCCGCGCTCGCCGAGATCGCCCGCGTGCTGCCGGGCAACGGTCGGGCCGTGCTGCTGACCGACGACAAGCGGTTGTTCCGGGAGACCGTGCAACGTACCCGGCTGATCCGGGTGGTCAAGGAGATCGTGCTGGTCAGGGGCGGTCTGCACCCATCGGCGTACGTGGTGGCCAAGCGCGGCCGGTAGCGGATTGTGATGGACATAATCGCTGCCTGTACTGTGTTTGTAACAGGCACTTAACGTTTCGTCGGTAAGAACAGCGGGAACGGGTCATTCCTCGCAGAAGGAATGATCGTCGCAGCTCCCTCCCCCAGGAGGTTCACCGGTCATGCCGCACAGTGCTCTCGTCGTGGTCGCCAACCGTCTGCCCATCGACGAGACCGTGCTGGAATGCGGCGCACGGGAATGGCGACGAAGCCCGGGAGGCCTGGTCAGCGCGCTGCGGCCGGTCCTTCAGGGCGACGGTACGACCTGGATCGGCTGGGCCGGCAGCACCGGCCCTGCGCCCGACCTGCCGGACATCGACGGTGTCGCGCTGCGCGCCGTACCGCAGTCGCAGGAGGAGTTCGAGAACTACTACGAGGGGTTCGCGAACTCCACCATCTGGCCGCTGTACCACGACGCGGTCGAGCAGCCGGTCTTCCACCGCCGCTGGTGGGAGGCGTACCAGCGGATCAACCGCCGGTTCGCGGTGGCCGCCGCCGAGGCCGCGCCGCCCGGCGCGCTGGTCTGGGTGCAGGACTACCACCTGCAACTGGTCCCGGCGATGCTCCGCGAGCTGCGCCCCGACCTGCGCATCGGCTTCTTCATGCACATCCCGTTCCCGCCGCCCGAGCTGTTCAAGCAGATCCCGCGCCGGGCCGACCTGCTGCGCGGGCTGCTCGGCGCCGATCTGGTCGGCTTCCAGGTGCCCGGCGGCGCCCGCAACTTCGTCCGGCTTATCGAGCGGGTGCTGGGACTGCGTACCCGGCACTCCGAGATCGAGGTGGACGGCCGGGTGGTGCACGTCGGCGCGTTCCCGATCTCCGTCGACGTCGAGGAGTTGGAGCAGTTGGCCGGGTCCGACGAGGTACGCGCCCAGGCGGCGCAGATCCGGGCGGACCTCGGCAACCCGGACCGGATCATGCTCGGCGTGGACCGGCTGGACTACACGAAGGGCATCGAGCACCGGCTCAAGGCGTACCGGGAACTGCTGGCCGACGGCCGGGTGAAGGTGCCGAACACGGTACTGGTGCAGGTCGCGGTGCCGAGCCGGGAACGGGTCGAGCACTACAAGATGCTGCGCGACAAGGTGGAGCGCGAGGTCGGCGGGATCAACGGGGAGTACGGCCGGCTCGGCGTGCCGGCGGTGCACTACCTCAACTGCTCGTACAACCGGGCCGAGTTGGCCGCGCTGTACCTGGCCGCCGACGTCATGGTGGTGACCCCGCTGCGGGACGGGATGAACCTGGTCGCCAAGGAGTACGTCGCCTGCCGCCCGGACAACGCCGGTGCCCTGGTGCTCTCCGAGTTCGCCGGGGCGGCCCACGAACTCAAGCAGGCGTACCAGGTCAACCCGCACGACCTCGACGAGCTGAAGGACACCCTGGTACGGGCGCTGGAAGCCGACCCGTCGGACACCGGCCGGCGGATGCGCGCGATGCGCCGGTACCTGCGTACCCACGACGTGACGGCCTGGGCCCGGTCCTACCTGACCGCGCTGGAGTTCCCGGTCGGGATGTAGAGCCTGCTGGAGACGGTCCGGGGCCGGGCGCGCCACGCGCCCGGCCCCCGAATCGGTGTGGTGTCAGCAGGCGCCGTTGTCGGTCCAGACGGCCTGGCTGTTGTTGCCCGGGATGTCGCCCTGGGTCCACCACTTCGCGGTCCACCTGTGGCCGCCGTAGGAGACCACCGCCCCGCCGTTGTACGCGGTGGTGGAGTTCCACGCCGAGACGCCGGCACACGAGCCACCGCCGCCGGTCGCCGTCGGAGTCGGCCCGCCGCCGCAGGGCCCGTTGTCGGTCCACACGCCCTGGCTGTTGTTGCCGGGGATGTCGCCCTGGGTCCACCACTTCGCGGTCCAGGTGTGGCCGTTGTAGGAGACCACCGCCGCGCCGTTGTACGCGGTCGCCGCGCTCCAGGCCGCCGCCGTGCAGCCGCCGGTACCGCCGGTCGGGCTCGGCGACGGGCTCGCCGTCTTCGACGGGGACGGGCTGGGCGACGCCGACCTCGTCGGGGACGGTGAGGTGGTCGGCTGCCCGGTGGAGCAGCCGGCCGTCGCGCCGTTGGTGTCGTTGACGATGTCGTTGAACAGGGTCGCGGCGGGGTCCATCGCCTCCAGCGAGTACATCATCGCCCCACCCAGCCCGTTGCAGTGCTGGTAGTCCGCCTTCGCCTGGATCGACTGGGCCGAGTCGCCGGCCCACAGCGTGGTGCCGTCGTAGAACCAGGCGGCCTTGGTGGTCGGGTCGAAGAACGTGCGCGACGGGTTGTCCACGAAGCCGGTCAGCTCCTTGTAGAACGAGACACCGGCGACGCTGCCGGAGTCCACGTTGCCCGGGGCAGGGCCGGTGGCCGGTTGGTACAGGCCGTGGTTGCCGCCGGCGGGCACGCCGGTCCAGCCGCGGTAGTACAGCGGGTACCCGATGGTGAGCTTGCTGGCCGGGAAGCCGCCCGGGATGCCGTAGCTCGCATCGCCGGCGGTGTACGCCTTGACGGCGGCGTCGGTCGAGTACTTCCCGTTGCCCGGCGGCACCGGGGCCGACGGGTCGCTGGGCGAGCCGTACAGCGGGTCCTGCAGGTTGGTCGGGCCGGTGGGCTCGAAGCCGCCGTGCATGTCGTAGGTCATCGCGTTCGCGTAGTCCAGGTACTGCCCGATCTTGTCGGTCTCCACGTTCGCGATCTTGTCCTGGCCGGCCGGAACGGCGGCGGTCAGGTACTTTCTGGTGCCGCCGAGCGCGGTCAGTTCGGTACGGAACTCGGCCAGCAGTGCGGTGTAGTTCTGCTTGTCGGCGGCGCTGACGTGGTTGCCGAGGTGCCCGGCGGTGCCCGGGTACTCCCAGTCGATGTCGAACCCGTCGAAGATGCCGGCACCGGTGCCCGGGCCGCCGTACCCGGCGTCGGTCGGCAGGTTGCCCTTGATGAACATGTCGACGCAGGAGCTGACGAACTTCTTGCGGGAGGCGTCGGTGGCGGCGACGTCGGAGAAGTACTTCGAGTACGTCCAGCCGCCGATGGACAGCAGGATCTTCAGGTTGGGGTACTTGGCCTTCAGCTCCTTGAGCTGGTTGAAGTTGCCGGCGATCGGCTGGCCCCAGGCGTCGGCGACCCCGCTCACGCTGGTGGACGCGTCGTAGGTCTTCTCGTAGTCGGCGAACTGGTCGCCCGCGCCGTCACCGGCGCTCGGGTTGTTCTCGTCCTGCGAGGCGGCGTGGTTGGCCTCGAAGCAGGTCAGGTTCGTCGGGTCGACGTTCTCGAAGGCGTAGATCAGGTAGTCCAGCTTGCCCGCGATGCCCTCGGTGTCGACGTTCTTCGGGTAGAACGCGTTCTGGTAGATGCCCCACTGGGTGAAGTACGCGAACTTCACGCCACCACTCGTCGTCGCCGCCTGGGCCGTACCGGTGGTCAGCGTGGCGAACGCCGCGCCGCTCACCGCGACCAGCGCTGCCGCGGCGACCGCGGCCACGCGCATGGATCTGCGCATCGGACTCCCTTCGTGAACCGACCCCCGCATACAGTTAATAAACCTAAATGTTTCAAGGTTTATATCAGTGCGGCGATCAATCGACAAGGGTGCGCGCGTGGCGCGATCGCGACGGGGACCTACCGGTCCGGGCGAACGGGCTGGTCCGAGCCGGTGTGGGGGCGCGCGGTGTCGGGGCGTGCGTCGCCGGCGGCCAGGCGCCGCAGCCACTGGCGGAGCAGTCCGGTCTCGGCGGGCGTGAGCGGGTCGGCCGCCCCGTCGAGCGCCGCGTCCAGCGCCAGGGCGCGGGCCGCCAACGGTGGCTCGGTGCCGGCCGAGGCGAGGTGCCCGGGGTCCACGCCGGTCACGATCGCGTCGAGCAGCGCCTCCCGTACCCGTGCCGACAGCTCACCGTCGCGCTCGGCCTCGGGGCGGGCGATCAGGGTCAGCGCCACCCCGACGCTCGCCGCGTGCACCATCACGGCCGCCGTGGCGACCGGTACCCGCAGCCGGCCGGCGTGCGCGACCCGTTGCAGCATGGCGAGGAGCAGCCCGGTCGCCTCCCTGGCGGCGGCCGGCTCGCGCCCGGGCTGGACGCTGCCGTACATGAGCGCGTAGAAGGCCGGGTGGGTGAGGCTGAACTCGATGTGCAGGTCCCAGCCCCGGCGCAGGTCCTCGATCGGGTCGTCGGAGGCGGCCAGCGCGTGCTTGCCGGCCAGGTACCGCTCGAACCCGTACGCGGTGACCGCGTCGATGAGGCCCTGTTTGTCCCCGAAGATCCGGTACAGGGTCGGTGCCTGGACGTTCGCCGCCGCGGCCACTGCCCGGGTGGACAGCGCCTCGCTCCCGGACTCGACCAGGAGCCGGGCCGTAGCGTCGAGGATGCGTTCGCGGACGTCGGGGCTCACGGTTGCAACGTTAGCAGGCTGGTGTTAGCGTCGCTAACGGCTGACGTTATCGGCGCTAGCTAACGGTGATATTGAGGGGACCCGCACGATGAAGATCCGCACCCTGGGGGCCACCGGTCCGCGCGTCTCGGCGCTCGGCCTCGGGCTCATGGGCATGTCCGACATGTATGGCCCGGCCGACGACGAGGAGTCGATCGCCACCATCCACGCCGCGCTCGACGCCGGCGTGACCCTGCTCGACACCGGCGACTTCTACGGCATGGGCCGCAACGAGATGCTGCTGCGGGACGCGCTGCGCGGTCGTGACCGGGAGAACGCGGTGATCAGCGTCAAGTTCGGCGCGCAGCGCGACCCGGCCGGCAACTGGATCGGGTACGACGCCCGACCCGCCGCGGTGAAGACCGCCCTCACGTACAGCCTCCGCCGGCTCGGCACCGACTACGTCGACATCTACCGGCCCGCCCGCCTGGATCCGTCGGTGCCGATCGAGGAGACCGTCGGCGCCATCGCGGAGATGGTGAAGGCCGGGTACGTCCGGCACATCGGCCTGTCCGAGATCGGCGCGGCGACGTTGCGCCGGGCGCACGCGGTGCACCCGATCGCCGACCTGCAGATCGAGTATTCGCTGCTCTACCGCGGCATCGAGAAGGAGATCCTGCCGACCGCCCGGGAACTCGGCATCGGCATCACGGCCTACGGCGTGCTGACCCGCGGCCTGCTCTCCGGTCACTGGACGGCCGACCGTGAGCTGTCTGACCGCGACTTCCGCGGCGCCAGCCCACGGTTCCAGGGTGACAACCTGCGCCGCAACCTGACCCTGGTCGAGGCGCTACGGGAGATCGCCGCGCGTACGGGCGCGACGGTCGCGCAGGTCGCCATCGGCTGGGTCGCGTCCCGCGGCGAGGACATCGTGCCGCTGGTCGGGGCTCGCCGCCGCGACCGGCTCGCCGAGGCGCTTCCGGCCGCCGACCTCACCCTGACGGCGGAGGACCTGGCGGCCATCGAGGCGGCGGTACCGGACGGTGCGGCGGCCGGCCAGCGGTACCCGGACGCGCAGATGGGCTCGCTGGACAGCGAGCGCTGATCGATCGCGGAGATCCGCGCCGGCGGTTCGCCGGACCACGGCGGACGTTCCGGTCGCCGGCGCGCGGCCGGGACGCGCCGCCGTTGTCGTCACCGCCGTTCGCGTCGCCGACCCGTTGCCCGCCGCGGCGCGCGGCCGGGACGCGCCGTCGCCGGCACCGCCGGCACGTGACGACGGGCGTTGACGCATTGGCTAAGGTGTCCAACCGTGGCCAGCTTTCTCAAGGGCGCGACCGCGAAACTCGGCCGACTCACGGGTCGCGGTGCCGACCGGATCCCGCGCCAGCCCCATCCCGCGCCGCCGCTGCGGCCCGTCCGGCATCTGGTGTACGCGCCGCAACTCGACGGGCAGGCCGACCCGGGCGAGATCGTGTGGACCTGGGTGGTCTACGAGGACGAGCCCGACCAGGGCAAGGACCGCCCCGTGCTGGTCGTCGGCCGGGAGGGCAGCACCCTGCTGGGACTGATGCTGTCCAGCCGGGCGCAGCGCGACGGTGAACACAACTGGTTCGCGCTCGGTCCGGGTAGCTGGGATCGGGACCAGCGGCCGAGCTGGATCCGCCTGGACCGGGTGCTGCGCGTGGAGGAGGACGGCATCCGGCGCGAGGGCGCCATCCTCGACCGCACCCGCTTCGAGGCGGTGGCCGGCAAGCTGCGCCACGAGTACGGCTGGCACTAGGTTCCGCCGGTACCGGCTCTTGTCGCTACCGCCGGTCCGGCCGGACCTCGCCGCTGCCGGCCGGCGCGCGGCCGTACCGGCGGGCCAGCGCCGTCACCATGGCGACGCCGGCGATCAGGCCAGGTCCACAGTGGACGGCCAGCACTCCGATCAGGCTCGGCCCACCCCAGTCGTGGCGGTACGTCGCCGGGTCGCCCAGGTTGACGACGAACGGCTCGACGACCGCCCGGCCGAACAGATACAGGCCCAGGATCAGGCCGAACACCAGAAGGACTTTTCGCACGTTGAGCTCCTTACCTCTGCCAACGTGTCAACCGTAGGAACGCCGCCCCCGTAGCTGCCTCGGGGACGTTCCCCTCGATCCCCTGATTCCGATTCCCGCCGGCCACGATTAGCCCGGCCACGATTAGCCGCGCGCCGAGCGGGAAAACCGCGGCAATGAACGACAAACAGATGGAGGGCGACAACCCGCGCCGGCGGACACTGGCCCGGCAGGCCCGTAACCAGGGGCGCCAACCCAGCCAGGAGGGTGCCACGCTGGGCTCCTCGAAACAGCGGACACAGGCGTCACAGGGGCAACGCCAGGGGCCACCGCCCGCCGGGGCGCACAAGCCGGGTCCCGAGTCCGGGCCGCGCCCGACCCGGCCGCCGCCCAATCCGTCGTGGCCCCGTCCCGACCCCGAGCTGACCGGCACCGCGCCGCCCCCGGAGCCGCTGGTCATGCGGTACCGGGAGGTGGTCAGCGAGGTGAGTCGCCGGATCGGGGTGGGGTTCGAGGAGGCGAAATCGGCCGCCGAGGCCGCGGTGACCGTACTGGCCCGGGCGCTGAACGAGACCGACCGCGAGCGGTTCCTCGGCAAGGTACCGGCCGAGCTTCACGCGGACTATGCGGTCAACGTGCCGTACCCGCCCCGTGGGGTGGAGGGTTTCGTCGAGGAGGTGGGCCGGATCTCGCACCGGACGCCGGATGTGGCCCGGTACCAGGCGCAGACCGTGATCAGCGTACTGAGCGAGCAGGACGGTGGGTTGGTCGAGTCGCTGTACCTTCCGCCCGACCTGCGCGATCTGGTCGCACCGCCGGCACCGGCCGGGGGCGGGCTCGTCGGCCCGGACGGCCGTACCTCACCGCTCAGCGACGATGAGCTGCGCGCCGCGCTGGGCCGGCTGCCCTATTGGTCGGGGAACGGTCGCGCGCTGACCCGGACCATCACCCTGCCCGGGGACAATCTGGACCGGGTGCTGGCCCAGATCGAGGGAGTGCGCCGCGAACTGGGCCGGGGGCCGCGGGTCACCCGGTCCGATCGGGAGAACGCCACGCTCGTGGTGCGTACCACGCGGGTGGACGCGGTCACCGCGCCGGATGTCGAGCTGGCGCACCGGCTGGACGACGCGATCGACCAGGCGGGCGCCGGGATCGCCTGAGGCTGGGCTGGTCTCGACAGCGCGCGGGTCCGAACGGGCCGCCGGTCCCGACGGTGGGCGGCCTGCCCCGGACCGCGCGGGGGCCGGGGTCAGTCGGAGGTACCGAGCAGCCGGGCGACGATCCTGTCCAGCGCCTCGATGTCGGCCGCGTCAAGCTGCCGTACCGGATCGGGGGGCTCATTGAGGATGTCTTCGGCGCGCCGCGCGGCCGCCAGGCCATCGGGCGTCGCGGTCACGATCTTCGACCGGCGGTCGGTGGGGTGGGCGCTGCGCTCCACGAGACCGCGCCGTTGCAGGTCGTCGACGACGAGCGTGGTGTACGGCGCGTCGATGGACAGCCGGGCGGCCAGCTCGCGCATGGTCAGCGGCTCCTCCGCGAGGTACCGCAGCGCCTTGGCCCGGATGAAGCTCATGGAGAGCGACTCGCAGACCTCCCCGCGCCGGTCGTAACGGTCCAGCACCAGCGCGCGGATCCCGCGCCAGGCCCGGGCCTCCAGCTCGGCACGCGCCGCCCCGCTCATCGCACAGCCCCGTTCATCGGACAACCCCATTCATCGGGCAACCTCGCTCATCGGACCCCCGCCGGCACCCGCGGCGGTTCCGGGGCGAACTCGGCGGCGACGTCCGCCGCGGTTCGCCGGGCCCACGGCCCGGTGGTGACGAAGCCGAGCGCGATCACCACGAGGCCGCAGCCGGCGATGATCCACCATCCCGCGTGGCTGGCCGCCGCGAAGCCGACCTGGAGCGGCCCGTGGACCGCCGAGGTCACCACCGACCCGACCACGGCAATGCCGAGCGACTGACCGACCTGCCGGCTGGTGGAGGCCACGGCCGCCGCGACGCCGGCCTGGGACACCGGCATGCCGGACACGGCGGTGTTGGTGATCGGCGGGTTCAGCAGGCCGAAGCCGATGCCGAAGATGACGTACGAGACGATCAGCAGCGCGATCGGGGTCCGCTCGGTGAGGTTGATCATCAGCGCCGCACCGATCGCCATCGCGATCCCGCCGATGGCCAGCGGCATCCGGGCTCCCCGCGTACTGACCAACCGGCCGGCCAGCGGTGCGCACAGCGACATCGCGACCGCCAGCGGCAGGGTCAGCAGACCGGCGTCCAGGGCCGAGAAGCCGCGCGAGTCCTGCAGGTACAGCGTGTTGAGGAAGAGGAACGAGCCGATCGCGCCGAACCCACAGATCGCGATCACGGTCGCCCCGCTGAACGGCGCGCTCCGGAAGAACCGCAGGTCCAGCAGCGGCTCCGCGCGCCTGGGTTCGTACCTGAGCAGGCCGATCACCGAGGCGACGGCCACCGCGAAACAGCCGAGGATCTCCGGGGAGGACCAGCCGCGGCCCGGCCCCTCGATGATCCCGTACGTCAGCGTCGCCAGCGTGCTGAAGACCAGCACCTGGCCGACGGGGTCCACGCGGCGGCTGCGGGCGGCCCGGGACTCGGGGACGAACACGGCGGTCAGCACGATCGCGGCCACCACCACCGGAATGTTGATCCAGAAGATGGAACGCCAGCCGATCGACTGCACCAGCAGGCCGCCCACTGTCGGCCCGAGCGCGAAGCTGATGCCGACCACGCCGCCCCACACGCCGATCGCCTTGGCCCGCTGCCGCCGGTCGGTGAACACGTTGGTGATGATGGACATCGCCACCGGGTTGAGCATCGAGCCGCCGATCGCCTGCAGGGTGCGGAAGCCGACGAGCGTGCCGATGTTCGGGGCCACGCTGCACAGCAGCGAACCGGCACCGAAGATCACCAGCCCGATCTGGAAGACCTTGCGCCGGCCGACCCGGTCGGCGGTCGAGCCGGACAGCATCAGCAGGCTCGCCAGGACCAGCGTGTACGCGTCGATGGTCCACTGGAGCCCGGAGACCGACGCGTGCAGATCGCGCTGGATGGACGGCAGCGCGACGTTCACGATCGTGTTGTCCAGCGAGACGATGAACAGGCTCAGGCAGCAGATCGCCAGGATGAAATATCGACGACGGTCGCTGAGTTCGGGCACCGGGCAACCCCATTAGTTGTACGAGTGGAACTTTTTCAAAGTACAACTAATGTCGGGGTGCCGCCCAGTGATCTAGCCCCCAGTGACCCGGACCCGGCAGGCCGGCGGTCAGTGGGACAGCGGTCAGTGAGCCGGCGGTCAGACCCGGGCGGTGTCCCGCCGGAACAGCCGCATCGCTCCGACGCCGAACAGCGCCGTCCAGATCACCACGTTGGCCAGCGCGGTCATGGTGAACCCGCCGACCAGCGGAGCCCGGGCGATCACGCCGACACCGTAGACCGGGGTGAACTTGGCGATCGACTGGAGGGTGTGCGAGAACAGGTCCAACGGCACGAACACGCCCCCGAACGCGGCCAGTACGGCCAGGATCGGACCGACGTACTGCATCACGTTCTCGGAGGGCAGCAGGAAGCCCATGAACAGGCCGAACGCGGCGAAGACCAGCGAGCACAGCCAGGCGGCCAGCCCGGACAGGAGCCAGACGTGCGCCGGAAGCCGCACGCCGGTCAGCGCGCCGACGATGAACACCACCGCCACCGCGATCAGGCCGAGAACCATCGCTGTGACCAACTTCATCAGCACGTACGCGACCGGCCGCAGAGGGGTGAGCCGCAGTTGACGGCTCCAGCCCAGGCTGCGCTCGACGGCCACCGCCGCACCGCCGGAGGTGGTACCCACCATCGCGCCGTACACCGCCATGCTGATCATGATGTACGCGATCGCCGACTTTCCGGCCAGGTCCTCATGCTTGTTGGGCAGCCCGAACAGCAGGAAGAACACGGTCGGGAAGATCAGGATGAACACGAGCGTACGGCGGTTGCGCAGCACCCGGCGGATCTCCAGCCGCAGCGCGGTGAGGTTGAACCCGCCGAGCGGCGGCACCTGCCGCGTCTGTGACAGCGGTGTGGTCGACGTCATTGTTCGCTCCCCGCGGTCGCGGCAACGGTGTCCGGGGCGTCGTCGCTGGTCAGTGCTATGAACGCCTCTTCGAGGTTCTTCGAGGTGATCTCCAGGTCGCGCGCTGACGTCTGCGTCAGCAGGTGACGGGCCACGCCGTCGGAGTCCCCCGTGCGCACCAGCACGGTGTCGCCCCGCAACTCCACCGACTCGACCCCGGGCAGCGCGGCCAGCGCCGCCTCGTCGGCGTCGGGCAGGGTGGCCCGGACGATCCGGCCGGCCGCGAGGCCCTTGATCTCGGCGGTGGTGCCGTCCGCGACGATGCTGCCCTGCCGGATGAGCACGATCCGGTCGGCGTACGCGTCGGCCTCGTCGAGGTAGTGGGTGGCGAACATGACCGTACGGCCCCGTTCGGCGTCCCGGCGGATGGCGGACCAGAACTCGCGCCGGCCCTCGACGTCCATGCCGGCGGTGGGCTCGTCGAGCAGCAGGAGCCGCGGGTCCGACAGCAGGGCGAGCGCGAACCGCAGCCGCTGCTGCTGCCCGCCGGAGCACTTGCTGACCCGCCGGTCCGCGATGTCGGCGATGCCGGCCCGTTCCAGTACCTCGGCCACCGGGCGGGCGTGCGCGTACAGCGACGCCGTGTACTGCAGGGTCTCGCCGACGCTGAAGTCCTTCAGCAGCCCGCCGGTCTGCATCACGGCGGACACCTCGCCCCGGCCGATGGCCTCGGCCGGCGCCTTGCCGTAGATCTGGACCGTGCCGGCGTCGGGGCGGGTCAGGCCGAGCAGCATGTCGATCGTGGTGGTCTTGCCGGCTCCGTTCGGACCGAGGAAGGCGACGATCTCACCGGATTCGACCGCCAGCGTCAGATCGTTGACGGCCCTCACCGCCCCGAACCGCTTCGTCAGCCCGCGTAGATCTACCGCGAGTTCTGGACCTGTGGTCACGGCCTCCCCCTACATCCCGTCCGATCGCGGCAAGCATAGGCGACCGTGACCGCCGGTAGGGGGCGGCGAACCAGGTAACGAACGGCGAGCCGGCCCGCAGTTACCATGGCGCCATGGATCTGATCTCCCTGGACGACATCAGCCGCGCGGCGGACGTGCTGGCCGGCGTCGCGGTACGCACACCGCTGCTGCCCGCGCCCTGGGCCGCCGGTGCGGCCGGGCCGGTGGCCGAGCGCGGTGAACTCTGGGTCAAGCCGGAGAGCCTCCAGCCGGTCGGTGCGTTCAAGATCCGTGGCGCGTACTTCGCCGTCGCCTCGCTGCCGGCAGGACGGCGGGCAGCCGGCGTGATCGCGCACTCCTCCGGCAACCACGCCCAGGCCGTGGCGTATGCCGCGCGCGCCTTCGGGATCCCGTGCGTGGTCGTCATGCCGGACGTCGCCGCGCCCACGAAGATCGCCGCGACCGAGGCGCTGGGTGCGCGGGTGGTGTTGGTCGAGCCGGATCGCCGGGAGACGGTCACGCACGAACTGGCCGAGGCGGAGGGGTACGCGATCATCCCGCCGTACGACCACCCCGACGTCATCGCCGGCCAGGGCACCGTGGGCCTGGAGATCGTCGCCGACCTGCCCATCGTCGACGTCGTGCTCGTGCCGGTCGGCGGGGGCGGCCTCGCCTCCGGCGTGGCGACGGCGGTCAAGGCCCTGCGCCCGTCCGCGACCGTGATCGGGGTGGAGCCGGAACTGGCCGCCGACGCGCAGGAGAGCCTGCGCGAGGGCCGGCTCGTGACGTGGTCGGCCGAGCGGACCTACCGGACGGTGGCGGACGGGCTGCGTACGCCCACGTCGGAACTGACGCTGGCGCACCTGGCCGCGCGGCTGGACGGCATCATCACGGTGACCGAGGACGAGATCCTGGACACCGTGGGGTTGCTGGCCCGGTCGGCCCGGCTGGTGGTCGAGCCGAGCGGCGCGGTGTCGGTCGCCGGGTACCTGCACCACCGGGCGGAACTGCCGCCGGGCCGCACCGTCGCGGTCGTCTCCGGCGGCAACATCGACCCCGCGACGCTCGCCCGCCTCATCGCACCGGCCACCGCCTGAGGGTCAGGACGCGGTACCCATCGCCGGGGCGAACCGGTCGAGGATCCAGGCGACCATGAACGCCTCGTCCTTCCACGAGTCGTACCGGCCGGACGGCCCGCCGTGCCCCGCCCCCATCTCGGTCTTCAGCAGCACGTCCGAGCGGGGTGAGCGGTCGCGCAGCCGGGCGACCCACTTCGCCGGCTCGTGGTAGAGCACCCGGGTGTCGTTGAGGCTGGTCATCGCGAGGATCGCCGGATAGTCCACCGTCGACACGTTCTCGTACGGCGTGTACGACTTCATGTACGCGTACACCTCGGGGTCGGCCAGCGGGTTGCCCCACTCCTCCCACTCGGTCACGGTCAGCGGCAGCGACGGATCCAGGATCGAGTTGAGCGCGTCCACGAACGGCACCTGGGCGACGATGCCGGCGAACGCGTCCGGGGCCAGGTTGGCCACCGCCCCCATGAGCAGGCCACCGGCCGAACCGCCGCGGGCGACCAGCCGGTCCGTCGCCGTCCAGCCCTCCTTGACCAGGTGCCGTGCGCACGCCACGAAGTCGGTGAACGAGTTCTTCTTGGACAGCATCTTGCCGTTGTCGTACCAGGCCCGGCCCAGCTCACCGCCGCCGCGCACGTGCGCGACCGCGAACACCACGCCACGGTCCACAAGGGACAGTCGGCCGATCGAGAACCAGGGGTCCATGCTGGCCTCGTACGACCCGTACCCGTAGAGCACCATCGGGGCGGAGCCGTCCCGGGGCACGCCCGCGCGGCAGACCAGCGACACCGGCACCCGCGTCCCGTCGTCGGCCAGCGCCCACTCCCGGTGCTGTTCATAGTCCTCGGGCCGGTACGGCGCCCCGGACGGCGACGGGAGCACCGGCTTGCGCTTGCGCAGCACCAGTTCCCCGCTGCCGAGGTTGCACTCGTACACCGAGTCGGGCGTGATCAGCGACGTGTAGCTCAGCCGGAAGACGTCGGTGTCGTACTCCAGGTTGGTGCTCGGCTCCACCGAGTACAGCGGCTCCGGGAACCGCATGTCGTACCGGCTGCCGGCGTCCAGCGCCATCACCCGCAGTCCGGTCAGGCCGTCCCGGCGCAGCGACACCACCAGGTACCGGCTGAACGCGTCGACCGACAGGAGCCGGGTACCGGGCTCGTGCTCGATCAGTGAGGTCCAGGCGCCCGGGGCGTCGACCGGGGTGTACGCGAGCGCGAAGTCCTCCGCCCCGTCGTTGTGCAGGATCAGGAAGCGGTGGCCGTGATGCTCGACCGAATACTCCACGCCCTGCCGCCGCGGCGCGATGACGGTCGGCGCGGCCAGCGGGTCGGCGGCCGGGATGAAGCTGACCTCGGAGGTCAGCTTGCTGGCCACGTCGATGAGGATGAACCGCTCCGAGCGGGTCAGCTCCACGCCGACCCAGAACCGCTCGTCGGCCTCCTCGTAGACCACCTGGTCGGCGTCCGGCGCGGTGCCCAGCACGTGCCGCCAGACCCGGTAGGGCCGCCAGCTGTCGTCGACCGTCAGATAGAACAGTGTCGAGGCGTCGGCGGACCAGGCGGAGCCGTAGAAGGTGTCGGGGATGCGGTCGGGCAGCACCTCGCCGGTGGACAGGTCCTTGACCTGGAGGGTGAAGCGCTCGTTGCCGGCGAAATCGGTGGCGTAGGCCAGCCAGCGGCCGTCCGGCGACACGTCGAACGTGCCGAGCGCGAAGAAGTCGTGACCCTGCGCCAGTTCGTTGCCGTCGAGCAGGATCTCCTCGCCCGGCAGCGGCGTGCCGTCGCCGGTGGCCGGCGGGTCGACCTCCCCGGGCCGCACCGCGCGCCGGCACTGGATGGCGTACTGCTGCCCCTCGACCGTGCGGCCGTAGTACCAGTACCCGCCCTTGCGCGCCGGTACCGACAGGTCGGTCTCCTGGGTACGCGCCTTGATCTCGCCGAACACGGTGTCCCGCAGCCCGGCCAGGTGCGCCGTCCTGGCCTCGGTGAACGCGTTCTCCGCGGTCAGGTACGCGATGGTGTCCGGATCCTCCTTGTCGGCGAGCCAGAAATACTCGTCGGCCACGGCATCGCCGTGCTGGACCCTCTCGTGCGGAACCTTCTTGGCCATCGGCGGCTGAGAACTCGTCACGAGCGCTGAGATTACCCGTTCGGCCCAATGTCAAGCGCTGACACTGAGGTCGCACACTCGTACGATGGTCCCGTGAGGCTCGCCATGGTGGCTCATAGGCTCCGTCGTGACCTCGGCGATGCCGCGGTCATCACGGACCTGACCACGCGGCGCACCTATGAGTGCGACGGTCTCACCTCCTACCGGTGCACTCCCGGCCTCGTCGTGCTGCCCGAGGACGCGCAGGGCGTGCGGGCCGCCGTGCTGGCCTGCCGGGAGGCCGGGGTTCCGTTCGTGGCCCGCGGTTCCGGCACGGGCCTGTCCGGTGGCGCACTGCCGGAGGCGGCCGGCGTGTTGATCGTCACCGCGCGGATGCGCCGGATCATCGAGGTCGACCTGCCCAACCGGCGTGCCGTGGTCGAGCCGGGCGTGGTGAACCTCGCCGTCACCGGTGCGGTCGGACCGGCCGGTTACTTCTACGCACCCGACCCGTCCAGCCAGCAGATCTGTTCCATCGGCGGCAACGTCGCGGAGAATTCGGGTGGCGCGCACTGCGTCAAATACGGCTTCACCGTGCACCACGTGACCGGCCTCGAGGTGTGCACACCCGACGGCGAACTGCGCTGGCTCGGCCCTGGCAAGGCGGCGCGGGTCCCCGGGTACGACCTGACCGGGGTGTTCGTCGGTTCGGAGGGCACGCTCGGCATCGCCACCAAGATCGTGGTGAAGCTGCTGCGGGCTCCGGAGTCGGTGTGCACCATCCTGGCCGCGTTCGACAGCGTTGAACGCGCCGGCGCCGCGGTGAGCGCGATCATCGCGGCCGGGATCCAGCCGGCCGCCGCGGAGATCATGGACGCGCTCGCCATCCAGGCCGCCGAGGCGGCGGTGAGCTGCGGGTACCCGGCCGGAGCGCAGGCCGTGCTGATCGTCGAGCTCGACGGTCCGGCGGTGGAGGTCGAGGCGGAGACGGCCGCGGTGACCGCACTGTGCGCGGAGGCGTTCGAGGTACGCGCGGCCGACGACCCGGCCCGCCGTGCGGCGATCTGGAAGGGCCGCAAGTCGGCGTTCGCGGCGGTCGGCCGGATCAGTCGCGACTACATCGTCCAGGACGGGGTCATCCCGCGCACCGCGCTGGCCGAGGTGCTGCGCGAAATCGACGAACTGGCCGCGTCGGCCGGCATCCGGGTGGCCAATGTCTTCCATGCCGGCGACGGCAACCTGCATCCGCTGGTGCTCTACGACGGGCAACGGCAGGGTGCGCTGGAGCGGGCCGAGAAGGTCTCCGGCGCGATCCTGGACCTGTGCGTGGCGCGCGGCGGTTCGATCACCGGCGAGCACGGCGTCGGCGTGGACAAGTCGGCGAAGCTGCCCCGGATGTTCTCCGCCGAGGACCTGGCCACGATGCAGTTGGTCCGTCACGCGTTCGACCCGGACGGCCGGGCGAACCCGGGCAAGGTCTTCCCGACGCCGCGGCTGTGCGCCGAACGCTCACCCGCCGCCCTCGCCCCGCGCCGGTCCGGCGAGCGGGTCCGGGATGCCGGATGAGCGGACGCGGCGGCCCGACGAGCGGTCCGATGACGTGGGGGAGGCGGCGCACACCCGGTGCGACGCGCCCGTACGCCGGGGTGGTCCGATGAGCGGGCCGGTGCAGTGCGGCGGACGGCGCACGTCCAGTGCGGCGTGCGCACACGGCGAGGTGGTCGGATGAGTGGGCCGGGCGGGTGCGGGGCGGCCGGATGAGCCTCGACGTTCTGGGGGAGGCCGCGGGGATGGCCCGGGCGGCCGGGCCGGCCGATGTCGTCGGCGGGTGCGCCGCCCGGTTCGTCGCGGCCCCCGGCCGGGTCGACCAGCTCGCGTCGCTGCTCGCCCAGTGCGCCGACGAGGGTCTGACCGCCGTCCCGCGGGGCGACGGCAGCAAGATCGACTGGGGTCAGCGGCCATCCACGGTGGACGTCATCGTGGACACCGCGCGGATGGCCGGCGTGCGCGAACACTCGGCCGGCGACCTGGTCGTCACGGTCGGCGCGGGTACCCCGCTGCGTGCGCTGCAGGCCACGCTGGAGCGGTCCGGCCAGCGGCTCGCCCTCGATCCCGGCTCCGCCGAGGCCACCGTGGGCGGGATGCTCGCCACCAACGAGGCCGGCCCGCTCGCCCACACCTACGGCGCGCCGAGAGACCTGCTGATCGGCGTGCAGTTCGTCCGCGCCGACGGCACCGTGGCGCGCTCCGGCGGCAAGGTCGTCAAGAACGTCGCCGGGTACGACCTCGGCAAGCTGCTCTGCGGCTCGTACGGCACGCTCGGCGTGATCACCGAGGCCACGTTCCGGCTGCACCCGCTGCCGATCAGCCGGGTGTTCCTGATCCGGTCGGTGTACACGCCGAGCGAGGTCGACGAGCTGGTCGGTGAGCTGCTGGACTCCACGCTGGCGCCGACCGCGGTCGAGGTCGACCTGCCGCCCTCGGTCGACCGTCCGGTGCCCCGCCAGCGCGACGGAACCGGGCCGAACGGCTCCGGCACCCTGGCCGTGCTGTTCGAGGGTTCCGCGCTGGGCGCGCAGGCCCGAGCCCATGCCGCCGCCGAGATGATCGGTGGGTTGATCTGCTCGCCGCGGGACGCCCCGGGCTGGTGGGGCCGGTACCCGTTCGGCCCCGGCGAGATCGGGCTGCGGCTGTCGGTACCGGTGGCGGACCTGCCGGCCGCGATCTACGCGCTGAGCGACGTGGCGGGCACTCCGGTACCGGTACGCGGCGCCGCCGGCATCGGGGTGGTGCACGCCGCGCTCCCCGGTGACCTTCCGGTCGCCCGGGTGGCCGGGATCCTGGACGCCGTGCGCATGGTCCTGTTCGCCCGCGGCGGGTCGTGCGAGGTGCTGACCGCGCCCGAATCGTTGCGCGGGGAGCTGGACCTGTGGGGACGGGTACCGGGGCTGGACCTCATGCGCCGGGTCAAGGAACGGTTCGATCCGCAGCGGCTGCTGTCGCCCGGTCGGTTCGTGGGAGGGATCTGATGGACATCGGAGAAATGACCGCACTCACCGACACCTGTGTGCACTGCGGATTCTGCCTGCCCTCCTGCCCGACCTACCAGCTGTGGGGCACGGAGGCCGACTCGCCGCGCGGCCGGATCCACCTGATCCGGCAGGTGGCCGACGGCGCCGCGGCGCCGGCCGAGATCGCCGGCCACCTGGACACCTGTCTCGGCTGCCTGGCCTGCGTGCCGGCCTGCCCCTCCGGCGTCAAGTACGACGAGATCATCGAGGCCGGGCGCACCATGATCGAGCCCACCCGCGCCACCGCCGACCGGGTCACCAGGGCCGGCCTGTTCGCTCTCTTCCCGTACCCCCGGCGGATGTCGCTGGTCCGCAACGTCAGGCCGCCGAAGTGGGCCGGCGCCACCGCGCGGGCCGCGGCGGGGATCGCGCCGCCGGCCGCGCCGCGGGTCCGGCTGCCCCGACGGGTGGCCGCGCGGGGCGGGGCGCGCCGGGCGGTCGTGGGGTTGCTGACCGGCTGCGTGCAGCGGGCGTTCTTCTCGCAGGTCAGCGCGGCGACCGCGCGAGTCCTCGCCCGCGAGGGCTGCGATGTGATCATCCCGCGCTCGCAGGGCTGCTGTGGCGCGTTGTCGCTGCATGCGGGCCGCCGGGAGCAGGCTCGCCGGCTGGCCCGGCGCACCGTCGCCGCGTTTGCGCGGGCCGGGGTGGACGTCGTGGTGACCGACGTGGCCGGCTGCGGTTCGGCGATGAAGGAGTACGCGCGGCTGCTCGCCGACGACCCACGCTGGGCGGAGCCGGCGGCCCGGTTCGCGGCTGGCGTACGGGACGTGACCGAGGTGCTGGCGGACCTGGGGCCGGTCGCGCCGAGACATCCGCTGGCGCTGACCGTGGCGTACCACGATGCCTGCCACCTCGGGCACGGCCAGGGCATCACCGCGCAGCCGCGGGCGCTGCTCGCCGGCATTCCGTCGCTGAACGTGGTCGAGGTCCCCGACGGCGGCACCTGCTGCGGTTCGGCCGGCGTCTACAACCTCCTGCAACCCGAGCCGGCCGGCCAGCTCGGCGACCGTAAGGCCGCAGCCATCCTGTCGCTGGACGCCGACCTCGTCGTCGCCGGCAACCCCGGCTGCGTGCTGCAGATATCGGCCGCGTTGCGGCGGGCCGGGTCGCGGATTCCGGTACGCCACACCGTCGAACTACTGGACGCCTCGCTGCGACCTGTCGCTCATTCCTGACAAGTCGGTCTGCACCCGTCCTTCGCGCGTGTGTCCCGATCTGGCGTGACATCCACCACGATTGCGCTGCGTCGCTTTGCTGGGAGTGCCGGTCCCGGCAGTGTGACGTTGGGTGCGGTTCGCGCCCTCGCCACTGGCGGAGCACCAGCCGCCGGGATCCACCGAAGGAATGAGCCATGCCCGCTCACCGCCGCCCGGCTCCCGCCCACCGGCGGTTCGGCCGTCGACGCGTCAACCCGTTCACCCGGCCGGCGCGCGACGCCGTCACCGATCCGATGGCCGACGCCATCACCGATCCGGCGATCGTCCCGGTGGCCGATCCGGTCGCCGGCCGGCGCGCCATCCGGTCGACGCTGGTGGTCTGGATCGTCGCCGCCGGCATCGTCGGCGTAGGCGGGGTGGGCGGCCTCGCCATCGCGTACCTCGGCTCGGACAGCGCCGGTACCGCGAAAGCCGCGCTGAGTGTCGACGGGCGCGGTACCCCGGCGGCGAGCCGCGACCTGAACCGGACCGCGTCGACCTCGGCAAGCGCCGCCTCGTCGGTAGCGGGCTCGCCCTCGGCTCCGCCGGTCCTGCCGTCGCCGTCCGCCACGTCGACGTTGCCGGCCGTGCCCGTGCCCCCGGCCGTGCTGGCCGCGCCGACAACGCCGGCGACGGCGTCCGGAGCCACCACGGCCGCATCCCAGCCGAGCCCGTCCCCGTCGCCCAGCCCGTCCAGGCCGGCGAAGCCGTCCGCGTCGCCGAGCCCGTCGAAGTCGCCGAGCCCGTCGACGTCGCCCAAGCCGTCCGCGTCGCCGAGCCCGTCCGGCTCGCCGGCCGCCTCCGGGATGCCGAGTGCGTCGGCCGCTGCGGACCCGTCCGGGACGCCGGACCCGTCCGGCTCGTCGAGCCCGCTGGCGCCGGCTGGCGCCTGATCATTGCCGGGCCTGCGGCCGTCCTCGGCGACTGCCCGCGAGCCCCGGCACGGCCTTGATCACTTTCGGTGATGGCGGCGCCCGTGTGGGCCGTACTCGCGCCCGACCGCGGGCCAGTTCGTGCCCTGGCAGCCGACGGCCGCCCCCGCCGGTCGCCGCTCTCTCTCACGCAACGCCGCTAGCTGCGAATACCGTCCGGGATGGCTGTCGCTGCGTCCGCGCTCCCGGTATCGGGCACGCCCTGCGGCTCCCGCGCCGGTGCCATCGACTTATCGGTCATGTCCGGGAAATCGGTCTGGCGAGGTCCGATGCCTAATGATTCGTATCGATGGTGACATGATTCACTATCACTCTGGGTTGCCTTGAATCCTCGGACGAGATCACGGCAGGGTAACGGGTCGACGCGCCGTCCCCGCGTCGCGACCTACCCCCCGGAGGAGCAAGGCATGCCCGCCGACGATCAGACGCCGATCCGCCACCGCAGGATCGGGCCCATCCGCCGCCGGCTGGGCGGTCGCCCGCTGGTGATCGGCGGTGCGGTCGCCGCGGTCCTCGTCGCCGGCGGTACCGGCCTGGTGCTCCACGGCGGCGGGCACTCCAGCCCGGCGCCGGCAGCGGTGAGCCTGGCCGACCGTACCGACGGCGATCGGGTGTCCCGCGACCTCACCCGTACCGACCCCGAAACGGCGTCCCCCTCGCCCGTACCGTCGACGGCGTCCCCGTCGCCCACGGCCGCGTCGCCGTCCCCGACCCATGCCGCCCCGCCGCCGACCCACAAGGCGACGCCCACCCGGGCCGCGACCAAGGCCGCCACCCCGTCCGGTTGCACCCAGTACAGCGGCAACCAGCTGGTCGCCTGCCAGCTCCTGCCGTCCTTCGGGTTCTCCACGAGCGAGATGGCGGCCCTCGTGCCGATGTGGGACCGGGAGAGCGGCTGGAACGTGTCCGCGGAGAACCCGAGCTCCGGGGCGTACGGCATCCCGCAGGCGCTGCCGGGCAACAAGATGGCCAGCGTGGCGTCGGACTGGCAGACGAACGCGGCGACCCAGATCAAGTGGGGCCTGGGCTACATCAAGGACCGGTACGGCACGCCGTCCGACGCCTGGGCGTTCTGGCAGGCCAACGGCTGGTACTGACGGGCCGGCCGGTACGCGGCGGCGTTCTAGGGCAGTTGGTCGTTGCGCAGCGCCAGGATCGCGATGTCGTCGCGGGGCGGCTCGGCCGAGAAGCCCAGCGCCGCCGCCCGCAGCCGGGCCGCCACGACGTCCGCCTCGTACCCGGCCAGCTCGGCTGCCGCCGCGCGCAGGCGGTCGATGCCGAACAGCTCGCTGCCCCGGCGGCGTTCGGTCACCCCGTCGGTGAAGAAGATCATCGTGTCGCCGGGTGCCAGCTCGATCGCCGTGCTCGGCGTGCGTACCCGCTCCAGCAGGCCCAGGGCCGTGCCCGGGGTACCCACGAACGTGGCCTCGCCCTCGCTGCGCAGCAGTACCGGACGGTCGTGCCCGGCCAGGTGCAGGGTCACCCGCAGCCGGTTGTCGGCCCCGGTCGCGAGTGCCGCCATGGCGAGCGTGCAGTACCGGCCGCCGCCGCGCTCGACCAGCGTGTCGTTGATCCGGTCGAGCATCTCGGGCAGCGGCCGGCCGTCCCGGATCAGCACCCGGATCACGTCCCGGACCAGGCCGGTCACGGTCGCCGCCTGGACACCCTTGCCGGACACGTCGCCGATGACCACCAGCCACCGGCCGTCCGGCATCGGTACGACGTCGTAGAAGTCCCCGCCGACGTCGGCGTCGCGCTGCGTCGGCACGTACTCCGCGCCCAGGCCGATCCCGTTGACGATGGGCAGCGCGGGCGGCAGCAGCGACTGCTGGAGGGTCTGCGCGACCCGGCGCCGCTCGGCGTGGATGCGGGCGTTGTCCAGGGCCAGCGCGGCACGTCGAGCCAGGTCCTCGACGATCGCCACCTCTTCCGGCTCCTGCCGCCGGTCGAGGTGCCGGCCGACGGCCAGTGCCCCGATCCGGCCGCCGCGGGCGACCAGCGGGACCGCCAGCCCCTCCACCGGCGCGGTGAGCGGCACCTGGATCCCGCCGTGGATCGCCTCGCGGAGCCTGGCCGGGACGCCGTCCGGGCCGGTCTGGCTCAACTCGGCGAGCAGTCCGGGCAGTGCGGCCTCGTCGGCGTGGGCGGCCGCCGCGTACACCGGCTCGCCCCACTCGTCGACCCCGTAGACCGCGCTCCACTGGCCGAGCCGCGGTACCACCAGCCGGGGGATCAGCGCCATGGTCAGCTCGACGTCCAGCGACTGGGCGAGCAGTTCGCTGGCCTCCGCCAGGAACGTCAGCCAGGCCTGCCGGCGCAGGTCGGTGCGGCGCAGCCGGTCGTTCTCCAGCGCCAGGCCCAGCCGCTCGGCGGTCAGCTTGGCCAGCGGCGCCGCGTACGGGCCGGGGGATGCGGGGGTGACCAGCGCCAGTTCGCCCCGCCACGGCCAGGAGACGGCCAGCTTGGCCCGGACGTCCCCGGCATCGGCCGGGAACGCGAGCCCGTATTCGGCGAACGGCAGCAGGCCCCGCCCGTCGGCCTGGTCCAGCCGGATCGCCCCGCCGGTCGCTCCCGTGGCGCCGCAGAGCCGGCTGAGCAGGTGGGTGGCGACCTGGGCCAGGGTGCCGGGCTCCGCGTCGGGCACGTCGACGGCGACGAGCGCGGCCAGCGCGGACGCGCTCGGCGCTTCGCCCGCGGCGGGTGCCCGGCCGTCGAGCGCGGAGGTCGGATGCCCGTCGAGCACCACGGTGGCGGGTGCCCGGCCGCCGAGCCGAGCCAGCCCGGAGTCGTCGGCACCGGGCCGGGCCAGCCGGAACCAGACACCCTTCCCCTTGCCCTGGTGGGTGGTGCCCCAACTGGCCGAGAAGTGATCGACGAGCAGCAGTCCCCGGCCGCGCTCCTTGAGTTCGTCGCTGAGCGGCGACACGATCGCGTTGCCGCCGCCGTAGTCGGTGACGGTGACCGTCAGGCCCTCGGCGTCGGCGATCACCTCAAGATCGATGTCCGTTCCGGCGTGCTGGACCCCGTTGGTGGACAGCTCGGTGGTCAGCAGCAGCGCCTCGTCGAGCAGTACGGGCAGGTCAGCCTCGTCCAGTACGGCTCGGACGACGGCACGGGCGGCGGCCGGCGTACGGCTGTCGGCGGGGAGTCGTATCCGGCGAGTAACGCTGGCTGCCACGCATAGCAGTGTCCACCGAAAGGTGGATTCAGGCCAACTGACAGTGAAGGTCACCCGCTGGCGCGGCGCGTCGCTGTTCGCCTGCCGGGGGTGGGTCGCAATTCGGACGTGAGCGGGCCATGATGGGTGCGGTCACGCCGCCCGCGACTGTGAGGAGTGACATGACTACGGTTGACAAGGCCTCTGCTGACAAGGCCCCAGCGGGCCTCCAGGGCGAGGCTCCGATGCTGGCCGCGCTGGCCGATGCGCTCCGGCGGGTCCGCGACGGCGACTTCAAGGTGCGGCTGCCCCGGCGGACCGGGGCCGCCGGCGAGGCCGCGGACGGGTTCAACGAGGTCATGGCGCTGCTGGAGCGGCGCAACCGGGAGTTGCTCCGCATCGGCCGGGTCGTCGGTCGTGATGGCCGGATGACCGAACGGGTCGACGAGGAGCACTTCGACGGGGCCTGGGCCGAAGGCGTCCGCGCGGTGAACAGCCTGATCGACGACCTGGGGCGGCCGACCACCGAGATCGCCCGGGTGATCGTGGCGGTGGCCGAGGGCGACTTGTCCCAACATATGGCGAATGAGATCGACGGCCGGCCGCTGCGCGGCGAGTTCCTGCGCATAGGGCGGGCCGTGAACACGATGGTGGACCAGCTCTCCAGCTTCGCCGACGAGGTGACCCGGGTGGCCCGGGACGTGGGTACCGAGGGCAAGCTGGGCGGCCAGGCCGACGTCCGGGGCGTCTCGGGTACCTGGCGTGATCTGACCGACAACGTGAACATCATGGCCGCCAACCTGACCGGCCAGGTGCGGTCGATCGCGCAGGTGACCACGGCGATAGCCCACGGTGATCTGTCCCAGAAGATCACCGTTTCGGCCAAGGGTGAGGTTGCCGAACTGGCCGACACGATCAACTCGCTCACCGGCACCCTCCGGCTGTTCGCCGAGCAGGTCACCCGGGTGGCCCGCGAGGTCGGCACCGAGGGCAAGCTGGGCGGCCAGGCGGAGGTACCGGGGGTCGCGGGTACCTGGAAGGACCTCACCGACAACGTCAACTCGATGGCGTCGAACCTGACCAGCCAGGTGCGCAACATCTCGCAGGTCTCGACGGCGGTGGCCCGGGGCGACCTGAGCCAGAAGATCACGGTGGCCGCCCAGGGCGAGATCCTGGAGCTGAAGGACATCGTGAACACGATGGTCGACCAGCTCTCCAGCTTCGCCGACGAGGTGACCCGGGTGGCCCGGGAGGTCGGTACCGAGGGCAAGCTGGGTGGGCAGGCGCAGGTACGCGGGGTGTCGGGCACCTGGCGCGACCTCACCGAGAGCGTGAACCAACTGGCCTCGAACCTGACCAGTCAGGTGCGCAACATCGCGCAGGTGACCACGGCCGTGGCCCGGGGCGACCTGAGCCAGAAGATCACGGTCGACGCGCGGGGCGAGATCCTGGAGCTGAAGTCGACGGTCAACACCATGGTGGACCAGCTCTCCAGCTTCGCCGACGAGGTGACCCGGGTGGCCCGGGAGGTCGGCACCGAGGGCAACCTGGGTGGGCAGGCGCAGGTACGCGGGGTCGCCGGCACCTGGCGCAACCTCACCGACAACGTGAACTACATGGCCTCCAACCTGACCGCGCAGGTGCGCAACATCGCCCAGGTGTCCGCCGCGGTGGCCCGGGGCGACCTGAGCCAGAAGATCACGGTCGACGCGCGGGGCGAGATCCTAGAGCTGAAGTCGACGGTGAACACGATGGTGGATCAGCTGTCGTCGTTCGCGGACGAGGTGACCCGGGTGGCCCGGGAGGTCGGTACCGAGGGCAAGCTCGGCGGTCAGGCGCAGGTCCGGGGCGTCGCCGGTACCTGGCGGGACCTGACCGACAACGTGAACCAACTGGCCGCGAACCTGACCAGCCAGGTGCGGAACATCGCGCAGGTGACCACGGCGGTGGCCCGGGGCGACCTGAGCCAGAAGATCACCGTGGACGCGCTCGGTGAGATCCTGGAGCTGAAGTCGACGGTGAACACGATGGTCGACCAGCTGTCCTCGTTCGCCGACGAGGTGACCCGGGTGGCCCGGGAGGTCGGTACCGAGGGCAAGCTCGGCGGTCAGGCGCAGGTCAAGGGCGTCTCGGGTACCTGGCGGGACCTGACCGACAACGTCAACTCGATGGCCTCGAACCTGACCAGCCAGGTGCGGAACATCGCGCAGGTGACCACGGCCGTGGCCCGCGGGGACATGGGCCAGAAGATCACCGTCGACGCGCAGGGCGAGATCCTGGAGCTGAAGTCGACGGTGAACACGATGGTCGACCAGCTGTCGTCGTTCGCGGACGAGGTGACCCGGGTCGGCCGGGAGGTCGGCATCGAGGGCAAGCTCGGCGGTCAGGCACAGGTCAAGGGCGTCGCCGGTACCTGGCGGGACCTCACCGAGAACGTGAACCAGCTCGCCTCCACGCTGACCACCCAGTTGCGCGCGATCTCCCAGGTCTCCACGGCGGTGACCCGGGGCGATCTGACCCAGCGGATCGCGGTCGAGGCGCAGGGCGAGGTCGCGGAGCTCAAGGACAACATCAACCAGATGATCGTGACGCTCCGCGAGACCACGAAGAAGAACGCGGAACAGGGCTGGCTGGACTCCAACCTGGCCCGCATCGGCGGGCTGCTCCAGGGCCAGCGCGACCTCGTCGAGGTCGGTCGCATGATCATGAACGAGGTGACCCCGCTGGTCGACGGCCAGCTCGGCGCCTTCTTCCTGGCCCGGCTCGACGACGGCGCGATCCGGCTCGGGCTGACCGCGTCCTACGGGTACGTGGCGCCGGAGACCGAGGTCGTCTTCGCCCCGGGCGAAGGGCTGGTCGGGCAGGCCGCGGTGTCCCGCCGGGCCATCCGGGTCGGCGCGCCGCCCGGCCGCCGGCTGGCCATCCGGTCCGGGCTGGCCGACATCGCGCCGACCGACCTGGTCGTGCTGCCGGTTCTGTTCGAGGGCGAACTGCTCGGCGTGATCGAGTTCGCCTCGGTACGCGCCTTCTCCGAGCTGCACCTGTCGTTCCTGGAGCGGCTGGTGGCCGCGATCGGTGTGGCGCTCAACACCATCCAGGCCAACCGGCGCAC
>DASXOA010000139.1:0-22170 GCA_036494675.1 Rugosimonospora sp.
CGGGATCTCCGATTTGCCCTACACGCCGCTATTGCGCGTTATACGCTTGAGTCCTTCCGCAAGGAAGAGCCGAGGCGTAGCCGCGATGTAACAGTCGCGCGCTGCGCCTCGTGCTGTTCCACGACTCTGTTTCGCCGGCGCTGTTCCATGGCGCCGTTTCACGCCGCCGTTCCGCGGCGCTGTTTCACGGCGCGTGCCGCACCGCTGCCGTGACGGACGGCGGCCCGGCCCCCGTGGGGACCGGGCCGCCAACCCGTGCGCGATGTGCTGGTGGAGCGATGCGCTAGTGGAACAGCGCGGCGATCGGCAGCCCCAGGAAGAACAGGGGGCCGCCCGGGGTCCCGACGCCGGTCTCGTCGTCGTACCCACGCTTGCTGTGAATCGTGGTGCTCTGCACGTCGATCGTCTGCAGCAGGTACGACTTGCCCTGCGTGTTGTCGACCGAGTTGGTGTAGTTGGTCCGCACCTGGGCCAGCGGGCTGGTGGGTGCGGTGATGTCGTGCAGCGCGGGGGTGTTCAACAGCTTGTAGTACAGCGGGTTGACGAAGCCGAGCGACCGGTGGGCGAACTGGTCCGCCACCGCGATCACGCCGGCCATGAGGGGCGAGGCCAGGCTCGTACCGCCGATGCGGTACTGGTCCCAGTAGGTGCCGTCGGAGAAGACCTGGGTCTGACCGACCTCGAAGCCCGTGTTCGGGTCGCCCGGCATGGAGATGTCCGGCACCGCGCGCGCTGGCGTGCTGCCGAAGTACTCCGAGATGGACGAAGGCACCTTGCCCTTCTGGTAGAACGGTTGCGCGTACAGCACGCTCGTGCCGCCGCCACCGCCGGAACTGTAGGTGCCGGGCGGTGCCGGCGACCAGGCTCCGTTGGTCAGCGTCGAGTACGAGCTCTGCCACCCGTGCTCCCACAGCCACTGCCCGTTCTTGCCGATGCCGACGCTGGTACCGCCGACGCCGGTCACGTAGGGCACGTCTGCCGGGAACTCCACCGTCTTCGACGCCGGGTCGGTCCCGCCCGAGGTCACGTCGCCCGCGTCACCACTGGAGAAGTTCACCGTGATGCCGGTCAGCGCGGCTTCGAGCGAGAACTGGGTGTAGAAGTCGACGTAGTCCTGGCCGAGCAGGCTGATGTCGTCCGTGCCGTCGGTCCACGAGTTGGTGATGATGTCCGCCACGTGGTTGTCGATCGTCTCCGCCCAGGCGTCGTCCAGACCGCTGCTGCAGTCCGAGCCGCCCACGTAGACGACCTTCGCGCCGGGTGCCATCGCGTGCACGGCTTCGACGTCGAGAGTCTCCTCGCCGTACCACCCCTGCGCGCCACACTCGTCGATCAGGTCATACCCGTTCGGGTCCGGGGTGATCTGAGTGAACTGACCGCTCTTGAACAGCGGCTGTCCGTGGACCTGGTTGTACTTCTGCGCATCGGCGAGGATGGTCGGCGCCGCGTACGCGTCGGTGATGGCCACCGTGACCCCGCGCCCGTCGACGCCGGAGCGCAGCAGACTGCTCTCCCCGTACGCCGACTGGTACTGCTGCGGACCGTACCCGCAGACCACGTACGGCTGCTTCTTGCCGTACGCGGATGGCTTGTCGGTCGCCACCTTCTGCCCGTAGTAGTCCGAGCATGGCTGAACGCCGTAGCGCTCACCCGGCGGGGGGCCGGGCTCCATGTCAGCCGGGCTGTGCAGCTGTGAACCCTGGTCGATGCCGAGAACACCGGCGACGACCCCGGTCACCGCGGCCGGCGTACCGTTCGGGAAGGACAGCGCCGTGGAGTTGGCACGGACCGTCTTGCCGCGGTACGAGTAGTTCTTCACCGTGGTGGAGAACGTCTTCCCGATCTGTGCCGCGGTCCCGCTGGCCTCGATGTACATGCCGCTGGTGAGCGTCTTGGTGACCTGGAACCCTTGCTTGGTCAGCCAGTCGCGTACCGCGGACACGTCGGAGGCCGTCGGGGCGTACTGCGCCCGGAACTGAGCGTCGGACAGCCACTTGCCGTAGTTGGCGCTGCTCGGATCCGAGATGTTCTGCAACGCCGAGATCGCGCCGCTGGTGTTGCGCATGCCGAGCAGCACGCCGAACCCGACCCGGTTGCTGTCGGGCGTGTTGCTCAGCGCCTTTGCCTGGCCCAGCCACTGGGGCACGCTGCCCCCGATGACGTGCCTGCTGGGTGCTGCCAATGCCGGGGGCGCCAGGGCGGTCACGGTCACCGCGGTCACGGCGATCGCGAGACCCACCATCAGGCGTCGCCGGCGAAGCGGCGGTCTTTCCATGCGATTCCTCCATCTCACACGGGAAGAGGTTGTTCGATCGGCTAAGCAAACTCGGATCGACGACGATCGGTCAAGATCTACACAATCGGTTGATTGTGGCGAATGCGGAGATCGCGACCGTTCTGGGTCGTGGCAAGGGTGAAGACGAGGGTGATCGTGGCGCACGTGATCGCGGCGGACGCGATCGGACCGGATCGCCGGTGCTCGACGCGGGGCCGGAGGCCAGGGGGCCAGGGGGCCGCGGGGCCGCGCCGCGGGGCCGCGGGGCCGCGGGGCCGGCTCAGCGCGCCGCGACCGCCCGGCGCAGGACGGGCGCGGTCTGCTCCGGCGTGCTGGGGTTGACCGCCACCCCGGTCGCGATTTCCAGGCCGCCGACCGTGGTGACCCGCGGGTAGATGGTGATGTGCCAGCGGTACCAGCGGCCCGCGTCCGCGTCGCCGGTCGGACCGGCGTGCACGACCAGGTTGTACGCCGGATCGTCGAGTACCGCGGCCAGGCCGGCCAGCACCGCGGGCAGTGTGCCGGCCAGCGCGGTCAGGGTCCGGTCGGACGCGTCGGCGAGGCCGGCCCCGCCCCCGGCGGGCAGCAGCGTCGTCTGGTGTGGCACGGACGCGGCCCGGGGCTGGAAGACCAGCACCTCGTCGAGGTCCAGGACGAGCCGTACGCCGGCCCGGCGCTCCGCCGAGGCGATGTCGTCGTGCAGGCACACCCCGGTCCGCTCGTGGTGGTCGCGCGCGCGGCGCCAGCGGTCGACCAGGCGCGGCGGTGCCTGGTCGAGCGCGACGATCTGGCTGTGCGGGTGGACCAGGGACGCCCCGGCGCGCACCCCGTAGTTGCGGAACACGCTGATCGCGGCCGGCCCGTCCGTGGCCAGGGCTCGGCAGCGCTCGCGCATCGCGAACAGCACCGCCGCGACCTCATCCGGGTCGCCCCGGCGCAGATCCCAGTCGTGCCGGCCGGACTCCACCACGACCTCGTGCCGGCCGGTGAACGGTGCCGGGGGCTCCGGCGCGGGCGGGGCCGCGTCGCCGGGTGCGTCGTGGGGCTCGCCGCCGGGTCCGTCGGCGGGATCCACCGCGGCGTACAGGTTGGGTACCACCCGGACCTGCCAGTCGCGCGCACCGGCCGGTACCCGCAGCACCTCGGGCGGCGTCATGGCCTCGTTGCCCCAGCAGAACGGGCACCCGGCGGGGGCCCGCGGCGCACGGTCGTCGTCGGGACGGGCGGCACGCCGGGGTGCCAGGATGCTCCAGTCGCCGGTCTCGTCATCGACCCGGGCCTCGACCATGTGTCCGCTCTTCGATCTGGGTGACGGCGCGACCGCTCCCCACCGGCAGCGGACCGCTCGGGCATTGAGCCGAACCCTACCGTGCCGCGCGAGCGGGCACCCCGCGCCGCGACGCGCCGGCGGTGCCTAGCGCCGCCAGAAGTCGAACGCGTCCCGGCCGGGCCGGAACCCGGCCGCCTCCACCACGTCGACGGCCACCTCGAACCGGCCGCCGACCAGCCAGGGCCGGTGCGCGTCGCTGCCGAACGACACCGCCCGGCCGCCCTCCTCGCGCCACCAGCGCAGCAGGTCCGCCGTCGCCATCTGCGACTTCGTGTTGACCTCCAGTACCCGGCCGGTGCCGGCGAGCGCCCGCAGGACGGTCCGGTACTCCTCCTCGAACGACGCCTCGTCGAACGCGGCCGGCCCACCGGGCCAGTAGCGGCGCGGATAGTCCAGGTGCGCCAGCACCTCGAACTCGCCGGCCCCCTCGATCATCCGGACCAGTTCCGCGAAGTAGCGGCGCATCGCCTCGTCGGTGTCGCCGAGCAGGCTGAAGAGCCTCTCGGCCGCCACGAGATCGTCCTTGTACGGCACGGCGTGCAGCGACCCGAGCACCCGGTCGAAGGGCCCCGTGGCGAGCAACGCCCGGGTACTCGCGGCGAACAGGTGCGGCTCGCCCGACTCCACGCCGGAGAGGATCCGCAGCGGCCGGTACCGTTCCCGGCACTCCTCGATGTCGGCCAGGTAACCGGTGACATCCAGCGGCCGTACCTTGTCCCACCAGTTCAGCGTCAGCGGGTTGGCGGCGATCACGTCGTCGGCGGTCCAGTCGGTCCACTCGACGTGTTCGGTGAACGCGAGCGCGGGCAGGCCGAGGGCCAGCGCCCGTTCGCACGCCCGCTCCATCGAGGCCTGCCCCTCGGTATCGAACGACCACTGTGAATGCACATGATTGTCGACGGGCAGCACGTTTCGAGTCTGCCAGACATCCCGGTGCCTCCCGGTGCTGACGTGTCGCGGCTCACCCAGGACCGGCCAGGGCCGGGCCGGGCTGGCAGGGCCGGGCTGGCAGGGCCGGACTGGGCCGGCCAGTGCCCGGCGGGGGTGGCGTGGCTCACACCGGCGGGGCGGTGCTGTCCCGTACGGTCAGGCGCGGCGGCAGCAGGCTGGAGTCCGGGACCGGCTGGCCGGTCAGCTTGCGCATGAGCAGCCGGACGGCCTGGGTACCCACCTCCTCCGCCGGGATCAGCACGGAGGTCAGCGCCGGCGTGGCCCGGTGCGCCACCCCGTCCGGGCAGATCGCCACCACCGAAACGTCCTCCGGCACCCGCCGGCCGTGCGCCGCCAGCGCCGCCAGCAACGGGTCGACGACCGCCTCGTTGTGCACCACCAGCCCGGTCAGCCACGGGCGCCGTGCCAGCAGTTCGCCGACCCGCCTGTCCACCGCGGCCGGGTCCTCCTCGCACGGCCCGGCGTCGGTCGACAGGTTCAGCGTCGCCGCCGCGTCCAGGAAGCCGGCCATGGTACGGCGGGCGAAGCCGGTGCCCCGTTCGTACACGGCGCGGGGAGCACCGATCAGGGCCACCTCCCGGTGCCCGAGCCCCGCCAGGTGTTCCACGCACACCTGGCCGGCCCGGTAGAAATCGAGGTCCACGCAGGTCAGTCCGGCAGGCTCGGCGGGGAAGCCGATGAGCACGCTGGGCCGGTCGAGGTCGCACAGCAGCGGGATGCGCGCGTCGTCCAGTTCGACGTCCATCAGGATGAGGCCGTCAACCAGGGCGCTGGCGTCCATCCGGCGCAGCCCGGCGGGTCCCTCGTCGGCCGTCATCAGCAGCACGTCCTGGTCGAACCCGCGGGCCGTGGTGACCACCGAGACGGCGAACTGCATCAGCACCGGTACGTGCATGCCGGCCCGCAGCGGCAGCACCAGGGCGATGACGTTGGCGCGGTTGCTGGCCAGCGCCCGGGCGCCGGCATGCGGGTGGTAGTTGAGCGTACGGATGCTGGCCAGCACCCGGGTCCGGGTGCTGGCCGAGATCGTCCGCTTGCCGCTGAGCACGTACGAGACGGTGCTGGGCGCGACTCCGGCGTGGTGGGCCACGTCGAGGATCGTGATGACGCCGTCGCGCTGCTCCCGTTTGTGAGCGCTCACGACCGGGCCCCGAACGTCAGGGTGCGCAGGGTGACTCCCGGCGCCTCGAACACCGCGTAGAGGTCGCGGACCCCGGCGGCGCCGCGCAGCGGCGTGTGGGCCGAGGCGAACTCGTACCGGCCGGACCGGCAGGTGGCCGCGAGCGCCCCGATGACCGGCCCGTCCAGCGGATCGTCCAGGCGCAGGGTCACCCGCACCGGGCCGCCGCCGATGCGCGACAGTTCGGCCGCGCACTCGGCCGCGCCGTCGCCGAAATCGGTGGCGTCGAAGGAGATCCAGGCACCCGGTTCGGTGGCGGTCACCGCGTCGCCGCGTTCGGGGTCCGCGTCGCGCAGGGTTATCCCGGCGTACGAGTCGAAGTCCACCGCGCACACCGTGCGGCCCAGCGCCTCGCGCGGCGGGACAGTCTCGCCCGCCACGTCCAGCGTCGCGGCGCACCGGATGTCGGCGCTGGACCGGCCGACCAGTACGGTGTGGCTGGCCCGCTCCACCACGAACCGCTGCCGGGTGACGTCCCAGAACGCCAGGTCGGCGGCGTCCAGTCCGAAGTGGACTGTGCTGCGTTCGCCCGGGGCCAGGTGCAGCCGGCGGAACCCGCGCAGCTGCCGCACCGGCTGCTTGACCCGGGAGGTCCGCTGCCGGGTGTAGAGCTGGACGACCTCGTCCGTGGCCCGTTCGCCGGCGTTGGTCACGTCGACGCTGATGCGCACGTCGCCGTCCGGGCCGACGGCGGACTGGGACAGGCGCAGGTTGCCGTACTCGATGGGGGAGTAGGTGAGCCCGTGGCCGAACGGGTACAGCGGGGTGCCGCGGAAGTACAGGTAGGTGGCGTCGGTCGCGATGATGTCGTAGTCCAGCAGGTCGGGCAGCTCGGCGGCCCGCCGGTACCAGGTCTGGGTCAGCCGGCCCGCCGGCGCCGCGTCGCCGAAGAGCACGTCGGTCAGTGCCCGGCCGAACTCCTGGCCGCCGTGCGCGGACCACAGGATCCCCGGGACGTGCTCGTCGGCCCAGCCGATCGCGTACGGGTAGCTGCTGTTGACGACGAGGACGCAGCGGGGATTGGCGGCGTGCACCGCCCGGACGAGCCGCTCCTGGTCGGGCGGCAGGGACAGGTCGGCCCGGTCCTCGGTCTCCCGGCCATTGATCATCGGATGGTTGCCGACCACCACGACGGCGACGTCGGCGGACGCGGCCACGGCGGCGGCCTCGGCGATCCCGTCGCTGACCAGTTCGACGGCGAACCCGGTGGCCTCGGCCGGGGTGGCCGCGCCGGCCCGCAGCACGCCGTCCGCGTCGACGGTGACGAACCGGCCGCTGGCCACGTGCCGGATCACCGTGCCGGCGCCGCGCTCGACGAGCTCGAAGGTCTCGTTGACCACCCAGCCACCCGGGCGCGGCGACTCGTTGGTCAGCGCCCTGCCGGCGTCGGCGGTGAGGTAGCGCCCGTTGCACACCGAGCGCAGCGCGAGCACGCCCCGGCCCCAGTCGTGCACGTCCAGCCAGGCGTCCGGCCCGGCGCAGTCGGTACCGGCGGTCAGCGGGCCGCCCTGTGGCGACCCGTCCGCCGTCACGTACCGACCGGCCGCGATCCCCGCGCCGGACGCGACCCGCAGCGCGATGCGGTCCACCCCCTCGGCGAAGCGCACCGCGCCGGGGTCGAACCGTGCGGCCAACCCGCTCCGGGCCGTGGTCGCGTACGGCAGCGTCCCGCTGTACCAGTCCTCGTACAGGGTGTCGGCCAGCGGGCCGAGCACCGCGACGCGCTCCAGCCGGGACGCGTCCAGCGGGATCGCCCCCTCGTTGCGCAGCAGGACGATCGCCTGCCGCGCGGCCTGTGCCGCGAGGTCCTGGTGGGCCGGGCAGTTGATGACCTCTTCGGTGATGTCCGCGTACGGATGGGACTCCGGCGGGTCGAACTCGCCGAGCCTGAACCGGATGGCCAGCAGGCGCCGCACCGCGGTGTCCACGTCGGCCTCCGTGAGCAGGCCGCGCGAGAGCGCGGTGGTCAGGCGCTCGACGGTGAGCGTCGGGTGGTCGCCGTTGTCGGTGAAGCTGTCCACGCCGGCGCGCACGAGCGCGGCGTGGCCGGAGACGTGGTCGGGGTAGTAGTGCTGGAGATCGGCCACGTTCGACGGTGCCTGCGCATCGCTGACCACCAGGATGTCGTGCTCACTCCAGCCGCGCAGCTCCTCGCCCAGCAGCGGGGACAGGTGCGCCGGCCGGCCGTTGACCAGGTTGTACGAGGCCATCACGGCGACCGCGGCACCGGCCCGCACCGGGGCCTGGAACGCCGGCAACTCGTACTCGCGCAGGACCCGGGGCGGCAGGTTGCTGGACGTGGTGTCCCGGCGGGTCTCGTTGTTGTACGCGAGGAAGTGCTTGAGCGTCGGCGCGGTCTTGAGCACCGTCGGGTGGTCGCCGCGCAGGCCGCGCGCGTACGCGGTACCGAGCACGCCGGTCAGGAGGGGATCCTCGGAGTACCCCTCCTCGTTGCGGCCCCAGCGCGGATCCCGCAGCAGGTTGACCACCGGCGCCCAGACGTTGAGCCCGCCCTGGTCCGGGTTCTTGTGGTGGAAGCCGCGCACCTCGTCGCCGACGGCTGCGCCGACACGCTCGACCAGTTCGGGGTTCCAGGTGCTCGCCAGGCCGATCGATTGCGGGAAGACGGTGGCCGGGCCGAGCCAGGCGAGACCGTGCAGCGCCTCGGTGCCGGTGCGGAACGCGCCGACCCCGAGGCGGGTGACCGGCGCCTGGTGCTGGTGGAGCAGCGCGACCTTCTCGGCCAGCGTGAGCCGGTCCATCAGGTCGGTCACCCGCTGTGTCAGGGGCAGGTCCACACGCTGAAAGCTGCCCGGCTCACCCATCTCGATCCTCCCGGCCCAGTAGCGCTGCCCGGCGCCGGCAGGTGCCCGCGCGGCAGTCGAAGCGCTTCGACCATGCCGAACGGGCCGCTGTCGTCCGGAGCAGAGCTTCGAAGCGCTTCGATGGTGATTTCCGTTAGGTTGCACCGCGGTTAGCGTCACGTCAAGAGGTGGCGGTCGATCCGTGTAAGCCATCGCACATCGCCGCAGGCGGCGGCCTTTGCGCCGTGCGGGCGGCGGGCGTGACGCCGTGCGGGCGGCGGCGTTGGCGCCGTGCGAGCGGGGGGCATTGACGCCGCGCGGGCGGCGGGCGTGACGTCGGCGCGCGGAATTCAGGCCGGCACGGGCAGCCCGGCCGCATCGACGGAGTCCAGCACGGCGGCCGCTCCGCCGATCGCCGCCGCGTCGTGGCCGAGCGCCGACGCGACCAGCCGGGCGCCGGGCGGCTGCGGCGCGACGACCAGCGTGTCCAACTCCTCGCCGGCCGTCGGCAGGATCCACGGCGCGAGCGGGACGTAGTACCCGCCGAGAATCACCACGCTCGGGTTGACCAGGTTGGCCAGCAGCGAGGCGCCGTGCCCGAGGTGGCGGCCGGCCTCGTGCAGCGCCGCCAGGGTCTTCGGCTCCTGCGCCCGGGCGCGGCGCACGATGTCAGCCACCTCCAACTCCAGGTCGCCCGCCGCGCCCGCGCCACCCAGCCGCGTCACCAGCGCGCCGATGCTCGCCACCGCCTCCAGGCAGCCCCGCCGGCCGCAGCCGCACGCCGGGCCGTCCGGGGCGACCATGAGGTGACCGATCTCGCCGGCGTAGCCACCGGCGCCGCGCAGCAGCCGGCCACCCGCCACGATGCCGGCGCCCACCCCGGTCTCGCTCGTCAGGTACGCCAGGTCCGGCGTGCCGGCGTACGGCCCGTACCGGTGCTCGGCCAGCGCCGCGAGGTTGGCGCCGTTGTCGACGGTCACCGGGTACGGCGGCTGACCCAGCGCCCGGACCAGCGAGTCACGCAGTGGCACGTCGCGCCAGTCCAGGCCGGTCGCGAGCCGGACGACCCCGGCCGGGTCGACCAGCCCGCCCACCCCGACGGTCAGGCCGAGCACCTGCCGGCCCTGGTCGTGCATGCGGGCCAGGGCGCGCTTGGCCAGCGCCGCGATGGCGGCGAGCGATCTGCCGGCCGGAGCACCCCGTCCGCTGAACGAGCGCCGCCAGGCCAGCAACTGCTCGCCGCCGAGGTCGACGGCGACCGCGGTGAGGTGGTCGGTGGTGACGTCGAGGCCGATTGCGGCGTACGGTGCGCCGTCGAGAACGATCATCGTGGCGGGACGGCCGATGCGCCGCTCGGTCATCCCGGTCTCGCGCAGCAGCCGCCGCTCGATCAGTTCGCCGACCAGGCTGGACACGGTGGCCTTGTTCAGTCCGGTGGAGGCCGCGATGTCGGCCCGCGAGCACGGCGCGTTGGTGCGCACGTAGCCGAGCACGACCGCGAGATTCGTGGCGCGTACGTCGGTGAAGTCCGCCGGCGCGGGGCCGGTGTACGTCGTGGTCAAGGTGTGTCCCGCTTCTCGCTCGACTGGCGCGCCGGTTCGGCTGCCGTGCGACCGTCCTTTTGTTTGTAGAGCCAACAAAACTGTACCGGTCCCGCTCGCGGCCCCGCATCACCCCGCCCGGTCCCCGCGTGTCACCCGTCAGGGCAGCTCGGCGGTCAGCCGACCGTCGATGGTCGTCACCGTCGCCGGAACCCCGTTGACGGTCACCGTGGCCGGCGCCGTGTCGACGGGCGATCCGGTGACGGGCGACCCGGTGACAGGCGGCTCGGTGACCGTCGACCCGGTGGCCGGCGATCCGGCCGGTGACCCGGGTGCGAACACCACCCGCCGTACCCGGGCCGGGCCGTCCACCACGATGTCCAGCCGGGTGCCGTGGCGCTCGGCGGTGACCCGGGTGTCCCCGTCCACGTCGTGCACGACGGTCGCGCCGTCCCCGGTGGGGTCCCAGCTGACCAGGGTCAGCTCGCCGAACGCGGTGTCCCCCACGGTGTCGCCGGGCTCGGCCGTCGGGATCAGGGCACCCTGCCGGACGAACAGCGGCGCGTTCCTGCCGTCCGTCTCCGTGACGGTCACGTGCCGGCCGCCGCGCTGAGCGGTACCGGTCCAGTACTCGATCCAGTCACCCTCCGGCAGGTACACCCGGCGCGTACCGGCCGGGTCGGTCATCGGCGCGACGAGCAGGTCGGGGCCGAGCAGGTACTCCAGGTCGGCGTGCCAGGCGCTCGGGTCGTCGGGATGCTCGACGAGCAGCGGCCGCATCATCGGCAGCCCGGTGCGCGCCGAGTCGACGGCGGCCGAGTACAGGTACGGCATCAGCTCGTACCGCAGCCGCAGCGCGGCGACCGCGTCGCGCTCGGCCTCCGGCGGGAAGTCCCACGGCAGCCGGGAGGTGGTGCCGTGAAAGCGCACCAGCGGCGACAGTGCGCCGAACGCGGCCCAGCGCGAGTACAGGTCCGGTGCCGGGGTGCCGGAGAAGCCGCCGACGTCGTGGCTCCAGAACGGGACTCCGGACAGCCCGTGGGACAGGCCGCCGCGCAGGTTGCTGGCCATCGCCGGGTACGTGGCGTTGGTGTCGCCGCTCCACTGCGCGCTGTGCCGCTGGCCGCCCAGGAACGACGAGCGGGCCCAGACCATGCAGTGCCCGGTCACCTCGCGGGTCACCCCGGCCACCGCGTCGTTGTAGAGCAGGCTGTACACGTTGTGCAGGGTCACGCCGCTCATCCCGTTGGCGGCGACCGAATCCACCGGTACGCCCTCGGCGAAGTCCGTCTTGAACACCGCCACGCCCTGCTCCAGGAGCCCGCGCAGCCGGGCGCGGTACCAGTCGGTCGCCGCCGGGTTCGTGAAGTCGACGATGCCGCAGGCGGGGAAGGTGCCGTGCCACACGTCCGCGACGTAGACCAAGCCGTCGTCGCGCCGCAGGAAGTACCCGCGCCGTGCCGCGTCCTCGAAATCCGGGCTGAACTGGCTGATGTACGGGTTGATCCACAGGCAGACCCGGAAGCCCGCCTCGGCGAGGGTGGCCAGCATGCCGGCCGGGTCGGGGAAGCGCTCAGCGTCCCAGCGCAGGTCCGACCAGTGCCCCTCGGTCTGCCAGTAGCAGTCCAGGTGCAGCACGTCGCAGGGGATGCCGCGCTCGCGGATGCGGCGGGCCCGGGTCAGCACCGCCTCCTGGGTGTCGATGAAGAAGCCCGACGAGATCCAGGTGCCGAACGCCCACTTGGGCGGCAGCGCCGGGTCGCCGGTGAGCCGGTCGAACCGGGCCAGTACCTGGGCCGGTGCCGGCCCGGCGAGCACGTAGTAGTCGATCAGGTCGTCGGGTACGACGATCTGCAGGCTGCTGTGGGTGGAGTGGCAGATGTCGAACTCGGTCGCGGTACCGCTGTCGACCATGACGCCGTAGCCGCGGCTGGACAGGTAGAACGGCACGTTCTTGTAGGACCGCTCGGACTCCGCGCCGAAGGCGTCGTAGTTCCACATCACCACGCGCTGGCCGCGCTTGTCGAAGCCGGTGAACTTCTCGCCGAGCCCGACGAAGTGCTCGTCCGCGGCGGCGGCGAAGCTCTCGTGGTACGCCACGACGGAACCGTCCACGCTGCTGCGTCCGAGCGGCAGGGTACGCATCCGGCCGCTGATGTCGACCTCGCCGCGGTCCTCGGCGACCAGCAGGCGACCGTGGTCGTCCAGGAAGCGCAGGTGCCACGGATCGAGGGTGATCTCGGCGGTGAGCGGGCCGGTGTGCAGAAGCACCCGCCGGTCGTCGACCTCGACGCGGGCCCGCGGATCGGTACCGGGCCGCACCAGCCGGGCGACCGCGGCCGAACGTGAGCGGGTGTCCAGGTCCTGGGCGAGGCGGACGCGCACCACGCCCTCGCCGGCCGCGCTGATCTCCGCGCTGAGCACCTGGCCGTCGACGGTGACCGCCTTGACGCTCACGGCGTGCGGGTCGGTGGCCACCAGTTCGGCGCGCACGAGCGCGGACAGGCCGCCCGTGCCGGGTGGGCGCACCGGAAGGTCGATGGGGTCGGCGACGAACAACTCGTGGGGTACCAGCGGCGGGCGGTAGGGCATGCGAATTAGTTTTGCGACTAACCAAACCTACGTCAACCTACTTGCCCCATACGGGATGAACGAGGAGCGGCTTGTGGTCCACGCCGCCGTGGGCTAATTTGTTTAACGATTCGCCCAACTAACTAGACGGCAATCAGCTTCGCTGCGTTAACACCCCAACATCCATACACCCCGAAGGGTGATTCGCCATGCCACCCGAAGCTTCGCCACCGGTACCCCTCGCCGTGTCCCGGCGCGGTCTGCTCTCCGCCGCGGCGGTCGCGGTCGGTGCGGCCGTGGCGTCGCCACTGCTGTCATCCTGTAGCTCGAAGAGCGGCAGTGGCCCGGGCACGACCAGCCAGAGCGATCTGCAGCGCGTGCTGCCCAGCTATCTGCCGAACCGTTCGGTCACCGCCGACATCCCGAGCGTGACCGGCACCAACGGCGCCATCTCCGACCCCTGCTTCCTGAGCTACCCGAGCACTCCGGTGTCCACGGTCAGCGGCACGGTCGGCTCCGGCGGCACCTACGTGACCACGACGCCGCTGTGGGGCGCCATCCCGCCGTCGAGCGGCAACGCGTACTACGCCTCGGTCAACAAGGCGATCGGCGCGACGCTGAAGATGCAGCCGTCGGACGGCAACAACTACGGCGACGCGCTTCCACCGCTGTTCGCGGCGAACAAGATGCCTGACTGGATCATGATTCCGGGCTGGCTCAACGTCCAGCTGAACCTCGGTGAGGCGGTGGTGACGGAGTTCGTGGACCTCACCCCGTACCTGGCCGGTGACAAGGTCAAGCAGTATCCGAACCTGGCCAACGTGCCGTCGGCCGCGTGGGCCGCGGGAGTGTGGGGCGGCAAGCTCTACGGCATTCCGACCTACCCGTCGGCGGCCGTGTTCAACGGCGCCTACTTCTACCGCAAGGACCTGCTGGACAAGCAGGGCATCTCGGTGGCCGGCTTCAAGTCCGCCGACGACCTGGCCGGCCTCGGCAAGGAGTTGACCAACGCCAAGGCCGGCGTGTGGGCCTTCGACGACCTGTGCGGCCAGGCCGCCCCGTACCTCAGCCAACTCTTCCAGTTCCCCAACAACTGGACGGCCGACTCCAGCGGGAAGCTGATCCACAAGTACGAGACGCAGGGCATCATCGACGGGCTGAACTGGTTCGTCAAGCTGGTCAAGGCCGGGTACGTACATCCGGACGCGGTCGCGGGCAACGGCCAGAACGCCAAGCAGCGGTTCTGGAGCGGCAAGGTCCTCGTCACCTCGGACGGTACCGGTGCCTGGAACGGCAGTGACGCCGAGTCGGGAGTGGCCGCCAACCCGGGCTACAACCGGCAGGCGCTGCCGCTGCTGTCGCCGGACGGCGTCAAGGCGCCCACCATCGAACTCGGCAACGGCGCGGCGATGTTCAGCTACCTCAACAAGAAGCTGTCCGCCGCGCAGGTCAAGGAGTGCCTGGCGATCGCCAACTACCTTGCCGCCCCGTACGGTTCCGCCGAGTGGCTCAAGGTGAACTTCGGCGACGCCGGCGTCGACTACACGATGACCAACGGCAATCCGGTGCTGACCGCGCAGGGCAACAAGGAGGTGGCCACCACCTTCCAGTTCCTGGCCTGCCCGCCCGCCGCGACCACAGTGAAGAACGGGTTCACCCAGGTGGCCAAGGACTACGCCACCTGGCAGGGCACCGCGGTGGCGCACGCGATCAAGCCGCTGTTCTTCGACATGAACATCACCGAGCCCAGCCAGTACAGCTCGATCAACAAGGCCGTCAACGACACCATCGACGACGTCCGGTTCGGCCGCAAGCCGATCTCGGCCTACACCGACGCCGTCGCCACCTGGCGCAAGCAGGGCGGCGACGCGCTGCGCACCTTCTACGACGGGATCCGCAGCAAGTACGGGACCGGCCAGTAGGGGGAGAGTTTCCGGCCCGCGCTCTTGCCCGGGCGCGGGCCGGAACGCCGCCGCACGGCCGCGCGAACCGGCGGCGGAGCGCGGCGGCGGAGTGCGGCGGCGCGGGGGAACGGGGCGCATCCGATCGGCGGTGCGGCGAGGCGGAGGAGGCGGACATGTCCGCGATCATCGAGGACGGTGCCGCACCGGGCGCCTCGCGCGACGTCGCCCGGGCCGGTGCGCCACCGGTACGGCGGCGGATGGGATGGCGCGTCCGGATCCGGCGGGACCGCTCACTGCTGATCATGACGGCGCCGGCGGTGCTCCTGCTCGCCGTCTTCACCTACATCCCGATGGCCGGCGCCATCACCGCCTTCCAGAGCTACGACATCTACCAGGGCTTCCGGCACAGTGCGTGGGTCGGGCTGACCAACTTCACCAACCTGTTCAGCGACCGGATCTTCTGGCACGCCTTCGAGAACACGCTGGTGATCAGCGCGGTGCAGCTCATCCTGTACTTCCCGATCCCGATCGCGCTGGCGCTGCTGCTCAACTCGGTGATGAACAGCAGGATCCGCTCGTTCGTGCAGTCCGTCGTGTACCTGCCGCACTTCTTCTCGTGGGTACTGGTCGTCACGATCTTCCAGGAGATGCTCGGCGGCGCCGGCGTGGTCAACCAGGTGCTGCGCCGGCACGGCATCGGCATCTGGAACGTCATGACCGACCCCGGCACCTTCAGGTACCTGGTCACCGCGCAGGCGATCTGGAAGGAGGCGGGTTGGGGCATCATCGTGTTCCTGGCCGCCCTGGCCGCCGTCGACCAGTCCCTGTACGAGGCCGCCGCCGCCGACGGCGCCAACCGCTGGCGGCGGCTGTGGCACATCACGCTGCCCGGCATGCGGGGAGTCATCGTGTTGATGCTGGTGCTGCGGCTGGGCAACGCGCTGACCGTGGGGTTCGAGCAGATGCTCATCCAGCGGCAGGCGGTCGGCCGGGACGCCTCCGAGGTGCTCGACACGTTCACGTACTACTACGGGGTCGTCAACAACAACTTCAGCTATGGCGCCGCTGCCGGCCTGTTCAAGGGCGTGCTGTCGCTGATTCTGGTACTGGCGGCGAACAGGCTCGCGCACGCCTTCGGTGAGGATGGGTTGTACCGCAAATGACGACGCTCAGCTTCCGGCCACGGCAGGCCGCCACCCGGCGCGGGCCGGCCGGGCAGCGTCCGATCTGGGACGAGAAGCCCACGGCCGGCGGCCAGGTCGGCAAGGGCGTGATCATGTTCGTGGTGCTCGCGGTGGTGCTCGTGCCGCTGTACGCGATCGTGCTCACCAGCTTCTCCACCCAGGCCTCGATCAACGTCGCCAACGGCCTGGTGCTGGTGCCTCACGGGCTGACCCTCGCCGCGTACCAGCAGATCTTCACCAACCAGCTGATCGTGCACTCGTTGCTGGTCAGTACCGGGGTCACCGTCGTCGGTACGGTCGTGTCGATGGTGGTGACCGTGACCTGCGCGTACGGGTTGTCGCGGGCGGGTTCGTTCGGGCACCGTACGATCCTGATGACGCTCGTCGTCACGATGTTCTTCAGCGGCGGCATCGTGCCGAGCTTCCTGCTGGTCTCCACGCTCGGCGGGTACGGCCGGTACTGGTCGCTGATCCTGCCCAGCGCGGTGTCGGTCTTCAACATCCTGGTGATGCGCGCGTTCTTCGCCGGCACCGCGCCCGAACTCATCGACGCGGCGCGGATGGACGGCGCGGGCGAGTGGCTCATCCTCTGGAAGGTCGTGCTGCCGACCTCCAGGGCCGTGACCGCCGTCATCGCGCTGTTCTACGCCGTCGGCTACTGGAACTCCTTCTTCAACGCCCTGCTGTACCTGCCGGACAACGGCAAGTGGCCGATGCAGTTGGTGATCTACACGTACACCCTGCTGGGCGACTCCATGCCGGGCACCGGGGTCACCAACACCGGCCAGTACGCCGGCCACCAGCAGATCGCCCCCCTGTCGCTGCAGATGGCCGTCGTCTCGCTCACCCTGCTCCCGATCGTGGTGATCTACCCGTTCGTGCAGCGGCACTTCTCCAAGGGCATGCTGCTCGGGGCGATCAAGGGCTGAATCCGGCACGGGCTGAATCCGGCACGGGGCTGGAGCTGAGATAGGGCGGGGATCCGGCATGAGACACGCCCGCCGGCGTGCCTCTCGTCACCCCTTTTTGTAAAGCCAGATTGATAAGTCTACGATTAGCATCTGTGGGAGTGAAGCAGGACACCGCCGACGCGGTCGCCCTCGGTGGCGAACTGCGGGTCGTGCTCGGGCGCGTGGTGCGCCGGGTGCGCCAGGGACACAAGCCCGGGGAACTGACGCTGTCGGAGGCCTCCGTGCTGTCCCGGCTGGGCCGGGACGGACCGGCGACCCCGGGGGCACTGGCCGAGCAGGAGCGCGTGCAGCCGCAGGCGATGGGCGTGACGCTGGCCGCCCTGGAGCGCCGCGATCTGGTGACCCGCGCGAGCGACCCGGCCGATGGCCGGCGCGTCGTGCTGTCGGTGACCGACGCCGGGCGCCGGCTGCTGAACGATCGCGCCTCGGCGAGCGCCCAGCGGATGGTGCGCGCGCTGGCCGAGGGGTTCACCCCGGCCGAGCGGCGACTGCTGGCCGACGCGATCCCGCTGCTGGACCGGCTGGCGGATCGGCTGTGAGCGTTTCGGAAGGGAGTACGGCCGCGGTGAGCAACCCGGACCGGTACAAGTGGATCGCGTTGTCGAACACCACGCTCGGCGTGCTGATGGCGACGCTCGACGCCTCGATCGTGATCATCTCGCTGCCCGCGATCTTCCGGGGCATCGGGCTGGATCCGCTCGCGCCGAGCAACATCGGGTACCTGCTCTGGATGATCCTGGGCTACCTGCTGGTCTCGGCCGTCCTGGTGGTCGCGCTCGGGCGCCTCGGCGACATGTTCGGCCGGGTCAAGATGTACAACCTCGGGTTCCTGATCTTCAGCTTCGGCTCCCTCGCGCTGTCGATCGACCCGTTCACCCACGGCAAGGGCGCTCTCTGGCTGATCGCCTGGCGGATCGTGCAGGCGGTCGGCGGATCCATGCTGACCGCCAACTCGGCGGCGATCCTGACCGACGCGTTCCCCGCGCGGCAGCGCGGCATGGCCCTGGGCATCAACCAGGTCACCGCGCTGGCCGGACAGTTCCTCGGGCTGGTCGCCGGTGGGCTGCTGGCCGCGGTCGACTGGCGGGCGGTGTTCTGGGTCAACGTGCCGATCGGCATCGTCGGCACCATCTGGTCCTACCGCAGCCTGCGGGAGACCAGCGCGCCGCGCCGGGCCCGCATCGACTGGATCGGCAACGTCACCTTCATCTGCGGTACGACGAGCCTGCTCGCCGCGATCACCTACGGAATCCAGCCGTACGGCGGGCGGGCCACCGGCTGGGGCAACCCGTGGGTGCTCGGCGGCCTGATCATCGGCGTCGCGCTGCTGGCCGGCTTCTGCTTCGTGGAGACCCGGGTCGCCGAGCCGATGATCGACCTGGCGCTGTTCCGGATCCGTGCCTTCGCGGCCGGAAACATCGCGGCGCTGCTGATGGCCATCGCCCGCGGCGGCCTCCAGTTCATGCTGATCATCTGGCTGCAGGGGATCTGGCTGCCGTTGCACGGCTACGCCTTCGAGGACACCCCGCTGTGGGCGGGCATCTACATGCTGCCGCTGACCTTCGGGTTCCTGGTGGCCGGGCCGATCTCCGGCTACCTGTCCGACAAGTTCGGCGCCCGGGCGCTGGCCACCGGCGGCGCTCTGCTGGTCGCGGCGTCGTTCCTCGGACTCATGGGGCTGCCGGTGAACTTCTCGTACCCGCTGTTCGCCGCGCTGCTGGCCGTGGTCGGGATGGGCATGGGCATGTTCTCCTCGCCGAACACCTCCTCGATCATGGGTAGCGTGCCGAACAACCGCCGGGGAGTCGCCTCCGGCATGCGTTCGACGTTCCAGAACTCCGGCCAGGCGCTGTCCATCGGCGTGTTCTTCTCGCTGATGGTCGCCGGGCTGGCCAGTTCGCTGCCGCACTCGCTGTCGGCCGGCCTGGTCGCGCAGGGGGTACCGAACTCGGTCGCCGCGAACGTGGCGCACCTGCCCCCGGTCAGCGCGCTGTTCGCCGCGTTCCTCGGGTACAACCCGATCGGTACGCTGCTGGGCACGACGGGAGTCCTGCACACCCTGCCGGCGGCCAACGTGGCGGCGCTCACCGGCAACCACCTGTTCCCTCGGCTGATCTCAGGCCCGTTCCACCACGGGCTGGTCACGGTGTTCGTCGCGGCGACGGCGATGGCGCTCATCACCGCGCTGGCCTCGGTACTGCGCGGCCGGCGGTACTCGCACCCGGACAACGCGGTGGGGACCGACGAGCGCGGCGGCGACCGGGTGGACGCCACGGGTCCCGGCCGCCGGTAACCGGCTTGACCGCCGATCGCGGTTGATCGACCATCGGCGTTCGGTACATCGACAAGCGCATCGACAGCGGGTCGTCGACGTGGAACGGAGACTGCCGGGTGGACATCGGAATCGTCGCCTTCTCCGGCTCGGACGCTCTGCCGCCGCCGGCCCTCGGGCGCGCCGTCGAGGAACGCGGCTTCGAGTCGCTGTTCTTCGCCGAACACACGCACATCCCGGTCGCCAGCACGCGCACCGACGGCCGGTCGCCCAGGGGCTACGCCGACACGTACGACCCGTTCGTCGCGCTGTCCGCGGTCGCGGCGGTCACCTCGACCCTGAGACTCGGCACGGCCGTGTGCCTGGTGACCCAGCGCGATCCGATCATCACGGCCAAGGAGGTGGCCAGCCTCGACCGGCTGTCCGGCGGCCGTTTCCTGTTCGGCGTCGGTGCCGGGTGGAACCGCCTGGAACTGGCCAACCACGGCACCGATCCGCGTACCCGGATGGCTCTGCTCGCCGAGCGGGTACGGGCGATGCGCGAGATCTGGACCGCCGACGAGGCCGAGTACCACGGGCAGTACGTCGACTTCGACCCGATCTGGTCGTGGCCCAAGCCGGTCGCGCGGCCGTGCCCGCCGGTGCTGGTCGGCGGCAACGGTCCCGGTTCCGAGGATCGGGTGCTGGCCTTCGGCGACGGATGGCTCCCGCAGTGCGGGCCGCTGGGCAGCGTCGAGGAACTTGCCGGGCGGATCGCCGCGCTGCGCCGGCGCGCGGCGGACGCCGGACGCGGACCGGTCCCGGTCACGCTGTTCGGCGCGATCCCGGACGCCGCGCTGCTGGAGCGGTTCGAGGCGGCGGGGGTGGACCGCTGCCTGCTGGCCCTCTCGGCCCCGGGCGATGCGGAGACGCTTGCGGTGCTGGACGGCTGGGCCGCGTTCGTCCGGTCCTGAGCCCCGCGGGCGTCAGTCGAAGCTGCCCGAGCGGCCGCTGCCCGCGCTGAACCGTGCGGCGCCCTCCACCGCCTCGGCGGCCAGCGCCGCCCTGCCGTGCTCGTGCTCGACCGCCAGTGCCCGGTCGAGGTCGAGCCCCGCCCCGTCGTACACCGACGACCGGTCGTGACGCAGGCAGGTCTGCGGGAATCCGGCCAGGGTGGCGGCCAACTCCTCGGCGGCCCGGCGCGCGGTTCCGGCGGGTACGACCCGGGTGGCCAGGCCGATGGCCAGCGCCTCGTCGGCGGGTACCGGCCGGCCGGTGAGGATCAGGTCCATCGCCCGGCCGAGCCCCACGATGCGGGGGAGCCGGACCGTACCGCCGTCGATCAGCGGTACCCCCCAGCGCCGGCAGAACACGCCGAACGTCGCGTCCTGCTCGACGACCCGCAGATCGCACCACAGCGCCAACTCCAGCCCGCCGGCCACGGCGTACCCGCTGACCGCGGCGATGACCGGCTTGCTCAGCCGCATCCTGGTCGGCCCCATCGGGGCGTCGCCGTCCGGCTCGACCCGGTTGCCCCGGCCGGCCGCGACCGCGTGCAGGTCGGCCCCGGCGCAGAACGTGCCGCCGGCCCCCCACAACACCGCGACCCGGGCCTCGTCGTCGGCGTCGAACGCCCGGAACGCGTCGGCCAGCGCCTGCGCGGTGTCCCGGTCCACGGCGTTGCGCACCTCCGGGCGGTGCAGGATGACCGTGGTCACCGGCCCCGAACGCTCCACCCGTACCGCACCGGTCCCGCCGGTCATCAGCCCGCTCCTCGCAGCCGCCCGCCAGCGGCGATATTAGCCTTTGACCCAGTGGGTCCGGCGGAAGGATGGGACGTTGAGGGTGGACAGGACGCACAGCTACGAGCTGACCGTCACGTGGACCGGCAACCGCGGCACGGGCACCAGCGGATACCGCGCCTACGGCCGGGGGAACGAGGTGACCGCGCCGGGACTGCCGATGCTTCCGGGCTCGTCCGACCCGACCTTCCGGGGGGAACGGGACCGGTGGAACCCCGAGCAGTTGCTGGTCGCCGCGCTCGCGCAGTGCCACCTGCTGTCGTACCTGCACGCGTGCGTGAACGCGGGGGTCGTGGTCGTCGGGTACACGGATACGCCGCTCGGGAAGATGGTCGAGACCCCCGACGGCGGCGGCCACTTCACCGAGGTGGTGCTGCGCCCCCAGGTGACGGTGGCCACCGCCGACATGGCCGACCGGGCGGCCGGGCTGCACGAGATCGCGCACGAGTTGTGCTTCATCGCCAACTCGGTGAACTTCCCCGTGCTGCACCGGCCGGTGACCCTGATCGCCGAGCCGGCCGGCCCGACTACGCCGGCCGGCCCGCCACGGTGAGGTCGAACACCTCGATCGGCGCGCCGGGCACCGACTGCGCCTGAAGCACCGCCAGGTCGGCGTCGACCCGGTCCTCCGGCAGGTGGTACGGGGCCGCCAGGCCTGCCCAGACCCCGGTGGCCGGATTCCACACCACCACTCCCTGCGGGCGACCGTGGCTGTCCGACCCGGCGGCCAGCGCGGCCCACAGCGCGCCACCCCCGTCGACCCGGTCGAGGCCCGCGTCGGCGTAGCCCTGTTCGGGCACCTCGCCGACGAGATGCTCCCGCCGGCTGCGCCGCCATCTGCTGACGTGCAGGCGTGCCATGGTGGTCCGGACGTAGCCTTCCGGGTTGCTCTTGTTGCGCACCCGCGACCAGCTCAGCGCCAGCCGGGCCCAGCGCCTCCTGGCACAGGTCCGCGGCATCGTGCGGGTCGCCGCTGAGTACGAAGCCGTAGGGCAGCAGCGCGGTTGACCGGGCACGGACGAACTCCTCGAACTCCATGGCCACCTCCTCCGTACCCAGGACGAAGCGGGACGGAGAACTGTTGCACGGCGGCAGGGTCGATCTCACGCCGACCCCGGGACTCTGCCGAGACCGGGCAACCGTCCGTCTATTGTGGACGGTCTCAGCCGGCGACGGCCAGCACCCGCGCCCGGTGGTCCTCCAGCCAGTGCGGGCCGGGCATGGCCGGGAACGCGACCCGGTCGCCGAGGACCCGGCGCCGCTGTCCGGTGAAGTCCGTCAGCACGGTTCCGTCGGCTCCGACCGCCACCAGTTCGTCGCCGAGGCGCAGCAGCGCCGGGCCCTCGGGCGACTCGCCGATCGACACCGGGCCGGTGCGCAGCGCGTCGAGCAGGACGCCGGCCGTC
>DASXOA010000140.1:0-2985 GCA_036494675.1 Rugosimonospora sp.
GTCGAAGCCGGCATGACCCGGCCCAAGGTGAAGCCGCAGTCGTTTATCGGCAAGGACGCGTACCTGCGGCAGCGTTCCGAGTCGCCGTGCGCGGTGATGTGCACGCTGACCGTGGACTCGCACGAGTCTTCTGACGGCTCCTTGAGGTACATGCTCGGCGGCGAGCCGATCCTGTCTTTGTCGGGCGAACGGCTCGTGGACGCGAAGGGACGGCCGTCGTACGTGACCAGTGCGGGCTCGGGCCCGTCGGTGGGTAAGCACCTGCTGATGGCCTACCTGCCGGCTTCTGAGGCTGTCGAAGGCAACGCGCTGCTGGTGGAGTACATGGACGAGCAGTACCCGGTCACGGTGGCCAGGGCCAGCGCGACCCCCCTGTTCGACCCGGAGAACGCGCGGATCAGGAGCTGATGTCTTGGTTCCCGTTCCCGCAGGCGCCCCTCGCGGCGTTCCGCGTCACCTGGGGGCACGCCTCGTCCGTCGGCCGGGGCTCAGCCGCCGAACATTCGCACCACCAGAATCATCGTCACGCCATGCCACTCGCGCCCCTCGGCGGATACGTATGAATGTGGCAACGTGCACAAAAGAGTGTGTACAACGCCACATTCATGACAATCCCGGATGTGGCAGACGGGCTTGCCACGGAGGCGCGTGCGCCCACAAGGAATCACTGAGCTAAGGGTTTTCAGTCATGGAGATACTCGTCTGCATCAAGCGGGTCCCCACCGTGGGCGGCAGGATCGCGGTGACCTCGGACGGGCAGGAGGTCGACACCCGGGCGTCCGGGTTCTCGATCAGCCCGCACGAGGAATGCGCGGTCGAGGAGGCGGTGCAGATCACCGAGCGGGACGGCGGCTCGGTCTCCGTGCTGACCCTCGGTCCCGAGGCCGCGATCGAGCAGCTGCGCGGCGCGCTGGCCCTCGGCGCGCACCGGGCGGTGCTGCTGGAGACCGACGGCCGGGAGTTCGGCCCGATCGCGACCGCGGCCGCCATCGCCGCCGAGGTCCGGGCCCACGCGTACGACCTGGTGCTGCTGGGCAACGAGGCGGCCGACACCGGTGACTACCAGGTCGGCGTGCGGCTCGCGCACGAGCTCGGCTGGCCCGTCGCCACCGGGATCAAGAACCTGGCTCTTGCGGATGGCGGTGTCGTGGCGCGCCGGGAGTACCGCGGCGTGGAGGAGGCGTACTCGCTCCCGCTGCCGGCCGTGGTCACGGTCAAGGAGGGCATCAACCTTCCCCGGTACCCGTCGCTGCCCGGGCGGCTGCGGGCCAAGCGCGCCGCGGTCGACCGGTCCTCGCCCGAGTGGGCGGCCGAAGGACTGCGCAAATCGGCGCTCCGGGTGCCCGAGTCGGGCAAGCACCAGGCCGAGGTGCTGGGTGAGGGTGTGAATGCGGTCCCGTCACTGGTCCGCGTCCTGGAGGAATGGGGGGTGCTCTCGTGAGCGTGCTGGTCCTGGTCGAACTCGACGGCGGCGAGCCCGCCGACGCATCGCTACGGGCGCTGACCCTGGGCCGCTCACTCGGTGATGTCAGTGCGGTCGTCTTCGCCGACGCTGCACCCCAGGACACACTGGCTGGCTACGGCGTTACCGACGTGTACCTGATCGAGCCGTCGTCACTTGACGGATACGCCCCGCAGGCCTGGGCGCGGACGCTGGCCGGGCTGGCTACGGAGACCGGCGCGACCGCCGTGCTGGCTGCCGGGACCGACCGGGGCAACGAGGTGCTGGCGCACGTCGGAGCGATCACCGGGCTGCCGATGGCGGCCAACTGCACGCTGGTCACCCCGGACGAGGGTAAGACACACCGGCTGGTCCGGCACCGCTGGGCCGGGCTGCTGCTCGAGGACGCGGTCATGGAGGCGCCGGTCGCGCTCTTCACCGTGGCCACCGACTCGGTCGCGGCCGTTTCCGCGGAAACGCCTGCTTCGCTCCAGGTCCACGTGCACAAGCCGGAACTAGTCGAGGCCGACCTGGTGGTTCGGGCCGTCGAATCGCCGGCCGGGGCGGGCGGCGCGTCGCTGGCTACCGCCCGGGTCGTGGTCGGAGGTGGCCGCGGCGTGGGCGGCCCGGACGGCTTCGCCCCGCTGGAAGAGCTCGCCGAACTGCTCGGCGGCGTGGTCGGGGTGTCGCGCGTGGTCACCTCGGAGGGCTGGCGCCCGCACAAGCAGCAGGTCGGCCAGACCGGGACCAAGATCACCCCCGAGCTCTACCTCGCCTGCGGCATCAGCGGCGCGATCCAGCACATCGCCGGCTGCGCCAGCGCCAAGCACATCATCGCGATCAACACCGACCCGGGCGCCCCCATCCTGGCCCACGCCGACTACGCCGTCATCGGCGACCTGCACCAGGTCATCCCCGCCCTCGTCGAGGCGCTGCGCGCCCGTTGACGCCGGAACCTGCGCTCCTGGACTCGGGTTCCGTCTGAGGTTGCCACGAGCCGTGGCCGTTCACCGGCGCAATGGACAGTTGCGCGGACGGCAGCTGACCCCTCGGCCAGCGGTTGACGGCCGGGCGGTCGACGCTGACCGGGTCGGGGAGGTGCACCCAGCCCCGACGTTGCCGGCGACCGACCCGGACCCGGACCAGCGGCTCGAACACCGCGCCGTCCAGGTAGCCCTGCTGGACGATCCCGTTGAAGATCTCTTCGGAAACCACCAGAATGAGCGGAAACGCCGTGGCCTTCTTCAGCGCCTTCTTCAGCGTCGGCGCCTCCAGTAGCCGGAAGGCGGCGTCGAGATCATCGCCGTAGAAGCCCCTGTCATCCTCGTGAATCTCGCCGGCATGAACCACCGCCCGCAGCCGTACCCGCAGCTCCGGCCGCACAACCGCGGCGTTGTGCTCGACCAGCAGCGCAGTCAGGATCGGCACCAGCTGACCGAGGACCAGCGTCTTCGGCACGTCGTCATGGGGCTTGATCAGGATCAGCACGCTGTCGCCGCGATCGGTGTACGGCTCCAGGTGCCTGGCGCCGATCCCGGCCGCCT
>DASXOA010000141.1:0-5323 GCA_036494675.1 Rugosimonospora sp.
AGGGCGTGCAGCACGGCCGCGATCTCGCCCGTGGTGGCCGCCAGCCGCGGTACCAGTTCGGTCGCCGCGAACCGGAGAACCTCCAGGATGGACGGTACCGGCGCCCCGAGCACCTCGGTGACCACCGCCGGCACCGAGGACGGCACCCAGTCCCGCGCGTCGCAGCCGGCCACCAGCCGGACGGCCAACTCCTCCAGAGCGTCCACACCGGAGCGCCCGGCGTCCTCAGACAGTCCAGTGTGGACGGACAGGGCCGCGCGCAGTCCGGGCAGCGCCCCGACCCGCCCGCCCCACACCTGCGTCGCGCGCAGCACGGCCAGCACCAGATTGACCCGGGCCTGGCCCAGCGGCGCGGCGCCCAGCACGTGCAGCCCGTCACGGATCAGCGAATCCTTGACCTCGCACAGGTACCCGTCCACGTGCAGCACGAAGTCGTCGAACTCGCCGTCGCCGGGCTGGGCGTCCACCCGCAGGTCCCGGTGCAGTTGGGCGGCCTGGATCAGGGTCCAGATCTGGGCCCGCACGGTGGGCAGCTTCGCCGGGTCCAGGGCGGCCACGGTGGCGTACTCGTCGATCAACTGCTCCAGCTTGGCCAGGTCCCCGTAGCTGTCGGCGCGGGCCATCGGTGGCACCAGGTGGTCCACGATCGTGGCGTGCCCCCGCCGCTTGGCCTGGGTACCCTCCCCCGGATCGTTGACGATGAACGGATAGACCAGCGGAAGGTCGCCCAGTACGGCGTCGGGCGCGCACGCCGCGGACAGCCCGAGACCCTTGCCGGGCAACCACTCCAGCGTCCCGTGCTTGCCCAGGTGCACGACCGCGTCGACGTGCTCCGCCAACCACCGGTACGCGGCGAGGTAGTGGTGTGAGGGTGGCAGGTCGGGGTCGTGGTAGATGGCGACCGGGTTCTCCCCGAAGCCGCGAGGCGGCTGGATCAGCAGGGTCACGTTGCCCAGCCGCAGCCCGGCCAGCACGATGTCGTCGCCGTCGACGTACAGCTCGCCGGGCGGTGCCCCCCAGTGCGCCGTCATGGACTCGCGCAGCGCCGGGGGCAGCGCGTCGAACCAGCCCCGGTACTGCCGCGCCGGCACCCGGATCGGCGCCGCCGCGAGCTGGTCCTCGGTCAGCCACTCCACGTCCTGGCCACCGGCCGCGATCAGCTGGTGGATCAGCGCGTCACCATCCTCGGGAAACTCGTCGACGGCGTACCCCGCCTCGCGCATCGCCCGCAGCAGCGCCACGGCCGAGGCCGGCGTGTCCAGCCCGACCGCGTTGCCCACCCGGGCGTGCTTCGTCGGGTACGAGGACAGCACGATCGCCACCCGCTTGCCGGCGTTGGGAATGTGGCGCAGCCGCGCGTAGCCCAGCGCGATGCCGGCCACCCGCCGGGCCCGCTCGGCATCGGCCACGTACACCGGCACCCCGTCCGGGCCGGTCTCCTTGAACGAGAACGGCACCGTGATCAGCCGGCCGTCGAACTCCGGCACGGCCACCTGCATGGCGGCGTCCATCGGCGTCAGCGCCGCCGTCGAGGCCTCCCACACCGCCCGCGTGGTGGTCAGGCACAGCCCCTGCACCAGCGGCACGTCCAGGTCCGCCAGCCCCTCGACCGTCCAGGCGTCCTCGTCGCCTCCCGCCGACGCGTCCGAGGGCCGGGTGCCCCCGGCTGCCAGCACCGTCACGATCAGGGCGTCGCACCGGCCCAGCAGGTCGCGCAGCCCGGCGTCGACCGAGCGCAGCGAGGCCGCGTACACCGGCAGCGCGGTGGCGCCGGCGTCGTCGATGGCGGCACACAGGGTGTCCACGAACGCGGTGTTGCCGGCCAGCGCGTGCGCCCGGTAGAACACCACGCCGATCGTGGGCCGGTCGTCGCGGTGTTCGGGCGTGCCGTACACGCCGTAGGCCGGCGCGGGTACCGGTGCCGCGAAACCCTCGCCGGTCAGCAGGACCGTGTCGGACAGGAACCGGTACAGCTCCCGCAGGTTGTCCGGGCCGCCCTCGACCAGGTACCGCAGCGCGTCGTGGGCCACCCCGGCCGGTACCGTCGAGCAGGCCGCGAGCTCCGCGTCGGGCGCCGCCTCCCCGCCCAGCGCCACCACCGGCAGGCCGTGCTCCAGCACCGCGGCCAGCCCCTCCGGCCAGGTCCGCCGGCCGCCGAGCAGCCGGACCACCACCAGCCCGGCGCCGTCCAGCAGGGCGGGCACGTCGGCCGCCCCGATCCGGGTCGGGTTGGCCACCCGCCACGACGGGCCGGCGGCGCGCGCCGCGAGCAGATCCGTGTCCGCGGTGGACAGCAGCACAAAGACCGACGACGGCATGACGGTACCTCCCGGCGGGGTCCACGCCCCGGGTCGCAGTGGGCGGCGGCGCCGCGTGGCGTCTCCGGGGCGGCCAGAGTCTCCTGGCTCCCGGATCGACGCGCTCCCCCGGCCTTCCCACCGCACGGCGTTCCCGCCGTACGCCAGTGGCCATCGTTGGCGGATCGCTCCCCGGTCACAGTGGCGGGACCGTCCCGGACTCGCACCGGGTTCCTCCACGCCGCCCGCGCCGGATCCTACGCGTACCCGCCGCCAGCGCCCGCCGGCCCCGCCGCGCGGTCCGGCCACCCCGGGCCCGGTTACCCTGCGCCCGGCTACCTCGCGCCCGGGCGGCACGCGTTCGTCGCCGCAGGCCGGGGGCGTGCGCTATCTTAAGGAGTTCGGGCACAAAAAAAGACGGCGCGAAAGTCGCTTCCGTCTTGCTGAATTAGATACCAGGGAGACGGGTTTGTCAAGTCCTTCCGCTGCCCCAGCCGGCTGTGACGAGAGCCGGACCGACGACCTCGGCGCTGAGCAGGCATACGTCTCGATGCTCTACGGCCGCCTCGACGCCATGCGCGGACACGCCAGGGACCTGTTGACCACGGCAATGGGCCAGACCGGCGGTACCCACCAGGAGCGCTCGCAGCGCGACAGCACGATCCGGATGTACGCCGACCAGGTCGCGCAGTTGGACGCCGTGGACAGCGGGCTGTGCTTCGGACGGATCGACCTCGCGCCCGACGGCGCTTCCGGTACCTCCGCCGCCTCCGGCGCCGACGGGGCCGCCTCCGAAACCGACGGGGCCGGCGGTGCCGGGCCGGATGGCGACCACCGTCACATCGGGCGCATCGGGATCTTCGACGAGGCAGGCGACTACGACCCGCTGCTCGTCGACTGGCGCGCGCCCGCGGCCCGCCCGTTCTACCTGGCGACGGCGGCCGCGCCGCAGGGCGTACTGCGACGCGCCCACATCCGCACCGCCGGCCGCAAGGTCGTCGGCGTGGACGACGAGGTGCTCGACCTCGCCCTGGCCTCCACCGCCGACCGGCACTCCCGCTACGCGGGGCTGACCGGGGAGGCCACCCTGCTCGCAGCGCTGAACGCCAGCCGCACCGGCCGGATGCGCGACATCGTCGAGACGATCCAGGCCGAGCAGGACCAGATCATCCGCGCCGACCTGGGCGGGGTACTGGTCGTGCAGGGCGGACCCGGTACCGGCAAGACCGCCGTGGCGCTGCACCGCGCGGCGTACCTGCTCTACACGTACCGGCGGGAGCTGTCGACCCGGGGTGTGCTGGTGGTCGGGCCGAACGCCACCTTCCTGAGCTACATCTCCCAGGTGCTGCCGTCCCTCGCGGAGACCGGCGTGCTCCTGCGCACCCCCGGCGACCTCTACCCGGGCGTCTCCGCCGGGCACCCGGAGCCGGCGGAGGCCGCCGAACTGAAGGGCCGCACGGTCATGGTCGACGTACTGGCCGGCGCGATCCGGGACCGCCAGCGGGTGCCCGACGACGCCCTGGAGATCGTCACCGACCGGGGCTCGCTGTGGCAGGACACGCTGCGGCTGGACCGCGCCACGTGCGAGGAGGCCCGCGACCGGACCCGCCGCTACGGCCGGCCGCACAACCTGGCCCGCCCCCTGTTCGACACCGAGATCATCCATGCCCTCTCGATGCAGGTGGCGCAGCGCATCGGTACCGACCCGTTCGCCGACGACCCGCTGGGCGGGGACGACGCGCCGGGCAGCGGGCAACTGCTGGAGGACGCCGACCTCGCGGAGATCCGCCGGGAGTTGCGCGCCGACCCCGCCGTGGCGACGGCGCTGGACTGGCTGTGGCCGATCCTCACGCCGCAGCAACTGCTGACCGACCTGTACTCGTCCACCGAGCGCATCGCCACCGCCGCGCCGATGCTCTCCGACGCGCAGCGGGCGCTGCTGTACCGGGACCGGTCGGCCGGCTGGACCGTGGCCGACGTGCCTCTGCTCGACGAGACGGTCGAACTGCTCGGCGAGGACGACCGTGACGCGACCGTGCTCGCCGATCAGCGCCGCCGCCAGCAGGCCGCGTACGCCGAGGGAGCACTGGAGATCCTGCACGGCTCGCGGCCGATCGACCTGGAGGACGAGATCGATCCGGAGATCCTCATCGCCACCGACCTGCTCGACGCCGGGCTGCTCGGCGAGCGGCACGAGGAGCGGGAGTTCCTGACCGCGGCCGAGCGGGCGGCCGCCGACCGTAGCTGGGCGTTCGGCCACGTGATCGTGGACGAGGCGCAGGAACTGTCCCCGATGGCCTGGCGGCTGCTGATGCGCCGCTGCCCCAGCCGGTCCATGACACTCGTCGGCGACGTGGCGCAGACCGGCGACCTGGCCGGCACGACCTCGTGGGCACAGGTGCTGGAGCCGTACGTCGGCAACCGCTGGCGGCTGGCGGAGCTCGCCGTGAACTACCGCACGCCCGCCGAGATCATGGCGCTGGCCGGTCGGGTACTGGCCGACATCGACCCCGCACTGCCGCTGCCCCGATCCGTACGGGAGACGGGCGTGCCGCCGGAGTTGGTGCGGGTCGACCCGGCCGGGCTCGTCGCGCGCCTCGTCGAGACGGTACGGCGGGAGGCCGCGACCGAAGACGGCGGCCGGCTGGGCATCCTCGTCCCGGCCGACGACCTCGAGGAACTGGCCGGCGCGGTCGCCGACGCGGTACCGGAGGCGGCGACGGGCGACCATGCCGACCTGGAGAGCCGGGTCGCGGTGCTGACCGTGAGGCAGGCCAAGGGGTTGGAGTTCGACTCGGTGGTGGTCGTCGATCCGGCGCGCATCATCGCCGGATCCCCGCGCGGGCGCAGCGACCTGTACGTGGCGCTGACCAGACCGACCCAGCGGCTGCGGGTGCTGTACCCCGGGGATCTGCCGGCGATCCTGGAGCAGCCCGCCGCGGTGTGAATCGCCGGTACCGTCGCGTCCCGGGTGCGAAGTGTCGTACCCGCCCCGATCGGATCAGTCGTCCACATAGGACAGTCCA